>NZ_JSWJ01000017.1:0-149186 GCF_000826845.1 Phaeobacter sp. S60
CATGGCTTCGATGCTTTCGTTCCACGCCACCAATACGGTTTTTGGCTGCGCGGGCAGGGGCGCATCATCCGGCACCACAAGCACAGGCGCGCGGCCTTCGAAAAGGGCCGCTTCGACAATGGCCTCCGCCTCGGCGGGACGGTCCTTGCCGTAGGGCTGGCCCAGCACGACAAGATCGCAAAATCGCGCCAAACGCGCAACGTGGCGGCCGATATCAGCCATCTGTGCGACGCCCGTCTCGACGTTGAAACTGACCGCCGACTGCGCCAGCCGCTTCGTCGCGATTGCTTCGATTGCGTTTACTTCCTCCTTGGCGCGGGCCAAGGTTTCCTGCAGCACCATTGCGTTGGCACCCGCATAATAATAACCCGTCTGCGTGCGATCCACGCCAAGGCACAGCGCGTCAACATGGCCGTCGGCCAGCCGGGTCAGCGAGATCGACTGCTCCAGCTGTGTTTCGGTGTTCGCGGGGGTGGTCAGAACAGTCAGCAGTGTCTTGTAGGACATATTAACCTCGCATGTGTATGGGCGACTGCAACAAACTGGTGGTTGTGCCGCGAGTTGCGTCATTATGAAGGTGCTTCTCACATTCTGCGGCAAACTGTCTTGATACAGATCAAAGCGTTGTCTGGCGCAGTTTTGCATTTAAGGCTCAGAAAAAACTGTCTGACGCGTGCCAGAGAATCGTGTCGGGCAAGGAAAAGGGACGCAAGATGTCTAATTATATCAAGCTAATCGTGCTTGGTTTGGTCACGCTCTTTGCGATGATCGCGACCAATTACGCGCGGGATTTGGCCTATCAGGTTCACGCGATCATCATCATGATCGTGGCTGGCGGGCTGTTTCTATACACCCTTCGACACACCGATGAGCCTGCGGTTGCAACGGGATCGCTGCAGGGCGAGTACTTTGACAGTGTGGTGCGCGCCGGTGTGGTGGCAACCGCGTTCTGGGGCGTGGTCGGGTTTCTGGTGGGTGTTTTCATCGCCTTCCAGTTGGCCTTCCCGGTCCTGAACTTTGAGTGGGCGCAGGGGCTGGCCAACTTCGGGCGGCTGCGGCCTCTGCATACTTCGGCGGTGATTTTTGCCTTTGGTGGCAATGCGCTGATCGCGACCTCATTCTATGTGGTGCAGCGCACCTCGGCCGCCCGTCTCTGGGGGGGTAATCTGGCGTGGTTTGTGTTCTGGGGCTATCAGCTGTTCATCGTGCTGGCGGCGACCGGCTATCTGTTCGGGTCAACCCAGTCCAAGGAATATGCAGAACCGGAATGGCATGTTGATCTCTGGTTGACCATCGTCTGGGTGGCCTATCTGGCGGTGTTCCTGGGCACCGTGATCAAGCGTAAGGAGCCGCATATCTATGTGGCAAACTGGTTCTACCTTGCGTTCATCGTGACCGTTGCCATGCTGCATTTGGTCAACAACATGACGATCCCCGTCAGTATCTGGGGTTCCAAATCGGTGATCATGTGGTCGGGCGTGCAGGACGCGATGGTGCAATGGTGGTACGGTCACAACGCTGTGGGCTTCTTCCTGACCGCGGGTTTTCTTGGCATGATGTACTACTTCGTGCCGAAGCAGGCTGAGCGTCCGGTGTTCTCGTATAAGCTGTCGATCATCCACTTCTGGGCATTGATCTTCCTCTACATCTGGGCGGGTCCGCACCACCTGCATTACACCGCTCTGCCGGATTGGGCCTCGACCCTTGGTATGGTGTTCTCGATCGTGCTGTGGATGCCCAGCTGGGGTGGCATGATCAACGGTCTGATGACCCTGTCCGGGGCCTGGGACAAGCTGCGCACCGACCCGGTAATCCGGATGATGGTGATCTCGATCGGCTTTTACGGCATGTCCACCTTTGAAGGTCCGATGATGTCGATCCGTGCCGTGAACTCGTTGTCGCATTACACCGACTGGACCATTGGTCACGTTCACTCCGGCGCGCTTGGCTGGAACGGCATGATCACCTTCGGTGCGCTGTACTTCCTGGTGCCGGTTCTGTGGAAACGTGAGCGTCTCTACAGCCTCAGCCTGGTGTCCTGGCATTTCTGGTTGGCCACCATTGGCATCATTCTCTACGCGGCATCCATGTGGGTGACCGGCATCATGGAAGGCCTGATGTGGCGTGAAGTCGATGCCAACGGGTTCCTCGTGAACTCCTTTGCAGACACCGTGGCTGCGAAATTCCCGATGTACGTGGTGCGCGCTCTGGGTGGGGTCATGTTCCTCGCTGGTGCCCTGATCATGTGCTACAACCTGTGGATGACTGTACGGCGTGCGCCGGCCAAAGAGGCCAGCCTGACCGTCGCAGTCCCTGCTGAATAAGGAGGGCCCGAGCAATGGGAATTCTCGACAAACACAAAATCCTCGAGACCAACGCGACCCTCCTGCTGGTGTGCAGCTTCCTGGTTGTCACCATCGGTGGTCTGGTCCAGATCGCACCGCTGTTCTGGCTGGAAAACACCATCGAAGAGGTGGAAGGCATGCGTCCCTACACCCCGCTGGAGCTGGCCGGGCGTGATATCTACATCCGCGAAGGGTGCTACGTCTGCCACAGTCAGATGATCCGCCCCATGCGCGATGAGGTCGAACGTTACGGACCATATTCGCTGGCCGCAGAGTCGATGTATGACCACCCGTTCCAATGGGGATCAAAGCGAACCGGTCCGGATCTGGCCCGTGTGGGCGGTCGCTACTCGGACGAATGGCACGTCGATCACCTGCGCGATCCGCAGTCGGTGGTGCCGGAATCCGTGATGCCAAAGTACGGCTTCCTTGAGAACAACCGGATTGATGGCGAATACATCGGTGATGTGATGGCGGCAAATGCGTTTGTCGGGGTGCCGTATTCCGAAGGGATGTTGGAGAACGCACAGGCAGACTTTCGTGCGCAAAGCAATCCTGATGCCGACTATGACGGCCTGCTGGAGCGCTATGGCGAGAAGGTCAGCGTCCGGAACTTCGACGGTCAGCCCGGGATCTCCGAAGCTGACGCTTTGATCGCCTATCTGCAGATGCTGGGGACCTTGGTTGATTTCTCGACCTTTACCCCCGTCGCCAACCGCTGATTGGAGGCAGACATGGACATTTATACTCTGCTTCGGGAATTCGCCGACAGCTGGATGCTGCTCTTCCTGTTTGTGTTCTTTCTGGCCGTGGTGGTCTGGGCGTTTCGCCCTGGCAGCACCAAGGTTTACAAGGATACCGCCAACATCCCCTTCCGGCACGAAGACAAACCCGCCCCAGAAATGGGTAAAGCCAAGGAGGCGCGGTCATGAGCAAGAAAGTGAAGAAGTTCGAGGACGACCCGAACACCACCGGCCACAGCTGGGATGGAATCGAGGAATTCGACAACCCGATGCCGCGCTGGTGGCTCTGGACCTTCTATGCGACCATTATCTGGGCCATCGGCTATACCGTTGCCTACCCGGCCTGGCCGGGGATCCAATCGGCAACAGCCGGTGTGCTGGGCTGGAACTCCCGGGCGCTGGTCGCTGAGGAAATCGCAGCCGTGAACGAGGCCAACGCCCCGATCAACAGCCGTCTGGAGGAGATTGAGCTGGCGTCTATCACCACCGACCCCGAGTTGAACGGCTATGCGGTTTCGGCTGGCTCGGCGGTGTTCAAGACCTGGTGCGCCCAATGTCACGGCGCTGGCGCAGCCGGGGCGAAAGGGTATCCGAACCTTCTGGATGACGACTGGCTTTGGGGCGGGTCGATGGAGGACATCCACGCCACCATCGCCCATGGTATCCGCAATGAAGAGAGTGACGATGCGCGCTACTCTGAGATGCCAGCCTTTGGCCGGGATGAGTTGCTGGAGAAGGAAGAGATTGATCAGGTCGTGAACTATGTGATGTCTCTTTCGGGTGAACCTCAGGATGCCGCCAAGGTCGAGGCGGGGTCTGTGATCTTCGCGGACAATTGTGCTTCTTGCCACATGGACGATGGCACCGGTGACCGCTCCCAGGGGGCGCCGAATCTCGCAGATGCCATCTGGCTCTATGGTGGGGATCACGCGACACTGACCGAAACCGTCTACAACTCGCGTTACGGGGTCATGCCAAACTGGAATGCGCGCCTGACAGAGGCCCAGATCCGCGCGGTCACCGCCTATGTGCACCAATTGGGTGGCGGTGAATAGGGCTGCGCCCTTTCATACAGTATCAGCATCGAGCGGGGCTGCCTTTGGGCGGCCCCGTTCCGGTTCAGCATGTTGGCACATGGTTGATTTCCCCCTTGAAGCTACAGTCACTGTAGGATGTAGCAGGGGTGGGCAATCAAATAGGTGATCTCATGCCCGATACCCGTTTTCTTGACGTAACACCGATGCTCGACAGCAAGGCACCAGCGATAGCTGCGTTGATCTCAGAACGTGGCTGGCAGCAGCTGTCCCCTCATGAACGGATCGGTGCAGCCTATGACTACGTCCGCGATGAGATCCTGTTTGGCTATAATGTGGCCGACACGCGCCCCGCCTCGTTGGTACTTGCGGATGGCTACGGTCAGTGCAACACAAAGGCGACGCTGCTGATGGCCGTGTTGCGCGCGCTTGGTATCCCGTGTCGACTGCACGGGTTCACCATCGACAAGAGCCTACAACGCGGAATAGTGCCTGAACTTGTGTATTGGATGGCGCCACGCAACATCCTGCATTCTTGGGTTGAGGTTCGTCTGGACGCCCGATGGATCAATCTTGAGGGGTTCATTCTAGATCAGCAGGTCTTGGGTTCGTTGCAAGCGGCGTTTCCGGGCCGGACGTCGTTATGTGCCTATGGCGCGGGGACCGATTGTCTGCAAGCGCCAATGGTCAGCTGGCAGGGGCGAGATACCTACATTCAGCGAACCGGTATCAATGCCGATCTTGGTGTTTTCGACAGTCCGGATGCGTTCTTTGGCGAATATGAACAGGCACTGACGGGGGTGCGGGGGTGGCTCTACCGAAACATCATTCGTCATTGGATGAACCACCGAGTGGCTGCGATCCGGCGCGGGGCTGTGCCGACGCTGCCTGGCGGCGATAACGCGCTGATGCCGGATGTTCCGGCTCGGGTTTTTACGGATCGCTGAAATCGCAGCACCTATTTTACGGGTCTTTGATCCCTGTCAAATACCCAAGCAGCGTTCCTGGGTAATATCCCTTCTTGAGACAGTGCCGTCGGTTCGCCCTTTCCAGCGCCGATGGCTGTCCAGTTCGCCCTCCTGATTTGCAGGGGCGGACCCGGCGTCGGCTTTTCGATCTGTTCGCGCGTTTCCTGAAAAGCCGACGCCCTGACGCTCCCAGAGGACTGACAGGGCTGATGTGTCCTTGTGAACGCCGCGCTACCCAGCGCGCAGCGATCACGCTATGCTCTTTCTCAGAGAGAAGGTGCTCAGCGAATGAGCCTGCGCTCTGGTGTCACATCTGCGACGCGGCGACGCGCGGGGGCTTGTCGCAATAACATGTAAACACCTGTATTATAAGAGATTATGGTGCGTGCTGTAATTTCGGACAGAATGCCGCGCCCGGTTGACGGCGTCCGAGTAGCGGCAAAGATGCGTTCCGTATATGCGTTTGATCCACGTCAAGGTTCGTCCGTGGCGCATCTGGGACAACCGCTGCAACAAAGCAAGATTTGGAGTGAGTCCGTGAGCGATTCCGATCCCGTCCCCAGCCTGTATGCCGCCCATGAGCCGATTTTCCCTCGCCGTGTGTCCGGGCCGTTTCGAAACCTGAAATGGTATATCATGGCGGTGACGCTGGGGATCTACTACCTGACGCCCTGGATCCGGTGGGACCGGGGCCCGGCACTGCCGGATCAGGCGGTGTTGCTGGATCTTGCCAACCGGCGCTTTTATTTTTTCTGGATCGAAATCTGGCCGCATGAGTTCTACTTCGTCGCGGGCCTGCTGATCATGGCCGGTCTGGGGTTGTTTCTGTTCACCTCGGCGCTTGGCCGTGTCTGGTGTGGTTACACCTGCCCACAGACTGTCTGGACCGACCTGTTCATTCTGGTGGAACGCTGGATTGAAGGGGATCGAAACGCACGATTGCGTCTGCATCGCCAGAAAAAGCTGGATTTCAGAAAGGCGCGGCTGCGGGTTACCAAATGGGTCGTCTGGCTCCTGATCGGGCTCGCAACCGGGGGCGCATGGGTGTTCTACTTTGCGGATGCACCAACCCTGCTGCGGGATCTGCTGACGGGTCAGGCCCACCCCGTTGCCTATACCACGATGGCCATTCTGACCGGCACCACCTTCCTTTTTGGCGGCTTTGCCCGAGAGCAGATCTGTGTCTATGCCTGCCCTTGGCCGCGTATTCAGGCCGCGATGATGGACGAAGATACTTTGACCGTAGGCTACCGCGAATGGCGCGGAGAGCCACGTGGCAAGCCTCGCAAGACCGATGAGCCCGGTTTGGTGCATGGCGACTGCATTGATTGTATGGCCTGCGTCAACGTCTGCCCGATGGGGATCGACATTCGCGATGGGCAACAGATGGAGTGTATTACCTGCGCCCTCTGTATCGATGCCTGTGACGATGTGATGGAGCGGATCGGCAAACCGCGCGGATTGATTGACTACATGGCGCTGAGCGATGAGGCGAATGAGCGCGCAGGACATGCGCCCAAGAACATCTGGAAACACATCCTGAGGCCGCGGACCATCATGTATACGGCGCTATGGGGGAGTGTTGGTCTGGCGCTGTTGTTTGCCCTGTTCATCCGCTCTGACATCGAACTGACGGTTGCTCCGGTGCGCAACCCGACCTTTGTGACCCTCTCCGACGGATCCATCCGCAACACCTACGATGTGCGGCTGCGCAACAAGACTGGTGAGCCTCGCCCGTTTGAGCTGTCGATCAAGGGGGAGCCTGCAATGCAACTGGAACTGGAAGGGGTCGATGGCACGATTGTCACCGTACCTGCGGATACCAGCTTCCTTCAGCGGGTCTATATCGTGGCACCAAAAACCGCCGAGGCTGCATCTGCACGCAGTACGCCGGTGCGGATCTGGGTCGCTGATCTCGACAACGGAGAGCGCGCGTATAAGGATACCAGCTTTAATGGGCGGGGAGCCGGGCAATGAGTGAAGGTAAAACACCACGGCAGTTCACCGGCTGGCACACGCTCATGGTCTTTGGCGGGGCGTTCACCGTGATCATCGGCGTCAATATTGCGCTGGCGGTCAACGCGGTGCGCACCTTTCCGGGGCTTGAGGTGAAGAACAGCTATGTCGCCAGCCAAAGCTTTGATGCCCGCCGTGATGCGCAGCAGGCGCTGGGCTGGTCGGTCTATGCCTCGGCTATCGGCGATCAGGTGAAACTGGAAATCACCGATGCCGATGGTGCCCCGGTTGAGGTCGCTGCGTTGCGCGCGACCCTTGGCCGTGCGACCCATGTGAAGGACGACCAGACCCCGGATTTCCGGTTTGACGGCATGGCTTATGTTGCTCCGGCTGAGTTGAGCGCTGGAAACTGGAACATCCGAATGGTCGCGCGGGCGGAGGACGGTACGGAGTTTACGCAGCGTGTCATCCTGCATGTGGCGCGGTAAACGATGAGCACCGTCGTCCGCCCCCAGCTTGCGGCCTGTCCGGGCTGCGTTGCTGCACCAAATGGCACAGTAGAACAGGCGCCAACGGAGGCGCGTCTGGCGCTGTCACTGCCCAGCATCCACTGTCAGGCCTGTATCTCTACCGTTGAGCGCGGACTGAACGCGGTGCCGGGCGTGCGGAGCGCGCGGGTGAATCTCACACTGAAGCGCGCGCTGATTGAGGCGGACCCCGAAATGCGCGCATTGGATCTGGTGCCGGTGCTGGAACATCTGGGGTTCGAGGCGCATGAGCTGGACCTCGCGGCGCTAAGTGCAACCCAGACAGATCAGGCCGGTCGTGACCTGTTGATGCGGTTGGCGGTTGCCTTCTTCGCCTCCATGAACGTGATGCTGCTGTCGATTTCGGTCTGGTCCGGGGCGAGCGACGCAACCCGCGATATGTTCCATTGGATCTCTGCGGCGATCACCTTCCCGGCGATCTTGTTTGCGGGGCAGCCGTTTTTCCGCAATGCTTGGCAAGCCCTTCGGGTGGGGCGGTTGAATATGGACGTGCCGATTGTTCTGGCAATTGTTCTGGCCCTGCTGACATCGCTGTGGGAGACCTCCCTGTCCGGAGAGCATGCGTATTTCGATGCGGCGCTGACGTTGACCTTCTTCCTGCTGGCCGGGCGGTATCTGGATCATCGCACTCGCGCGGTCGCCCGATCCGCTGCGGAGGAATTGGCCGCCCTGGAAGTGCCGCGTGCGCTACGCCTGAATTCGGCGGGGCAACCGGTGGAAGTGGCGGTCGCAGATCTGGTCATTGATGACCATATTCTTGTGCGCCCCGGTGGGCGAATGCCCGTAGATGGCGTCGTGCTGGAGGGGCAGTCTGAACTGGACCGATCCCTGCTGACCGGTGAAACGCTGCCGGTTTTTGCCGAAGTCGGAAGCTCGGTTTCTGCGGGTGAGGTCAATCTGACCGGTCCCTTGGTGATCCGCGCGACGGCGGTCGGGAACGAAAGCTCTCTGCATCAGCTGGCGGATCTTGTCGCTATCGCGGAATCCGGACGCTCGCGCTATACCTCATTGGCGGATCGTGCCGCGAAGCTTTATGCGCCGGGGGTTCACATCCTGTCGGGACTGGCCTTTCTCGGCTGGTACCTCTTCACCTTCGACATGCGGGTCGCGCTGAATATCGCGGCAGCTGTCTTGATCATCACTTGCCCCTGTGCGCTGGGGCTGGCGGTGCCTGCGGTGACCACGGCAGCCTCGGGCCGTTTGTTCAAAAAAGGTATGTTGATCAAACATGCAACCGCGCTGGAACGTCTGGCTGAGGTGGATACCGTCGTTTTCGATAAAACCGGCACGCTGACCAACGGGCAGCCGCGCTGTGATGATTTTGACCAATTGTCGTTGTCGGACCAGAGGCTGGCCTATGCGTTGGCGCAGGGATCGGACCACCCGCTGTCAGTCGCAATCTGCCGTGCGGCCGCGCAGGCCGGGATCAAGGCGGCCGTTGTGACGGCACAAGAAGAAGTTCCCGGATATGGCAGTGAAGCCTTGTATGCGGGGCAACGTGTGCGTCTTGGTCGTGCGGCCTGGGTCGGAGCCGAACCGGGGGAGAAGACAGCGGCCTATCTTGATCGGGGGGCAGGCGCACCGCAGGCTCTGACGTTTTCCGACAGTCTGCGGCCCGGCGCTGCTGACGCCGTTAGGGCGCTTTTGAACGCGGGCAAAGATGTCTGGCTGATCTCCGGTGATGCAGAGGGGGCGGTTTGTGATCTTGCAACGCGTCTTGGAATTAAGAGCTGGATTGCCGCAGCCTTGCCACAAGACAAATGCGACCAAGTATCACTGTTGTCGCAGCAGGGGCATCGGGTGTTGATGGTAGGCGATGGGCTTAATGACACGGCAGCGCTGGCGGCGGCCCATGTCTCCATTTCGCCGGCCTCGGCGCTGGATGCAGCACGGGTGGCTTCCGATATTGTTCTGCTAGGGCAGGATCTGTCACCTATCGCTGAAGCCTGCACCGTTGCCCAGAAAGCCACCCGCCGCATCCGCGAGAATTTCCGCATTGCGACGCTTTACAATGTGATCGCAGTTCCCCTCGCAGTCGCTGGGCTTGCGACCCCATTGGTGGCCGCCTTGGCGATGTCGACCTCGTCGATTACAGTATCCCTGAACGCGCTGCGCCTGCGGTAGTGACCCGCGCAGGCTGCGGCTGATCCAGACCAAGAGAGTTTTGATGAGCGTACTGACCTATCTGATCCCGATATCCCTGTTCCTGGGGGGCGTTGGCCTTGTCGGGTTCCTTTATACTGTGCGTTCGAATCAATATGATGATCCTGAAGGGGACGCCCGCCGCATCCTGAGCGATGAATGGGACGACCATCCAAAGCCCTGATAAGGCCCTTTCCAACCGGTAGCAGTCAGTCACAAGAAAAGGCGCCTCAGGGGCGCCTTCTCCTGTTGGCTCTGCGATCCCGCGCTTAGGAGGGACCGACCGTTTCGCAAGTGATATTGCGGGCAGAAAGGCGGCGGCAGGCGAGGGCCGCACTCTCTTTGGTCATGCCAAGAAAATTGGCATCAAAGCCACGAGGTGTTCTGACAACTTTGCGCAGGCTGCCGTCCAGGGTGGCCATTTCGGCCAGGGCCGTACGCAGCAGCACCTTTTCGGCCTGATAGCGGCTGCCGTAGCGCCCGACATTGATCCCCCAGTACCGCCCGCCTGATGTAGACAGGCGGGTGACAACGACGGGTTCCGGTTCTGCGGTCGTCTGGTTTTCGGCCAGCCGCGCGGGACGGGCCATCGGACGCAGCCCGACAAAGGGACGCGGCTTGGCGATCGGGGTTGAGGCCTGCTCGGCGACGGCAGCGATGACTTCTGCCTCCGCAATTGCTGCGGTGATGCTGGCCTGTAGCACATCGCGATCCAGCTTTGGTGCGGCTTCGCTTGCGGCTGAAGGTGCTTCGCTGGTTGGCGCATCGGCGGTCGTGGTGCTTGTCTGCGCCTCTGCCAGCAGCGTCGATGTGTCCGGTTCGGCGGATGCCGGGCGACCTTTGGGACGCAGGCTGGTTTTCACCAGACCCGAAACGCGAATGGTTTTGCCTGCGGCACCATTTGGCGCGCTGTCACCAGCGCTGGCCAACTGCGTTCCGAGACCCCGATTGCCTTGATAAGGTGGGCGAGCCGGGCGGCGGAGTTTGGCGCGACTGGGCGCGCGGCGAAAGCCGAGATCCAGCAGTTCGGCCACTTTGGCATTGCGGGAGGTGGAGGATTTGCCACCAAAAACCGTTGCGATGACCCGTTCATTGCCACGTTCGGCCGAGGCGACGAGGTTGAAACCGGCTGCACGGGTGTAGCCAGTCTTGATCCCATCGGCGCCACGGTAGGCCGCCAGCAAGCGGCGGTTGGTGTTGGGCACCTTGCGCACGCCCGCATCCGTCGAGCGGCGCGAGAAGAGGTTGTAGTATTCGGGATAGTCATAGAGCAGATGCCGCCCCAGCGTTGTCATGTCGCGGGCAGTGGACATATGCCCCTTCTGGGTCAGGCCGTGCGCATTTTTGAAAGTGGTGCGCGACATGCCAAGCGCCTTGGCAGTGCGGGTCATGCGCCGGGCAAAAGCGGCCTCAGATCCGGCCAGTGTCTCGCCGATGGCAGTGGCGGCATCATTGGCGGATTTCACTGCAGCGGCACGGATCAGGTAACGAAAGGCAATGCGCTGACCAGTTTTCAGGCCCAGCTTGGAGGGCTGTTCAGAGGCGGCGTTGCGGCTGATTCTTACCTTGGTATCGAGGCTGATCTCGCCGTTGCGGACCGCCTCGAACGCGATATAGAGAGTCATCATCTTGGTCAGGGAGGCGGGGTGCAGCCGGGTATCAGCGTTGCGCGAGTGCAAGACCTCTCCGGTCCGGGCGTCAATCACCATCGCAGCGTATGGCGCAGCCATTGCATCGGGGGGCGCAGTTGCGACCATCGATAGGAAAATAACCAGTCCCAAGACCCAACGCCCCAGACGGGAACACGCCCGTCCTGCGCGGATCAGCGGAGTCCGCCTGACCTGCACGATATCTGCCATTTTTGCCTCTTGCCGCCGGTTTTCCGACTGACGTTTTTTGCCTGTATTAAAAAAAGCGTAACACAGGGTCTGTTCGGAATAAACAGTGAGGTTTTTAAGGGAAAATCGCGAACGGGCCAGAGGCTTCGATATCTAGTGGAAGGTCTGGAGAGTACCCACTACATCGGCGGTTGGTTAAGGAAGTGTTAGCAAAAAAAGTCGCAGAGCTTGGGGTCTTGAGCGGTTGGGCGCTGCCATCTGGTGCAGGGATGCAACAAGGTTGAGCGCAGACACTTCCTGTTGGCTCCTCGCCAGTGTGATGGGTCGCTTGCGGCACTCTTGCCCGGGCGCCTCATCAGGGGTGATGCTGGCCGGTAAAGTAGAAGGGACCTGTATAGGCCAGTTCCAGAGAAAACGCGCAGGGGGCAGAGATTCGCGCGGTGATAGCCGCCCGCAGCGCCGCAAGTAACCTGTTGGAAAAATCTGCATCGCGATGCGGCTTCACCAGCACGGAGACCTTCACCGCAACATGGGTGTGGTGATAGGCATCGGTCGGGTAACCGCGCCCCTTGCAATCGCCCGCACCGTCGTCGTGGGACAGGATGACCTGTTCGATCTCAGCAAGGATCGCAGGGATATCGAGATCGAGATCGCTGCTGTATTTTATTTCGGCATGAGGCATGGGCGTATCCATCGGGTTGGGCCATTGGGCGTTGGGTGAGGCCGGGGGCGGATCAACTGATCCGCGCCACCAGCGCGGGCAGGGCGCTCAGATCGGCAATTTCAGTATATCGGGAGCTGTGAACCGGGGCTGGGGCGTATTCCACTTCCCAGACCAAACCATGCGGTACATAGGTGCCCCAGCCGCCCGCCTCGATGATGGGCACCACGTCGGATCGCATGGAGTTTCCCACCATCATCGCATGTTCTGGACCATCGCCGTGTCGTGCAAAAATCTCGGCATAGATCTGAGGCGTTTTCTCCGACACGATCTCAACGCCGTCGAACAGATCCCCCAAACCGGACTGCGCCAGTTTGCGCTCCTGATCCAGAAGATCGCCCTTGGTGACCAGCACCACCCGGTGGCTGTCAGCCAACGCCTCAACCGCGCTTTGCGCATTGGGCAGCAATTCGATCGGGTAGGACAGCATCATCTGGCCTGCGACAATCAACTCCTGAATTACGCTTGCCGGCACGCGGGCATCCGTCACCTCAATGGCGGTTTCGATCATCGACAGGGTGAAGCCTTTCACGCCGTAGCCATAGCGGCCGAGGTTCTGCTTCTCCGCAGCCAGCAGACGTGCGCCGAGAGCTTGCGAATCGAGCTCCCGCGGGACGTGGTCCATCAGCAATTCGGCAAAGCGATCCTGAGTAATGCGGAAAAATCGTTCATTATGCCAAAGGGTATCATCGGCATCGAAGCCAATTGTTGTCAATTTTCGGGTCAATACGACACGCTCAATGCCTTTTCCTATTCACCAGAAAGGCTATATAAGCGGAACACCAAAATCCATCCACGATCGGAAGTCTGTGCCAATGCTGCCTACGCCAGTTATGATGTCGGATCACTCAGATGACGACACCGATCTCGGTGTCCTCACCAAGACCCGGCCCAAAACGCAGCGTCCGCCGCGCTATAAAGTGCTGTTGCTGAACGATGATTATACCCCGATGGAATTCGTGGTCATGGTGCTGGAGCGGTTCTTCAACATGACCCATGCCGAGGCGTTTGAAGTGATGCTGACCGTGCATAAAAAGGGCGTCGCTGTGGTTGGCGTGTTTAGCCACGAGATCGCCGAGACCAAGGTCGGGCAAGTAATGGATTTTGCCCACCGCCATCAGCATCCTCTGCAATGCACGATGGAAAAAGAAGAATAATAAGAGGCTCCTAAATGTCTGTGCGTCTGTCCCTGGCCGTCGAGACGGGTGTATTTCCCGTGCCCGAAACCGGCCGTATCGCGGTGTTTCACCCCGCCTCAGATATGGATCTGTCGGCACTGCCGAAAGAGCGGATACTGATCGTTCAGCCCTTTGCTCCTGATTATGCAGCCCTTGCGGCGCAGGGCTATGACTGTGTGCCTGAGGTGCCTGCTGAGGCACGGTTTGCGGCAGCGGTTGTGTTCCTTTCGCGTGCTAAGGCGCTGACGCGTGGCCTATTGGCGCAGGCGGCAGAGCTTTGCGACGGGCCTGTCCTGGTCGATGGCGGCAAGACGGACGGCGTCGATTCGGTGCTGAAAGCTCTGCGCGCACGCTGCGGGGTGTCAGCACCCATCTCAAAAGCCCACGGGAAGGCGTTCAGCTTCGATGCGACAGGCACCGATCTGAGCGACTGGCAGGCTGCAACCACGCAGATTGACGGAGGGTTTCAGACCGCTCCAGGGGTGTTTTCCGCCGATGGTGTCGATCCGGCCTCGGCCCTGCTTGTCGCTGCACTGCCGGAAAAGCTGGGCCGTAATGTGGTCGATCTTGGCGCCGGCTGGGGATATCTGTCTTCAGCGGTTCTTCAACGAGAGACCGTGCAGACGCTGCATCTCGTCGAAGCTGACCACAGTGCGCTTAACTGTGCACGACAGAATATAAACGATCCCCGCGCCCAGTTTCACTGGGCGGATGCCCGCAGTTGGCAGACAACCGAGCGGGTCGATTGTGTCATCTCCAACCCGCCGTTCCATACCGGTCGCGCGGCGGAGCCATCGCTGGGGCAGGCCTTCATCACCGCAGCCTCCGGGATGCTGGCACCTGCCGGGGTGTTCTGGCTGGTTGCCAATCGGCATCTTCCCTATGAGGCCACGCTTGCCGAACAGTTCGCTACGGTGACGGAGGTCGCAGGTGACAACCGCTTCAAAGTGCTGCAGGCCAGCCGCCCACGCCGTCATCGCCGCTGACGCAGGCGGACGACAAAGGATGGTTCACTTGTTTCTGTCCGCAGTCTAGGTTGCAGAAAAGAGGCTGGCCGCTGGTGCATCCTCTCGATCCTGACGGAGGTCATTTATGTCTTTTTCCATTTCCGGCAAAACGGCCATCGTCACTGGCTCAGCCAGTGGTATTGGCCTTGCGATTGGTAAACAATTCGCTGCGGCTGGGGCCAATGTGATGTTTGCGGACACAGACGAAGCAGCCCTGCTTAGTGAACTGGGCACCCAGGCAGATGAGAGCAATATTCGCTATTTTGCCGGGGATCTGCGGGAGCGGTTGACCATCGCCAACCTTCTGTCTGCAACCATCGATGCCTTTGATGAGGTCGACATTCTGGTCAACGGCGCGCGGCAAGTGGTGCCAACCGATCCGCTGGATCCGGATGACGACTCGATGGAACTGCTGCTCAATGAAACCCTGCTGCCGACCATGCGTCTGTCACAACAGGTGGCGCGGCGTATGATCAAACAGGGGGAACAGCGTGACAGCAGCGGACCCAATGGCGCGATCATCAACCTGTCATCCATCGCGGCACGTCGGTCCCACCCTGAGCTCATGGCCTATTGCGTGGCCTCGGCCGCACTCGATCAGCTGACGCGCTCTTTGTCGGTGTCGCTTGCACCGCATCGGATTCGGGTCAACTCCATTGCTTTCGGATCGGTTATGAGTGCCTCGATGCAGGCCACGCTGAAGGACAACCGCGCGTACCGGCAGGATATCGAACGGCATACGCCACTTGGCCGGATTGCTTCTCCCAGTGAGCTGACCGAGGCTGCGCAGTTCCTTGCCTCCGACGCAGCCGCCTTTATGACCGGACAGATTGTCACATTGGACGGTGGGCGCACGTTGCTGGACACGGTTGCCGTGCCGGTCCATTAAACCATCTCCCACCTCTCCTGCGGACATAGGCGACCAGATGAGCACCGATATGATCAACGAAAAGGCCCGCGCAGCGGCCTGGTTCAAGTCTTTGCGCGATGACATCGTCGCAGCTTTCGAAGCACTGGAAGACAGCCACAACAGCGGCCCGCTCTGTGATCAGCCTGCCGGCCGGTTCGAGGTCAGCGACACCGCCCGTCGCGCCGAGGATGGCAGCGATGCGGGCGGCGGCCTGATGAGCGTGATGCGCGGTGGCCGGGTGTTTGAGAAGGTTGGCGTCAACATCTCCGAGGTTTACGGCACCCTGGGGGCACGCGCCCAATCTGCCATGGCGGCCCGCAAGGGGATCCCAGGCATGCAGGACGATCCGAGGTTCTGGGCCTCCGGCATTTCCCTTGTTGCCCATATGCAGAACCCCCATGCGCCCGCAGTCCACATGAACACGCGGATGTTCTGGACCCCGCATGCCTGGTGGTTCGGGGGCGGCTCGGACCTTAACCCTTGTATTGAGTATGACGAAGACACGGCCCATTTCCACCGCACCCAGGAGCAGCATTTGGCACCGCATGGGGACACGCTCTATGAAAAGCTGAAAGACTGGGCGGATGAGTATTTCTATATCCCGCACCGCAATCGGGCGCGGGGCGTCGGCGGGATCTTCATGGATGATCGCAACACTGGGGATTGGGAGGCTGATTTTGCCCTGACGCAGGACATTGGCCGCGCCTTTCTTCCCGCCTATCTGCCATTGATTGAAAAACGACGGCCGATGGCATTTGGCGCACCGGAAAAGGACATTCAACTGGTCCATCGTGGCCTCTATGCGGAGTATAATCTGGTCTATGACCGCGGAACCAAATTCGGGCTCGAAACCGGTCATGATGCCAATGCGGTGCTGATGAGCCTGCCACCAATGGCCAAATGGATCTGACGTCGCGGTGTTTTGCTGATTGCGGCATGGGGATGCCTTGGTCATTGCTCTGATCGGTCGGTCGCGCTTTACTGAGGCAAAGCGTGGGATTGCACGCAGATCCGGGGCAGATCAGGGCAGGTCCATATGAGCAGACTTTGGCTGTTGATTGCAGCAGTATTGATGCTGGCCTCTTGCGGGTCACGCACCACATCTGTCGCGCTGCCTTCACCGCCGATCGGTCAGCCGGTCCAGCCGGGGGAGACCGCTGCCAGCCTCGCCGTGGCGCGCGCGCGGTTGATCACCCATCCCAAATTTGGCGACAGTGATCCACACCCCTGGGATGGCCGCACGCCCTGGTCCTATCCGATCCACGGGATTGATGTTTCGCGCTGGCAAGGCGACATTGACTGGCGGCGGGCGAAGGCGGCGGGCATCAGCTTTGCCTATCTCAAGGCGACCGAGGGCGGTGATCTGGCGGATCCGAAATTCCGTGATCACTGGCGCGGCGCACGGCGGGCGGGGGTGAAACGCGGCGCGTACCATTACTTCTACTTCTGCCGCCCAGCGGCGGAGCAGGCGCGCTGGTTCATCCGTCATGTCCCGCGCGACAGTCAGGCCTTGCCCCACGTGCTGGATATGGAATGGACGCCCCATTCACGTACCTGCACAAAACGGCCTTCCGGCAGTAAAATCCGTGCTGAGGCGGATCGGTTTCTCGATATTCTTGAGGCGCATTACGGACGTCGCCCGGTGCTCTACACCACCGTTGATTTCTACCGTGATACTGGCATCGGCCGCCTGAGGGGCACCGAATTCTGGCTGCGCTCTGTTGCGGATCACCCCCATGTTACCTATCCCGGCGCGCTTTGGCGGTTCTGGCAATATACCGGCACCGGGCGGGTGCCGGGGATTGAGGGGAACGTCGATCTGAATGTCTTTGGTGGCGGGCCAGAGCGGTGGTTGCGCTGGTCCGGTCAGATCTGAGGCACCACACTTGGCGCATCTTCTGGCTGAAAATATCCCGGAGCGCGAGGCAGCGCCTCGCACCCCTTGGTCAGCCCTTAGCGTTTCCAGTCAAAGAAGCCTGCCCCGGCTTGGGCCAGCAGCTTTGCCGCCATCTCACGGCCCAGTTCCGCGCCGTCTTCAACCGGGCAGAACTGCTCATCGCTGATCGCCTCGGAACCGTCTGGGCGTAGAACTTCGCCGCGCAATCGCAGTGTTCCGCCGTCAAGGGTGGCCAGCCCGGCAATCGGGGTTTCGCAGGAGCCGTCAAGTGCGGCCAGAAACGCGCGCTCTGCCGCCAGCCGCTCTCCGGTTTTGCGGTCGTGAAGGGCGGCCAGCATATCGCCGGTGCGGCTGTCATCCGCGCGCCGCTCAATCCCGATGGCGCCTTGGGCAACGGCGGGCAGCATGTCCTCAGGTGGAATGGGGGTTGCGGGCACCTGATCTGCGCCGAGCCGGTTCAGACCGGCCATTGCCAGGAATGTGCATTCCGCGACACCATCGCGCAGCTTGGTCAGGCGAGTCTGAACGTTACCGCGAAACTCCACGACCTGCAGATCGGGGCGACGATGCAACAGCTGGGCGCGTCGTCGCAGGGAGGAGGTGCCGACAACCGCTCCCTCGCGTAGATCAGCGATGGCGGTGACATCTGGCGAGACGAAGGCGTCACGCACGTCTTCGCGGGGCAGATAGGTCTCCAGCAGCAGCCCGGCAGGCTGCGTCACGGGCATATCCTTCATCGAATGCACCGCGATATCAATGGCGCCGGACAACAGATCCTCTTCGATTTCCTTGGTGAACAGACCTTTGCCGCCCAGATCCTTCAGCGGTTTATCCGCCGCGATCAGCGCCTGATTGTCGCCGCTGGTTTTGATCACCACGATCTCAAAGGCATCTTGTGGCAGATCGAACGCCGCAACCAGCCGGGCGCGTGTTTCATGGGCCTGGGCCAGCGCCAGAGGCGAACCGCGGGTGCCGATTTTCAGGGGCGAAGCGGGGGAGGGCAGATCAATCTGTGTCATGTATTGACCCTTAATCGCGACATAATGCCATGACAAGCACCGGTCCTGCTGCCCTTGACAATTTGCCGCCAAGGCTAGACCTCAGATGCAACATAGATATGAGGGTGACCATGGCCGAACAGAAGAAACTGCTGCGCGCATTGGCGGGCGAGACACAGGATGTGCCGCCGATTTGGATGATGCGTCAGGCCGGTCGCTATCTGCCGGAATATCGAGCCACACGGGCCGAGGCGGGCGATTTTCTGTCGCTATGCTACAATCCGGAGCTGGCAACCGAGGTCACCCTGCAGCCCATCCGCCGCTACGGGTTCGACGCCGCGATCCTTTTTGCCGATATTCTTCTGGTGCCGCAGGCTCTGGGGGCGGATCTGTGGTTTGTAACCGGCGAGGGGCCGCGCCTTTCGACAATCACCACCGAAGCGGATTTTGCCAAGCTGGGCCCGGTCAGCGATATTCACGAAACGCTGAACCCCATCTATGAGACGGTGCGCTTGCTCTCTTCGGCGCTGCCTTCTGAGACCACGCTGATCGGCTTTGCCGGTGCGCCCTGGACTGTCGCGACCTATATGGTTGCCGGGCGCGGCACCCCAGATCAGGGGCCTGCGCACCTGCTGCGTCAGGAGAACAACCCGCTGTTTGAGGCCCTGCTGGCGCGCATCACAGAGGCGACCATTGAATATCTGTCGATGCAGATCAAAGCCGGTGCGGAGGTGGTCAAGATTTTTGACAGCTGGGCAGGCTCGCTGCGTGGCGAGGCGTTTGAGAAATACGCGCTGGAGCCGTGCCGCCAGATCACCGATGCGTTGAAAGAGCGTCATCCGGGTATCCCGGTCATTGGCTTCCCGCGTGAGGCCGGTGACAAATATGTCGGGTTTGCCAAGGCAACCGGGGTGGATTGCGTCGCGCTCGATAATTCGGTGGATCCTGAATGGGCGGCAGCCCATGTTCAGATAGACGGCTGTGTGCAGGGCAATCTCGCGTCTCGTCATATGGTCACCGGCGGTCAGGAACTGGTGGATGACACCCGCCGCATCGTCAAAGCCTTTGGGAACGGGCCGCATATCTTCAACCTTGGTCATGGCATCACGCCTGATGCGGACCCGGACAATGTGCAGCGCATGATTGATGCGGTGCGGGGCGGCTGATCCGTCTGCGCGCCACAATGTAATGCTAGCGATAATCTTGCGCGCTGAGGCCAATTGCGGCATCAGCGCCTTTTGCGATCACGCCGAAAGGGCAAGTCGATGGACTACAAGAAATCTGGCGCCCCCAAAAAGGGCAAGAACAGCCCGCGCCACCAAGAACACAACGCCAAAGGGTCCGACAAGAACCCCTACGGTGGCCGCGAAACAAAAGCGGACCTGCTGGCGCGGATGAAGGCGGCAGCTGAGAAAGCCAAGAAAGCCGACTAACCTAGCGCCGGCGCTGCTTCAGCTCCGCCAGTATTTGGGCCGTATGCTCACCGCGTTCTGGCGCGGGAGGGGCGGTCCAATCGCCCTGACCCGAGAATCGCGGCGCGGGTGCCGCCTGCAGGCCATTGTCTGCCATGGTCCATGTCCTGCGCGTGTTCATGGGGTGGGTCACGGCTTCTTCCGGCGACAGAACTGGGGCCACACAGGCGTCGCTGCCATCGAATAGATCGGCCCAGTAGTCGCGCGTCTGGGTCGCAAAGATCCCCGTCAGCCGCGCGGCGAGCACGGGCCAAAGCCTTTTGTCATGCTGCTGGGCGAATTGCGCGTCCTCGTCCAGATCCAGACGTGACAGAAACTCCGCATAGAACTGCGGTTCCAGACATTGCACGCTGATATGGCCGCCGTCAGCGCAGAGGTAGCAACGGCTCCAATGGGGCCCATCCAGCAGGCTTGCCCCGCGCGGCGTTGCAAACTGCCCGGCCTGCTGCAATGTCATCAGCAGGTTCATCATATGGGCCGATCCATCGTATATCGCTGCGTCGACCACACATCCGGACGGGCTATCATCGTGGGCGTTTCCACGCTTCACAAGTGCCGCAAGAATACCAGCGACCAGATAAAGCGCACCTCCACCAATATCGCCCACCAGCGTCGCGGGCGGCTGGGGTGGCGTTCCTGGCGTCGCGTCATACCAAAGCGCGCCTGAGAGCGCGGTATAGTTCAGATCATGGCCTGCAGTCTGCGCCAGTGGGCTGTCCTGCCCCCAGCCTGTCATGCGGCCATAGATGAGATCAGGGTTACGGGCATGGCAGTCCGCAGGCCCAAGGCCGAGACGCTCCATCACGCCGGGACGAAACCCCTCAATCAACGCATCGGCGTTTTCGACCAGCTGCAGCAGCGTCTCCACATCGGCCGCTGATTTCAGATCCAGCATGATGGAGCGTTTGCCACGGTCGATGATCGGATGGGGTGGCATCAGACCTGCGTTGTGCCCTTTGCGGTGGACGCAGATAACGTCAGCCCCAAGATCTGCCAGCATCATCGCGGCAAAGGGCGCAGGCCCCAGCCCTTCAATTTCGATCACACGAATACCCTGCAGCACGGCGGCGCCTCCTTGGTCGTGGTGCTGGCGGATCGGCCAAGCATTCTGCGCAGCTTAGCGGCTTTCTGTTCTTTCCCAACAAGGCCGTTGCGGCACGTCTTGAGCGAGGCTGAATTTGGATCGGGTTTTCTGAAGAAATGTCTTGAAGCTCTAGTGGCTGTAGCAACTACATAGGTCGCTGACAGAATATGAGAGCAGGAAAGGCGGCGTTTAGATGGCCAGAGATACGGGTGAGCAGCTGGAGTGGCGGGTCACGGGCATGGACTGTGGGTCCTGCGCGACGAAACTGCGCGGCGCGGTTGAACGATTGCCGGGCGTCAGCGGCGTTGAGGTCGCGATGATGGCCGAACGGCTGCGTCTGGATCTGGACCCGCAAGAGGGGTCGGTGATCGCCGTGGAGAAAACGGTGCGCAAGTTAGGGTTTGATCTAAAGGCCCGTGATGATGGTTCGGGGACTGACCGGACGCCTTGCTGCGACGCCACGCAGACCGGCTCTGCCACCGCAACTGAGACACCTGCATGGTATCGCAGCGGTAAGGGGCAACTGCTCCTTGGGACCGGTTTTCTTCTGGTGCTGGCCTGGGGGATCAAACTCATGGCATCTCCTACGGTAGGTCTCTGGGCGTTTATGCTGGCAACCCTGATTGGCGTGGCCCCCATCGCACGCCGCGCCTTTGCGATGCTGCGGGCGGGAATGCCTTTCACCATCGAAATGTTGATGTCGATTGCGGCGATTGGTGCCTTGTTTATTGGCGCTGCTGAAGAGGCCGCGCTGGTGGTCTTCCTCTTTGCCGTGGGCGAAATGCTGGAAGGATTGGCCGCGAACAAAGCACGAGACGGGATTCGTGCGCTGGCCGATCTCGTGCCCAAAATTGCGTTGGTGGAGCGGGGAGATGTATTGGAGGAGGTCGCAGCAGACAGTCTGCGTGAAGGTCAGATCGTTGTGGTGCGCCCGGGTGACCGCGTGCCCGCCGACGGCGCGGTTATTGATGGCGTCTCCGGCGTCGACGAGAGCCCGGTGACAGGCGAAAGCGTTCCGTGTCTGAAAGAGCCCGGTTCCGAGGTTTTTGCCGGATCCATCAACGCCGAGGCCGTCCTGCGGGTGCGCGTGAGCCGTGCGGCGGCAGATAACACGATCTCGCGGATCATTCGCTTGGTCGAAGAGGCCGAAAGTGCCCGCGCCCCGACTGAGCGATTTATCGACCGTTTCAGCCGTGTGTACATGCCCATCGTTGTGGGGGTCGCCTTGTTGGTGGCACTGGTGCCACCGCTTGGCTTCGGTCTGGATTGGGACACCTGGATTTATCGCGCGCTTGCGCTGTTGCTGATTGGTTGCCCCTGCGCGTTGGTGATCAGTGTTCCGGCGGCCATTGCGTCGGCTTTGTCAGCTGGTGCGCGCCATGGTCTGTTGCTGAAGGGGGGCGCGGTCATTGAGGCCGCGGCGGGCACCACGCATGTGGCTTTTGACAAGACCGGGACACTGACCTGCGGGCGGCCGCAGGTCACGGATATCGTCGTCTATCATGGCAGCGAGGATAAGCTGTTGGAACTGGCCGCCGCGGTGGAACGCGAGTCGAGCCACCCGCTGGCGGAAGCGATCTGCACGCGGGCGGCGGACAGCGGCGTGGAGATTCCGTTGGCACAGGAGGCCCGCGCGGTGCCAGGCAAGGGCGCCTCAGCCAAAGTCGGATCCGTTATGATCACAGTCGGGTCCCCGCGTTTTGCCTCAGAGACCAGTGTCATGACAGAGGCCGCCCTTGCGCAGGCGGCCAAGCTGGAATCGCAGGGCAAGACGGTCGTCGTCCTGTTCAGCGAAGAGATACTCTACGGGCTGATCGCGCTGCGTGATGAACCCCGCGAAGATGCAGCTGACGCGGTGCGCGCGCTGGCGCGGATGGGGATCACCGCGACCATGTTAACCGGAGATAATGCCCGCACGGCAGAGGCAATTGCCGGGCACTTGGGCTTGGACCATCACGCGGAGCTGGTGCCGGAGGGTAAGGTTGCGGCGCTACAGGCGCTCACCCGGCGTGCTCAGGTCATGATGGTTGGCGACGGGATCAACGATGCGCCTGCGCTTGCGACCGCTCAGGTCGGGGTTGCAATGGGGTCGGGCACTGACGTGGCGCTAGAGACCGCAGATGCAGCGATCCTCCGCAACCGTGTTAGCGACGTGGTTGGCGTAATTCGGCTGTCCCGCGCGACGCTGACCAATATCCGTCAGAACGTCGCCGTTGCGCTGGGGCTTAAGGGGGTGTTTCTCGTGACCTCGGTTCTTGGCATCACCGGTCTGTGGATTGCCATTCTGGCTGACACCGGCGCCACGGTGCTGGTAACGCTCAATGCGTTGCGCTTGCTGTCGTTCAAACCGTCCCCGGCGAGCAGCGACAGCTGACAGGCGCCGCAGTCAGCCGTCCCAGAAGATCAGTAATGCGGTGGGCGTTCGTCACCGATGACAACCCCGCCGCCGCCATCCTGCTCACGGGCGGCTTCGCGCTGATACAGCATCGCGACACGGTGGGTCAGCCGGTCGATCTCTGATTGCTGCCGGTTGATGACCTCGCTCAGCTCATCGACGGTGCGCGTCAGGTGGGCGATCTGCTCTTCAAGATGTTGCATGGCTGTCTCCTTGGGGCTCACGCTCTCATATGCGCTGGCGGCGGGCGCGTCCATGCTGTCACAAGTCTGAAACACGGTGCCCGCATGTGAGGCAGCGCGGAGACGCCTTGCCGGGAGTACACCTCTGCCGCCTTGCTGTCAGCCCGCCCTTGGGCTAGACCGCCGGGCGAGTATCTGACCCATTTGACACCCCGAGGAGGCCAAGATGGCCAAAGTCAAGAAACAGCCCCGCCCCAAGGCGATCACGCCCAAGGGCTTCCGTGACTATTTCGGCGAAGAGGTGAGCCAGCGCAGCGATATGCTGCAGGCCATCGCGGGGGTTTATCATCGCTACGGGTTTGATGCGCTGGAATCTTCTGCGGTGGAAACCGTTGAAGCGCTGGGCAAATTCCTGCCCGATGTCGATCGTCCCAATGAGGGCGTCTTCGCCTGGCAGGAATACGACGAAGGTGGCAACGGTGATTGGATGGCGCTGCGCTATGACCTGACGGCCCCGCTGGCCCGGGTTTACGCCCAGCACCGCAACGACCTGCCGACGCCATATCGCCGCTACGCGATGGGGCCGGTGTGGCGCAATGAGAAGCCCGGTCCTGGGCGCTACCGCCAGTTTTACCAATGTGACGCCGATACCGTTGGCACTGCTTCTATGGCGGCGGACGCCGAGATCTGCGCGATGCTCTCTGATACGCTGGAAACCGTCGGCATTCCACGCGGCGACTATCTGGTGCGGGTGAACAACCGCAAAGTGCTGAATGGCGTGCTGGAGGCCATGGGGCTTGAGGCAGGCGATGCCAAGCGCGACGATGTGCTGCGCACCATCGACAAGTTCGACAAGGTGGGCGAGGCCGGCGTGCGCGAATTGCTGACCAAGGGGCGACTGGATGCTTCCGGTGCGTTTATCGACGGTGTTGGTTTGTCGGAAGATCAAGCCGCACCGGTGCTGGCCTTCCTGACGTCCAAGGGGGTGGATGCCGCCAAGACCCTTGCCAACCTCAGCGACGCGGTTGGCAGCAGTTCCATTGGGGCTGAGGGTGTTGGCGAGCTGGAGCAGATCGGCGATCTACTGGCCGCAGGCGGCTACGGTGCTGACCGCATCGACATTGACCCATCGGTGGTGCGCGGTCTGGGGTATTACACCGGACCAGTTTATGAGGCGGAACTCACCTTTGAGATCCTTGACGAGAAAGGCCGCAAGCGGCAGTTTGGCTCGGTCTCTGGCGGCGGTCGTTATGATGATCTGGTAAAGCGGTTCACCGGTCAGGAGGTTCCTGCAACCGGTGTGTCCATTGGCGTCGACCGTCTGTTGGCGGCGCTGCGCGAAAAGGGGCGGATCAAGGCCGAGGCCACTGGACCCGTCGTCGTTACCGTGATGGATAAGGCCCGCATGGCGGATTATCAGACCATGGTGGCTGAATTGCGCAATGCAGGCATCCGGGCTGAGGTCTATCTGGGCAACCCCAAGAATTTTGGCAATCAGTTGAAATATGCGGACAAGCGCAATTCGCCGATCGCCGTGATTGAGGGTGGTGAAGAAAAGGACCGCGGTGTGGTCCAGATCAAGGATCTGATCCTTGGCGCTCAGATTGCTGAAAACGCCACCTTGGAAGAGTGGAAAGAACGCCCCAGCCAGTTTGAAGTGCCACGCGGTGATTTGGTCGCCAAGGTGCGCGAAATCCTTGCAGGGCAGGGCTGAACGATGGGGGATCGTCTAAGTGCCCTGACGCTGGCCGCCCGGCTGCGCATGAGTTTTGAGGCTGCTGGCGCACGGGTGGTGGAGCCGCCCTTCCTGCAGCCTGCGGAGACCCTGTTGGATCTCTATGGTGAGGACATCCGTGCCCGCGCTTACGTGACCTCAGACGCGCTGCGCGGAGAGCAGATGCTGCGCCCCGATTTCACCGTGCCAGTGGTCGAGATGCACATGCGCGACGGTGCAGAGCCTGCGCGTTATACCTATGCAGGCGACGTATTTCGGCGTCAGGAACACGACGAGGACCGCGCCAACGAATATCTTCAGGTCGGGTATGAGGTCTTTGAACGCCATGATCCGGCGGGATCCGATGCCGAGGTTTTTGCGCTGATTGCGCTGCAACTGCGCGACTTGCCCGTGCGCGCGGCAACCGGCGATATTGGTATCCTGATGGCAGCAGTCGAGGGCCTTAATACCACGTCGTTGCGCAAGGCAGCCCTGATGCGCCATATCTGGCGACCGCGCCGGTTTCGGGCAATGCTCGACCAGTTTGCCGGACGCAGCCCAGTTGCGGAAAGCCGTCGCAAGCTGCTGTCTACCGAAGGGGTGCTGACGGGGAAGGTGCCCGCCATTGGCAAACGTCGCCCGGCGGAGGTGGATGCCCGTGTTGAGGCTCTGCGCGCTGATGCAGCAGCCCCGCCGATTGCGGAGAATGAGCTGACCGCGCTAGAGGCGCTGATGGCGGTGCGTGAGACCATTCCGTATGCATCTGAACAGCTGCGCGATATCGCGGTGGACCTGCCTGCGATCAACCCTGCGCTAGACCGGCTTGATGCGCGTACCGCGGCGATGAAGGCGCGTGGCATTGATGTCGACAGCCTTGATTTCGAAGCTTCTTACGGTCGCACGTCGATGGAATACTACGATGGCTTCGTGTTCGGCTTTTACGCCGATGGGCGTCCAGATCTGCCGGTGATTGCCAGCGGTGGTCGCTATGACGCGCTGACGCGGCAGCTGGGACAGGGGGCAGAAATTCCCGCCGTTGGCGGTGTGGTTCGTCCCGATCTGATGCTGCTGCTGGAAGGGGCAAAGTCATGAGTCTGAAGCTTGGGGTGCCGTCCAAGGGGCGGCTGATGGAGAAGACCTTCGAATGGTTCGCCAAACGCGGAATTACCCTGTCGCGGACCGGATCGGATCGTGAATATGCCGGCGCAGTCGAGGGGATTGAGGGGATCGATCTGGTTCTGCTATCCGCAGGGGAGATGCCCCGCGAACTGGCCGCCGGGCGCATCCATCTTGGGGTGACCGGGACCGATCTGGTACAGGAAAAACTACCCCTCTGGGAGCAGCAGGTTGAAGAAATCGCAGGGCTCGGCTTTGGTCATGCCGATCTCATTCTGGCGGTGCCACAAATCTGGGTCGACGTGGAGACCATCGACGATCTGGATGCGGTCGCCGCCGCTTTCCGTGCGAAACACGGCCATCGGCTGCGGATCGCGACGAAGTATCACCGTCTTGTGCGTGAGTATCTGATGGATGCAGGTGTTGCGGATTATCAGCTGGTAGATAGCCAAGGCGCGACCGAGGGCACCGTTAAGAACGAGACGGCTGAAATGGTTGCCGATATCACATCAACCGGGGAAACCCTGCGGGCCAACCACCTAAAGCTGATGTCAGATGGCCTGATCCTGCGCTCGCAGGCCACGCTATGGCGCAGCCGGGTGGCGAAATACAGCGCCGAGGAAAAGGCCACATTGGGCGACCTGTTGGAACGCCTGCACGGGTAATCCGGGCAAGAGATTCGAGCCTAATTGGCGGATCAGAGCCAAACTCGCGATATGAGAGACAAGGCCGCACTGACATCACTCAGTGCGGCCTTGTTTTGTTATGACGCTCACTCTTGGCGGACATGCTGGCCTTTGTTTGAAAACCTTCTGCGGGCTTCTACCTAAAGGACTGGGAGGCGTATGCGCGCGTGGGGCAGGATCCATGACTGTAGTTTCTGTCGGGAGGCGGTCAGGCGCCCCGTTCGATACAACAGGGGAGACCATAAGATGACAGTGACCATAGCTGCGGCCAAAGCCGCGCTGATCTCTATTCCGCTGCTCTTGAGCGCCGGTGGGGCTGCGCTGGCACAGGACACCAGCATGAGCTTTTTCGTGACCAGCGTCGGCTCAGGAAAAGGCGGCGATCTCGGCGGACTGGAGGGAGCAGACGCACATTGTGCCAGCCTCGCCGAAGCGGCCGGTATCACGGGCAAAACCTGGCGCGCCTATCTCAGCACACAGGAAGAGGGCAAGCGCGGGACTTCAGCGCGTGACCGGATTGGCAGCGGTCCATGGCACAATGCCAAGGGCGTACAGATCGCGGGCAATCTGGATGAGCTGCATCTTAGTCCCAATATTGTCAAATCCACTGGGCTGGATGAGAAGGGTAATCTGGTGAACGGCCGGGGTGATCGCCCGAATGTGCATGATCTGCTGACCGGCACCATGGCGGATGGCACCGCTTATTTCCCGTGGATGGAGGGCGATAAGACCTGTAGCAATTGGACCAGTTCCGGTGAGGGCAGTGCCACGGTCGGACATCATGATCGCCATGGTGGCGGCAATACATCTTGGAACGCGGCCCATGACACGCGTGGCTGTTCGATGGAAGCTCTTGCCATGACAGGTGGCGCCGGACTGTTTATGTGCTTTGCCACGAACGGCGGCTAAGGGCGGATCACGAACCTGAAAACACAAAAGGCGCCCAAGGGCGCCTTTGCATATTTGGTCGGAGCGAGAGGATTCGAACCTCCGGCCCCTGCCTCCCGAAGACAGTGCTCTACCAGGCTGAGCTACGCTCCGACCGTGGCGCGGAATTACACGGCAGGGCTTGGATATGCAAGCCCTATTCCGCCGGATTATCCTCGCTTTGCCGTTTCAGCATGAGTGATACATTGGTGCCGCCCGCAGTATATCCACGGCTCCGGGTGCGCAGAACCGGAGTATTGTCGGAGCGCCCGCCAAAGGCTTCACGCAGCACAATAAAAATGCCGCTGGCGATGATGATGGCAGCACCGACCAATGTCATTAAATCGACCTTTTCGTTGAAAAGAACCACGCTGAAGATGGTGGCCCAGATGATCTGGGAATACTGCATTGGGGCGACGATCGCCGCCTCGCCGATGGTATAGGCGCTGACTGTCAGCAACGTCGCGCAAAACCCAAACAGGGCCACAATCGCGATGCCGCCGAAGGTCACACCTTCCAGTGGGACATAGACCAGCGGCAGTGCCAACCCCATGACGGCAAAGGTCATCAGCATCGGATAAATCATCAGTACGACCCGGCGCTCATCCGCGCTGATTTTGCGCAGAACAACCGACTGAAAAGCGGCGCAGAAAGAGGCAAAAAGCGCTGCCGCATGACCGAGGCCAAAGCTGGTCGCACCGGGGCGCAGCACCACCATCACGCCGATAAAGCCGACCACGACCGCCGCCAGTCGCGGCAGACCGACGCGTTCGCCCAAGATCGGGATCGACAGCAGGGTGATCAGCAGCGGCGTGGCAAAAAGCAACGCATAGGTTTCCGCCAGCGGCAGTTCGGAAAATGCATAAAAGGCACTTGCAGGGATCACAGCCATGGTTGCCGACCGCGCGGCCATCCACCAAGGGTGGACCGGGCGCAGATGGCCGGGGGTCGCATCCTTGATCAGCATCAAAACCAGTAGCGGAAAGGACAACAGGCTGCTGAAGAACACCAACTGAACCGGTGACACATCCGCGCCGAGGATCTTGACCACCACATCATGGGTGGAAAAAATCGCATAGGCCAAGAGGGCAAGCAAAGCGGCTTTTATGTTCATAGGGTCATCCGGGTCGGCGCAAAAATACGGCAGATGGCCTGCACTATAGCGCTAACACTGTCAGGGAAATACTAAAAAAGCCGTCAGTTGTCGCGGATCGAACCGTCAGTCCACGCGCGCAATCTGGGCTGTTGCCTGCCAGGTCTTAGATCGGTCTGAGCAGGATGCGGCGGGGCCATTGGTGGCCCGCACCGCGATTATATACCGAAGCCCTTAGAGGCTGGCGTCGAGGGCGGCGATGATCACATCGCCCATTTCAGACGTGCTGATCGGCGAGACGCCTTCTTCGCCCAACAGATCGCCGGTGCGGTGACCATCAGCCAGAACCTGCTCCACCGCAGTTTCCAGACGGTCCGCCTCGGCCCCCTGATCAAAGCTGTAGCGCAGCGCCATCGCAAAGCTGAGGATACAGGCAATCGGATTTGCCTTGCCCTGACCCGCGATATCCGGCGCGGAACCGTGTACCGGCTCATACAGTGCCTTGGGTCGGCCGTTTGCCATCGGCGCGCCGAGCGAAGCAGACGGCAGCATGCCCAGAGAGCCGGTCAGCATTGCGGCACAGTCGGACAGGATGTCGCCAAAGAGGTTGTCGGTGAGGATCACGTCAAACTGCTTGGGCGCGCGCACCAGCTGCATCGCGCCATTGTCGGCATACATGTGGGACAGCTCGACCTCTGGGTAGTCGGCGGAGACGCGGGTTGTGACTTCGCGCCACAGGATGCCGGACTCCATCACGTTGGCTTTTTCCATCGAACAGAGTTTTTTGTTCCGGCGCATGGCCAGTTCAAACGCAGACCGTGCGGCGCGTTCGATTTCACTCTCTGTATAGCGCTGGGTATTGATGCCGACGCGCTCATTGCCTTCTTCGAAGATGCCGCGTGGTTCACCGAAATAGACACCCGAGGTCAGTTCGCGCACGATCATGATGTCGAGACCGGCAACGATGTCCTTCTTCAAGGAAGAGAAATCCGCCAGCGCGTCAAAGCATTGCGCCGGGCGCAGGTTGGAGTAGAGATCCATCTCCTTGCGCAGACGCAGAAGGCCGCGTTCCGGTTTGACGGAGAAGTCGAGATCGTCATACTTGGGGCCGCCCACGGCGCCCAACAGAACCGCATCGACTTCTTGTGCCTTCTCCATGGTCTCATCGGCCAGCGGTTTGCCGTGCACATCGTAGGCGGCACCACCAACAAGATCCTCGCTCACATCGAACTGTAGATCGCGCTTTTCGCCATACCAGGTGATGACCTTGCGGACCTCGGCCATGACCTCGGGGCCGATCCCGTCGCCGGGCAGAATCAGAATCGATGGGTTGGACATATGGGTACTCCTTGAAAGCGTTGCAGCCGGGGTAACGGCACATCGCTCTTGGGTCAATGTTCCGGGCGCAGATAGCGGCTGATCGCTTTGTTTTTATGGCTGAGAGGGCGGTTTTCGCGCCATCTTGTTGCTACAGAACAGCTACGGAATTTGCAGATCTGTCCAGACCAGCGCATGACGGCTGGCAGGGCGGTCCGCGTCGCCGTCTCTGGCCGGGATGTTAGCAGGCCATATCAGCCCTGACGCAACAACCTGCAACGCTTGTGAGGGCAGGACGTAGTCGACACGCATCGGACCGGATGTGCCCCAGTTGACGGTATCTGTGTGTCCTGCACTATCCCGTGGTCGTGGGTCTTGCAGGCGCGGATCGCGGAGCAGATCGGCGATGGCCGCGCGGCGACCGGCGCCTTTCTCCGGGTCGAGGTTGGCCCCGCCAACGATGACCCATGGGTCGGCTGGTATGGGACCAAGCCCGCCATCCAGCAGGATCTGCCAAAGCCTGATTTCGTCTTGGTTGCGCAGTCCGTTGCGGTCTTCCGGCCCGTCAAACAGCGGGGGTGTTGCCTGAAATGCCAGAACTGACAGCGGCTCACCACTGGGCAGCAGGACAGGGACAACCCAGTGCCCGGTTGTCGACAGGCGCTGAGCTGCCAGCGCGTCACGGCTAGGGAAGGGCGTACCATCGGGGTGTGTTGGCAGCGTGGCGCCGGGTAGATCCTGCCAGAGCAACGCAGACAGTTCTCTCACGTCATCGCGCAGAATGGGCAGCCGAGAGAGGATGGCCATGCCGTCCTGGCCGGTGAACCGGCCATAGCCCTGTGCATCCCGCGCGGTGCCCAAACGCCCATCGCCGTCCATGTCGTGCCCGGTCTGCATGCCAGTATTGGGCCGCGCGGCGTAGATATGACCATAACTGGGGATGCGTTTGGCCAGGAGGTTGCGTAGTTCGGCCAGGCTGCGACCTTCGTAGTCCCAATCAATCCCCTGCAAGACAAGTACATCGGCGTCGGCCTCGGTGAGTGTTTGCAAAATGGCGGCTATCTGCGGATCCTTGCCGCGTTGCAGATCCCGCAACAACAGGCCGGGTCCCTTGCGGGACAGCTCCGTATTGAAGCTGGCGATGCGCAAGGTCTTTGCAGGGTCCGCGTCGGCAGGGTTGATCAATGGAAGGAGAACGGCCAGCAGGAGCGAGGCCAGCGGTCTCATGCGGTTTGCAATGCCTCTGAACTGGCATAGGCGGCACGGCGCTTCTGGGCGATCAGATCTGAAATCCGCAGCATTGCAAGCCCACGCATGATCATCGACGCAGGAACAAAGGCCCAGGCCGAAACGACCCAGACCAGGGTCTGCGGGGCCGCCAGCAGGCTAGGGTCCACGACACCGGAGGTGAGCTTCACCATCGCAGGCAGCGCGAAGGGCAGAAGCACGCCACCAACGATATTGATCCGGGCATCCCGTTGCAGCCGTTCAACCACATCGCCGCCGGTCGTCGGGTCGAAGAGAGGCAGGTTGGTCCAGACATTGAAAGGCCCATTACTGAGCGGCCAGTCCCGAAGCCGGATCGCCAGCGCAAAACCAAGGATGGTGATGAGGGCAATCATATAGCTGAGCGCCGCTGCCGCCATCACCTGTGAGATAAGATCTGGCGCCACATGGGCGGGCATCATCAAACCGGTCAGCTGGATCGGGGAAAACGCGAAATCAAGTGTGTCGCCCAGCCCTGAGGCCAATTCATGCACCAGAGAGGTGAGGGCAGTTGCTTCCATTGGATGGCGGGCCACCAGGCTGACCAGAATGACGATCAGGGCCAGCGATATGAACCGCATTCTGTTCAGCGGAGGAGCCTCGCGAAACTCCACGAAACTTGGATAGCTTGAGAAATACTCGGCGAAGGTCAGTGCTGCGGCGAGGATGGCAAGCAGGGCGATCACCTCGGGTGACCGTGTCGCTGCATCCGGCAACAACAGCGATGGCATTGCAATCAGCAATGCAACAAAGATGCCGCGGATGGCCGCGCCTGTAATCCGTGCTATCACGCCTCGATCCCTTCAAACTGGACTGGCCGGTGCATTGCCGTGCCGTTGTTCCAACTTGATGCCCGCATGCATTTCTTGGTGAAATGTCTCTGCTGAGCGCTGCCTCATTTCCGCCTTATTTGTGCCTGTCAGCGGGATATTGCTCAAGTTCGCACCAGAGTTTCAGCAGGGTTTTGTGTGTTTTGGGTGGTAGGGTGGTGCTGGTTTGCATCAGTGATCGTGGCTGCGTGTGAGTAAAAACAAGGGTTTATGCGGGGGTCCACAATATGTTGTGGGAGAGCCGCGCAACTGGGATAGTGGGGGTCAGGGCAGATTTCGGCGCAGGTCAGTCGCCTGCGTGCTGCTCGCGGTTTGGTTGGAGACTGGGATGATCCCTCACATTGCAGAACGCTACATCAGATTCGCGCAATGGGAGGCCGCAGGTCGGTCGCCCATCTATGAGAGGCTGGCGCTGCATGTGGCTCACTCGCAAAACTGTCTCGGCTTTCTGTCGGCGTTGCCTGCGGATCGTCAGCAACCCAATTTGCTGTTTGCGGCAGTGCGCCACGTTGCAGGCAACATTTCCGGTCCGGAAGCATTTGACAGGGTCATCCACGACCAGGCCGAGGACGTTGCCGCGGTAATGCGAAGACGGACGACGCAGACGAATGAGCCGGGACGCTGTGCTGTCTTGCTGCCCCTTTTGGCACAGATCACTGGGCCGATCGCGCTGATTGAGGTGGGCGCCTCCGCTGGTCTGTGCCTGTTGCCAGATATCTATGGGTACGATTGGGGCGATCATAAGCTGCCCCCACCGCCGGAGTTTGCAGGTTGTGCCCCGATATTTCAGTGCAGCGCGTCACCGGGTACACCGCGACCGATGGCGCACCCTGATATTATCTGGCGGGCGGGGCTGGATCTGAACCCTCTTGATGTCAGTTGTGATGCTGACGTGGCTTGGCTGGAACAGTTGGTCTGGCCTGAGCATCAGCTGCGCCTCGGTCGGCTGCGGTCTGCGATTTCGGTCGCAAAGCACTGTCCGCCACATGTGGTCTCCGGAGATTTGATGCAGGATTTGCCTGCGCTGATCGCTGAGGCACCGGGCAATGCAACCGTTGTCATCTTTCACACCGCAGTTCTGACCTATGTCGCCGATCAACAGCAGCGGGATGCCTTCGCCAAGCAGATGCTTGAGAGTGACGCAATCTGGATCAGCAACGAGGGGCCGCGCGTCTTCCCTCAGTTTTCTGCCCGTGCAGGTCAGCCTCGGGACGATATGTTCCTACTTATGCAGAATGGCCAGCCCTTGGCATGGACCGGCCCGCATGGGCAGCAGATCGCGTGGCTGTCTGCAACTGGAGCATAGCCTCACGACAAAAAAGCCGCCCATGGGGGCGGCTTTTCGCGGCGTTATCAAAGGTTACCTGATGTCGGGTCAGACCCAGGGGCGCTCTTGCGCAGCCTTGTCTTCAAAGCTGGCGATAGAGGCGGATTTCTCCATGGTCAGACCAATGTCGTCGAGCCCGTTCAGCAGGCAGTGCTTTTTGAACGCGTCGACTTCGAAGGAGATTACCTCACCATCGGATGTGGTGATTTCCTGCGCTTCCAGATCGACAGTCATGCGCGCGTTTGCGCCTTTTTCCGCGTCCTTCATCAGCAGATCCACCTGCTCTTGCGGCAGGACAATTGGCAGGATGCCATTCTTGAAGCTGTTGTTGAAGAAGATGTCGGCAAAGGATGTCGACACAATGCACTTGATGCCAAAGTCGGCAATCGCCCAAGGCGCGTGTTCGCGCGAGGAGCCGCAGCCAAAGTTGTCGCCCGCGATCAGGATCTCTGCATCGCGGTACTGCGGCTTGTTCAGCACGAAGTCCGCAATCTCGGTGCCGTCGCGGTTATAGCGCATCTCGTCGAACAGGTTCTTGCCGAACCCGGTGCGCTGAATGGACTTCAGGAACACCTTCGGGATGATCATGTCGGTGTCGATATTGACCAGCGGCATGGGGGCAGCGATGCCTTGGATTTTTGTGAATTTTTCCATTTTGCTGGCTCCTTAGTTCAGCTCGCGCACATCGGTCAGCTTGCCTGTCAGGGCAGCAGCGGCAGCCATGGCAGGGGACACCAGATGGGTGCGACCCTTGTAGCCCTGACGACCTTCGAAGTTCCGGTTTGAGGTTGCGGCACAGCGCTCGCCTTCGGACAGCTGGTCGGGGTTCATCGCCAGGCACATGGAGCAGCCCGCAAGACGCCATTCAAAACCGGCGTCCTGGAGGATCTCGGCAATGCCTTCTTCCTCAGCTTGGGCACGGACCAAACCGGAGCCCGGAACGACCATGGCGCGCATACCGTCCTTGACCTTCTTGCCCTTCACGACCTCAGCCACGGCGCGCAGGTCTTCGATGCGGCCGTTGGTGCAGGAGCCGATGAAGACGGTATCGATCTCAATGTCGGTCAGCTTCTGGCCGGGAGTGAGCCCCATGTATTCAAGCGAACGGCGGGCCGCCTCAACCTTGCCGCCGGTGAAATCCTCAGGTGCGGGCACCACACCGGTGATCGGCAGCACGTCCTCAGGGCTGGTGCCCCAGGTCACAACCGGCTGGATGTCTTCGCCCTTCAGCGTGACGACTTTGTCGAAGTGGGCGCCTTCGTCAGTGAACAGGGTTTTCCACCAGGTCAGGGCGGCTTCCCACTGGGCACCTTTCGGAGCGTGCGGGCGGCCTTTGACATACTCGAAAGTGGTCTCGTCCGGGGCGATCAGACCGGCGCGGGCGCCGCCCTCAATGGCCATGTTGCAGACGGTCATGCGGCCTTCCATCGACAGATCGCGGATCGCTTCGCCGCAATACTCGATGACATAGCCGGTGCCGCCTGCGGTGCCGGTCTCGCCGATCACGGCCAGGGTGATGTCCTTGGCGGTCACACCCGGCTTCAGCTTGCCGGTGATCTCCACCTTCATGTTCTTGGACTTCTTCTGGATCAGCGTCTGGGTGGCCAGCACGTGCTCCACCTCCGATGTGCCGATGCCATGCGCGAGCGCGCCAAAAGCACCGTGGGTGGCGGTGTGGCTGTCGCCGCAAACCACGGTCATGCCGGGCAGGGTCCAGCCCTGTTCGGGGCCGACAATGTGCACGATGCCCTGACGAACGTCATCCACCGGGTAGTAATGCACGCCGAATTCGCGGGCGTTCTTGTCGAGCGCTTCGACCTGGATGCGGCTTTCCTCGTTCTCGATGCCTTTGGCGCGGTCAAGCGTGGTCGGCACGTTGTGGTCCGGCACCGCGATGGTTTTGTCGGGCGCGTGTACCTTGCGACCTGCCATGCGCAGGCCTTCGAACGCCTGCGGGCTGGTCACTTCGTGAACCAGATGGCGGTCGATATAGAGCAGGCAAGTGCCGTCCTCGGCTTCATGCGCAACATGCGCATCCCAGATTTTGTCGTAAAGCGTCTTGGGGGACATGAGTCCTCTCCCGTAGTTTTTGGAATGTAGCTGGCAAAATGGCTTGGCGGCAGCCTTATAGCCGCGCCAGGACCGTGCGGGCGGCACCAAAGAACCGTTCGCGCAGGCGTGCGCGGTCTTGCAGCTCGATATGATGGGCCAAAACGAGGGTCATGGCTGTCAGATACATCCGCTGGGCGTGGCAATCAAGATTCGTTCTGAAACGCAGTCAACAGTATGGTCGCACTTGGAATTGCGATATCACCCAAAGTCGCGCCTTGATTGGAACCTGAAGGCGCGTCAGACTCGCAAACAAAAGGGAGCGTCATGGATCCGGACGAACAGATCGAGACCAAAGATGCGCTGGCCGAAAGCACGGCTGAGGCAATTGAGCTGGGGCAGCAGCTGTGGGATTTCCTGACCAACACGGCGGAGGTTCTGCTGCGCCCCTGGAATGCCTATCAGCTCGGGATCGCAGTCGGCCTGTTGGTCCTGGCCGCGGTGTTGGCCAAACCCATCGCAGGGGCTTTTCATGATTGGCTGCGTGGCCGCACCGGCTGGCCGCGTTGGCGTATGCGGGCAGGGCTGGTCTTGCACAGGCGTATTCGTGGCATCCTTTTTGTTTTGCTGATCTGGACCACGGTTTTGATCATGCAGGATATCACTTGGCCCAGCCGATCACGCCTATTGGTGGTGATCGCAAACCTGTCTCTGGCCTGGCTGATCGTGTCCTTTGCGACGCGGCTGGTAGCCAATCCCCTGCTGCGAAAGCTGGTAAAATATGGCGCCTGGATCTGGGTCACCCTACGCATCCTCGGCATTACAGCTGAAGCAACGGCGTTTCTCGACAGTGTGGCGATTGATTTCGGGGATTTGCGCATCTCGCTGTTCTTGATCGTTCAGGCGGTGGTCATTCTGGGTGTCATGCTCACGCTGGCGCGTGCGATTTCATCCGTTGCCGCGAACCGGATCCGCAACAATCCGGATATCTCACCGTCAATGCAGGTGCTTGGTGCCAAGCTGGCGCAGATCCTGCTGCTTGGCGGTGCCTTCTTTATTGGGTTGAAGGCGATTGGAATAGACCTGACGGGCCTTGCGGTTCTGTCTGGTGCCATTGGTGTCGGTCTTGGTTTTGGTCTGCAGAAAGTTGTGTCCAATCTGGTGTCAGGCCTCATCATCCTGCTGGATAAGTCCATCAAGCCGGGGGATGTGATTTCGCTGGGCGAGACCTTTGGTTGGATCAATTCCCTTGGCGCGCGCTATGTGTCTGTGGTGACACGCGATGGGCGCGAATACCTGATCCCGAACGAGGATTTCATCACCAATGAGGTGGTCAACTGGTCCCATACCGACCGATTCGTACGGCTGGATCTGAAGTTTGGCACCGGCTACAGCGATGACCCGCATGAGGTGCGCCGTGTCGCGATTGAGGCGGCCAAAACCGTGGGGCGTGTGCTGAGTGGCGGCAACCGGGCGCCGGTCTGTCACATCGTCGGATTTGGGGACAGCAGCGTGGACTATGTGCTGCGGTTCTGGATCAGCGATCCGACCGGCGGGCTGACCAATATTCGCGGCAATGTCTATCTGGCGCTCTGGGACGCCTTCAAGGAGGCCGGAATCTCGATCCCCTTCCCGCAGCGGGAGGTGCGTGTGCTGAACGAGGCCTTGCCGGTGGCGATGCAGGACTGAGACGCGTTCTGGCACGGCAGGAGGCAGTTACATTGTCATTTCACGCTGATCTTACGCCTGCGCGGCGCGCATAGCAGCCGGCCGTCAAGGTTCATTGAAAAACCGCATATGGCTTGCTACATTAAGTCAACCCCAGCGCCGGGGGACCGGCGGCGCGTTACAAGGAGGACAATGTCCTGTCACCCGAACCTCAGGCGGCCCCAGATGCTGGCCGCGGAGTGGCCGTAATGGCTACCAAATCACAGCCAACCAGCGATGAGCTGCTGGCGCGTGTTCTTTCCTCGCTGAATGACGACAAGGCTGAAGATGTCGTGCAGATCGACCTGCGCGGCAAAACGGCTATTGGCGATCACATGGTTATTGCCTCGGGTCGCTCCACCCGTCAGGTGGCGTCTATGGCTGAAAAGCTGGCTGACCGCCTGAAGCAGGACTACGGCATGGTCTGCAAGGTCGAAGGCAAAGACACCGGCGACTGGGTGCTGATCGATACCGGCGATATCATCGTCCATCTGTTCCGTCCGGAAGTGCGCGAATTCTATCAGCTCGAAAAAATGTGGCTGCCTGCGGGCACGTCACCTGCCCAGAGCGAGAACTGATCCCCAGATCGGATCCGGTTCCATCAGATCGGCCCGTGCAGAGCGTAGTATGCGCCTGGCGCGGGCCTGTATCGAAAGTGTCCTCATGAAAGTTCATTTCTGTGTGGTCGGGCGGCTGCGGGCCAGCCCGGAAAAGCAGTTGATCGACGACTATATTGAGCGCTTCGACCGCACGGGCCGGGCCCTTGGTCTGGGCCCTTGTCGCATTGTCGAAGTCGAGGACAAGAAAAACGCAGGCATGGCCGCCGAGGCGGAGCTGCTGCGCAAGGCAATCCCCAAGGGGGCTGTCATCTGCACATTGGACGAACGCGGCAAGCTGCTGAGTTCGCCTGATTTCTCAAAACGCCTTGCCGATTGGCGCGATACCGGTCGCCAAGATGTAGCCTTCGTGATCGGGGGAGCGGATGGGATTGATCCCAGCTTGCGTGCTGAGGCGGATTTCTCAATCTCACTGGGCAAGATGGTCTGGCCACATATGCTGGTGCGGGTGCTGTTGGCAGAGCAGATCTATCGCGCCGCCACTATTCTTGCAGGCAGCCCGTATCACAGAGTCTAGCCTAAGGGCTCCGCAGCAGAGCTGTGCCATCGATGGCGTCAGCAGGAGGAGCAGGCAAGAGGCAGCACATAGGTTGCTTCGGACCAGCCATCGACATTGCAGCGGGCCTGGATCAGCACTGTGTCCAATCCCTTCGGTATTGCCACACCAGCCAATGACCGGGTGAAGGGCTGTTCGGTTACATGCGGATGGGCAAGTTCACGCAGGCCGAGCACATTGCCGTTGGTGTCCAGCACTCGCCAGCCGTCCGCATAATGGTCCCAGCCGCTGTCCGGGTGGGTGAGTGTGACACTGATACGCCAGCTGTCGCCCGTCTGCTGCGCGGTCGCGTCGGCTATCTGCGGATCATCAGCCAGCGCCACTGCGGGCAGCCAAATCAGAGAGAGAAGAGTGATGCATCGGATCATGGCCCGAGTATAGGCGTGACGTGCATTTCGTCGCTGTCACATCTGCGTGTTGCCCCGATCGGTACTTGTGGGAGTGTTTGGCGCAGGTGGCGTCGTATTTGCGGGTACACGTTGCAATATGCTGCGAGATTGTGAGGCAAACTCGCGGCGGTAGAGCACCGCAAAGGTCACAAGGCTGGCTGCAATCAGCGCCCAGGAGCCGATCAGCCAAGCCACGGCGGCAAGGGCGAAATAGGTGGATCGCATGGCGCGGTTGAAACTGCGTGCCGCGGTGATACTGAGATCCGCGGCCTGACTGGCGCGCGGGTATGCACGTGCGTCTGCGTCGGTGTTGGGCACCGCCGCCATCAGCACAAAACAATAGCCGAACAGCCGGTGCGCCCAGACATATTTCAGAAAAGCGTTTGACAGCAACAACAGCACCATCAGGATCTTCACATCCCAGACAAAGGCGGGGGCGCTTTCCAGGCTCAGGTCCTGCGCGACCCCGGCCAGTTGATCTGTATTGCCAATCAGCGCAAGCCCGCCGCCTATCGCGATCATTGAGGCAGAGGCAAAGAACGCACTGCCTTGCCGCAGGTTTGCGATCAACTGCGCGTCGAAGATCCTCGGATCGCGTTGCACCATCTGAATCATCCAGGCATGCCGGAACTCAGCCATCAGGCCAGAGACGGAAGGATGCTCTGCCGTGGCGTTTTCGATGCGCCATCCAATGCCAAGCCAGCACAGGATCAAAAGCACGCAGGCTGCCAGATCAGCGGGCGAAAACAGGGCGATACGATCGAGCAAGGTCATGTACTGATCCTAGCTGTGGAACAGCGGACTTGCCAGTTGTGAAAATTGGTAATATTAGTTTACCAAATATCGCATCCACAGGAGAGCCCCATGGACATGCCCATCCCAGATCAGACAGTGCTGTCACAGAAGGCTGAGCTGGCATCGCGGCTTGCGGCGGTCTTGCCGGATGATGCGCTGGTTCAGGACCCGACGGAGACTCGCGCCTATGAATGCGACGCGCTGACGGCATATAAATGCCCGCCAATGCTGGTTGTCCTGCCGCGCACGACCAAGGAAGTTTCCGATGTGCTGCGGATCTGCCATGCGGCTGGTGTTCCGGTGGTGCCGCGCGGCGCGGGTACTTCGCTTGCCGGTGGCGCTCTGCCGACAGCTGATTGCGTGATCCTTGGTGTCGCGCGGATGAATGCTGTGCTGGAGACGGACTACGACAACCGCATTATCCGGGTGCAGACCGGGCGCACCAATCTGAGCGTGTCAGGTGCGGTTGAGGAGGAAGAGTTTTTCTATGCGCCGGATCCGTCGTCGCAGCTGGCCTGTGCAATTGCCGGCAATATTGCGATGAACTCGGGCGGTGCCCATTGTCTGAAATATGGCGTCACCACCAACAACCTGATGGGGGTGACCATGGTGATGATGGATGGCTCCGTTGTGGAAATAGGCGGCGCCCACCTGGATGCTGGTGGGCTGGATCTGCTGGGTGTGATTTGCGGCAGTGAGGGACAGTTGGGGGTGGTGACCGAGGCCACCCTGCGCATTCTACGCAAACCCGAAGGGGCGCGCCCCGTGCTGATTGGCTACGACAGCAACGAAGTCGCCGGTGCCTGTGTCAGCGATATCATCAAGGCAGGTGTGCTGCCGGTCGCGATTGAGTTTATGGACCGCCCTTGCATCGAGGCCTGTGAAGCCTTCGCCAAGGCGGGCTATCCGATGTGCGAAGCCCTGCTGATCGTCGAGGTCGAAGGCAGCGATGCGGAAATCGACCACCAGTTGCGGTTGATCACCGAGATCGCCCGCTCCCATAATCCGGTGGAACTGCGCGAGGCCCGCGACAGCGATGAGGCGGCTCGCATTTGGCTGGGCCGGAAATCAGCCTTTGGTGCGATGGGGCAGATCAATGACTACATGTGTCTGGACGGCACGATCCCTGTCACGTCATTGCCCCATGTGCTGCGTCGCATTGGAGAGATGAGCCAGGAATTTGGCCTGGATGTCGCCAATGTGTTCCACGCGGGCGATGGCAATATGCATCCTTTGATCCTGTTTGATGCCAACAAACCCGGCGATCTGGAAACCTGTGAGGCTTTTGGTGCTGAGATTCTGAAACTCTGTGTGGAGGTCGGAGGCTGTCTGACAGGGGAACATGGTGTCGGGATCGAGAAGCGCGATCTGATGCTGGATCAATACGGCGCTGCGGATATCGAGGCACAGCTGCGGGTGAAGGATGTGTTCGATCCCAAGTGGTTGCTGAACCCGGCCAAGGTTTTCCCCCTCTCGACCACGCAAAGCCGTCGAACCCCGGCAGCGGCCCCCCTGTGACCGTGGCCCATGGCAGACCCTGTGCGGGTCTGCAGCGGGGGCTTTGCCCCCACGACCCCCAGAGTATTTTGGAAAGGTGAAAGAATGACACCTCAGAGCGAGGCCGAGCTGGCCGAAATCATCGCAGGGGCAACAGCGCCTCTGGCTGTCAACGGCGGAGGCACCCGTGGTCTGTCGATGGGCGGTGAGACGCTCAGTGTGGCGGGTCTCAATGGCGTCACACTTTATGAGCCCGGCGCCCTGACACTGGTTGTGCAGGCGGGCACATCGGTGGAGGAGGTGCAGGCGCTGCTGGCGGGGGAAAATCAGCGTCTGGCCTTTGAGCCGATGGATCATCGCGGGCTGCTTGGAACCACAGGAACGCCAACCATGGGCGGGGTGTTTGCTGCCAATATCTCTGGCCCCCGGCGTATTCAATGCGGCGCGGCGCGGGATTTCCTGCTGGGGGTGCGTTTTGTCGATGGGCGCGGCGCGGTGCTGAGCAATGGCGGCCGGGTGATGAAGAACGTGACCGGTTACGATCTGGTGAAGCTGATGGCCGGCTCTCATGGCACTCTGGGAGTGTTGAGCGAGGTATCGCTGAAGGTGCTGCCGTGTTCGGAGGCCTGCGCGACGGTGACGGTGCATGTGGCGGATCTGGGGTTGGCGGTTGCTGCGATGTCGATGGCACTCGGCTCGCCCTATGATGTGACCGGCGCGGCGTATGATCCGGCTTTGGCCACGGTTCATATTCGGGTCGAGGGGTTTGAGGCCTCCGTCACTTATCGCGCAGAGGCCTTGAAAGAGGCGCTGGGTCGATTTGGAGAGGTGAGCCTTGCCCTCGGCGCCGGGGATGCCTTGTGGGATGGGATCCGCGATGTCGCGGCGTTTCATGACCAGCCTGGCGACGTCTGGCGAATTTCGGTCAAACCGTCGGATGCGATTGCGCTGGCGCCTGCGTTGCAGGCGGAGGGCTTGCTGTTCGACTGGGGCGGAGGGCTGATCTGGGCGCTGGTTCCGGCAGGGAGCGATCTGCGATCCCGGCTGACCGTGCCGGGTCATGCGACCTTGGTGCGCGCCAGCACGCAGACACGGGCTGAGCTGGGCCAGTTCCAGTCACAACCGGGGCCACTCGCTGCGATATCTGAGGGGCTGCGGCGCCAGTTTGACCCGCACGGCATTCTTAATCCGGGACTGATGGGGTAGACGATGCAGACGACATTCAGCGAAAAACAACTGCGCGACCCGGGCACCCAGCGTGCCAATGAAATCCTCAGGTCATGTGTGCATTGCGGCTTCTGCACTGCGACCTGCCCGACATATCAGGTGCTGGGCGATGAGCTGGACAGCCCCCGCGGTCGAATCTACCTGATCAAGGATATGCTGGAAAACGAGCGGGTTCCGGATGCCAAGACCGTGAAGCATATTGACCGCTGCCTCAGCTGTCTGGCCTGCATGACCACCTGCCCGTCGGGGGTGCATTACATGCATCTTGTGGATCATGCGCGCGCCTACATCGACAAACACTATGACCGGCCATGGAGTGATCGTGCCCTGCGTTGGCTGCTGGCGCGGATCCTTCCGTATCCGGGGCGGTTCCGTCTCGCCCTGATCGGGGCCAAGCTGGCACAGCCTTTCAAGGGGCTCATGCCGGATGCTCGTCTGCGTGCCATGCTGGATATGGTGCCGCGGCATATCCCACCGGTCAGCCGCAACGACGACCCCCAGAGCTTTGCCGCGAAGGCACCACGCAGGAAACGCGTTGCCCTGATGACAGGTTGTGCGCAGAAGGCGCTCAATACCGATATCAATGATGCCACCATTCGTCTGCTGACCCGGCTGGGATGTGAGGTGGTTGTGGCTGCGGGGGCGGGCTGCTGCGGAGCGCTGACCCATCACATGGGGCGCGAGGCGGAAAGCCATGCCACCGCCGCAAAGAACATCCGTGCCTGGACAGACGAAATTGACGGGCAGGGGCTGGATGCAATCGTCATCAACACCTCTGGCTGCGGCACCACAGTCAAGGACTATGGTCATATGTTCCGCAATGATGCGTTGGCAGCGGATGCGGCGCGGGTTTCGGCAATCGCTATGGATATCTCCGAGCTGTTGATGCAGCTGGACCTGCCGGAAGGGGAGGATAAGGAAACAACAGTGGCCTATCACGCGGCCTGTTCCTTGCAGCACGGCCAGCAGATCAAGACCCACCCGAAAACGCTCCTGAAGCGCGCAGGCTTCACGGTGGTGGAACCTGCCGACAGTCACCTCTGCTGCGGTTCGGCCGGAACTTACAATTTGCTTCAGCCGGAAATTTCGGCTGAATTGAAGGCCCGCAAGGTGACGACATTGGAAGCCAGGCAACCGGACCTGATCGCAGCGGGCAATATTGGCTGCATGATGCAGATCGGCTCCGCCACGGACATCCCAATCTTGCACACGGTGGAATTACTGGATTGGGCCACCGGAGGTCCGAAACCACAGGCACTGGTGGCGGGTGGGCCGGGCGCTGATCCCCGCGCGGGAGAGATCCCGATCCTTAGATGATGCAGCTCGGCAAGATGTCGCTGCCGACCGCCCACAGGCCGGGTGCATTCCGGATCCTGCTGCCGTAATTTCGCCCCAAGCAAAGCATACCCTGAAACGGGAGCGATTGGGACATGGGGCTGGCAGGGTGATGAGCGTAAAGAAACCGATCCGGCAGCGGATGCTGCCACTGGCGGCAGCGCTGGTCTCCATCGGGCTGGTCTGTATCGCCGCGCCGACGAGTGCAAGCGCTGACGACAGCCGCCTGCAACGGTTGGAAACCACAGACGCGGGGCGGGATTGGCAGGCGGTCGGACGGCTTGACGTCAACGGAGAAGGCTTCTGTACCGGTGCATTGATTGCGCCTGATCTGGTGCTGACAGCGGCGCATTGTCTTTATGACCGCGACAGTCGGACCCGGATCGCACCGCAGACCATCGAATTTCTTGCGGGATGGCGCAACGGGCGCGCTTCGGCCTATCGCAGCATCCGCCAGGCGGTCATCCACCCCAGCTACATCTACGATGGCAAAGTCTCGACAGACCGGGTGCGCAACGATATCGCGCTGCTGCAGTTGCAGCGGCCCATCCGCAACACCACCGTGATGCCATTTGAAACCGATCAGCGCCCACAAAAGGGCGCGCGGATTGGTGTGGTGTCTTATGCACATGACCGCTCTGAGGCGCCGTCGCTGCAGGATGTCTGTGCGGTGATGGCTCGTCAGGAGGGCGTGTTGGTGATGTCCTGCGACGTGGACTATGGCTCGTCCGGTGCGCCGGTGTTTTCCTTTGACGCAGGGCGCCCCAAGATCGTGTCGGTGGTCTCTGCCAAGGCGGAGGTTTCCGGTCAGCAGGTCGCTCTTGGCTCGGCTCTGGCAGAGGAATTGGCGCTGTTGCGTGCGCAGCTCACCGGCAGTCGGATCGGCGGCCAAATGCCCCCCGGTGTTGGCCGCGTGAAAGTGGGTGAACGTCGGAGCAATTCCGGCGCAAAGTTCATCAGCCAATGAGACTCGGCGCGCTTGTCCTAACTGTTGTGACCGCGCTCTATGCGACTGTGGCAGCCGCACAGGATACCGGGTTGCGGCGTCTGACCGACCGTGATGACCTCCTGGGGTGGGAGGCAGTCGGGCGGCTGGAGCTGAACGGACAGGGGTTTTGCACCGGCACGCTGATTGCGCCGGATCTGGTGTTGACTGCGGCGCATTGCGTCTATGATCAGCGCCACAACCTGCGCCCGGCTGACCAGATCACCTTTCGCGCGGGCCTGCGCGATGGCGTGGCCATTGCCGAGCGCCAGGCCTTGCAGATTGCAGCGGACCCGGAGTTTCGATCAGGTGGGCGGCTTGATCTTGAGAATATCCGCCATGATGTCGCATTGATCCGGCTGGCGGCCCCTGTGACCAGTGGTTTGGCGAGTGCCTTCGCGCTGCATTCCGGCCGGGACTACGGACGCGATATATCGGTGACGTCCTACGGGATGGGCCGTGCCGAGGCCTTGTCGCGCCAGCGCCATTGCAATCTGATGGCCGAACGTGCGGATGTCTTGATGATCGATTGCAACGTCACCTTCGGCTCTTCCGGTGCGCCAGTGTTCTCGCAGGTGGGGGGACGAGGGCGTATTCTAGCGCTGATTTCCGGCGGAGGCCTATACGGTGGTAAGCAGGTGGCCTTTGGCATGAAACTGCCGCAAAGGGTGGCCGAGCTGAAAGCACGGCTGCGCCGCAGTCCAGTGGCGGCACCAGATCGGCGAATTAAGCGTATCCGCGTGGGCAGTGGCACGTCGGCGGGCGGTGCGAAATTTGTCCGTCCCGGCGGATAAACCACCTCTTGAACCGACAATTTCAGCCCTTATCTCAGTTCTGTTCGGATCGCCGATGATCGGGGTCCGACATTCCAAACGCCTGTCCCTGATGGGAGGGCACGTAGAAATCGCTCACGAATGAGGATGACACATGCGTAGTTTTGATTTTGCACCGCTGCACCGGGCCACCATCGGCTTTGACCAGATTGCCGACCTGATGGATCGCGCCCTGAGTTCTGACGTCGCGCAGCCGAGCTATCCCCCTTACAATATCGAAAAAACCGCTGCAGATGCCTATCGTATCTCGATTGCCGTTGCGGGCTTTTCCGAGGCTGATCTGGGTGTCGAGGTGAAAGAAAACGCGCTGGTCGTTTCGGCGAAGAAGTCCGAAGACGACGGCGACCGTACCTACCTGCACCGTGGCATCGCCACCCGCGCATTTGAACGCCGGTTTACCCTGGCCGACCATGTGCGCGTCACCGGTGCCAGCCACTCCGACGGTATGCTGCACATCGATCTGCAGCGCGAGGTGCCAGAGGCACTGAAACCGCGCCGGATCGAAATCGCAACCGGCAAGGCACCGGAACTGGACGCCAAGACCGTCAACTAATTCAACTAAGCTGCCCTGATCTTCCTGATCTGACAGCTTTGAATGCAGCAGCCCCCCGATGCTATCGGGGGGCTGTTTTGGTATGTCGGACACGCGGAGTGGATGAGGTCAGTTGACGGTCGGCATGTTCATCTGACCGATGGAAAAGAACATCGTCTCGCCGGAGGCATCATCGACGCCATCATTATCGGTAACGATGAACCCTTCGCCCTCGGCGGTGATGGCCAGCCCTTCGACCTTATCCAGAACGTAGCCGCCGGTCGCGGTCAGATCCGGCAGCAGATCACGCACCAGTTCTTTGCTGACCACCGGCAGATCACCACCCAACGGGGCCGGTGTCATCTCGGCCAGCGGAATGCGATAGACCTTCTTGGTGACGGCACGAAAATCATGCTGGTTGTCGCGTTCAATCACATAGACATAGTCGCCATGGGCCACGATCTCCGACAGGCCAACCCATCCGGTGTCCGGTTCTGCCTTGGGATAGTGGACGGCGCCCCATTCATTGGTCTCAAGGTTGTAGGCTACCAGTTTGACGTAGTTTTTGGGGTCGTCTATCCATTCGCGCTGTACTGCCATCCAGAGCGTGTTGCCGACCTTGGTGATGCCTTCAAAACCAAAGCGTTTTTCAACGGCCATCAACTCGGCAGGCAGCCCGATCTCGCCACTCTTGGCTTTGATGAGCCCGTCTTTGGAGACGTGGTAGATGGCATGTGGGGTCACCCGATCAGTGCGCCCTTCAGAGGCAACATAAAAGCCACCTTTGCCGTCCAGTGTAATGCCTTCCAGATCCAGTTTCTGGGCCGGGTTGCCGTCTTGGCGATGGATGCGGATCACGTCGGTGATACGGGCAGGTGTCGGACTGGGATCAATTTTGAAGATCGACGGCTGGAAGCCATAGAAACTGTCGTTGACCGCGTAGATCATGCCATCCGCATCCGCCACCATGCCAGAGAGCGCGCCCCAGCCGATCAATTCATCCGCTCCGGCAGAGGTCAGATGCGGATAGGTCGGCGCGCCGTCTTGCAATTCATACATCATGACGTGGGCGCGGGGGCCCTTGTCTTCGATCAGATCCTTCTCATTGGCCGAAACCAGCAGATTGCGTTCGGGAATGACGGCGTATCCTTCTGGCCCAACCCCAGACGGTAGCAGCTGGGTGAGAACCGGATTGGCAGGATCCGTAACATCATAGACCCCCACCACCGACGCGCGTTCTGCCCCGACAAACACATAGGGTGTGCCGTCGAATTCGGCGAAGGTCACGCTTTCGGGTTCAACCCCTTTGGCATCAGAGCGTTTGTCCGGGTAGTGTCCGATCTGCACGATGGCGTGTTCAAAGGAGGTGCCGCTGTCGTAAACGATGGTGCCGTCCTTGTTGAAGATCGTCCAACCCCGCGATCCTCCCTGATAGTCGCCTTCGTTTGCGGTGGCGAAGTGCGTGTCGTCAATCCAAGTGACGGCATCGGGTTCACGCAAGCGCTCTGTCTGGCTTTCGCCAAATATCAGCGCACCGCGTTCGTCCGTGGCATCGATACTGTCAAGGTCCACAGAACCGGCAGAGAAATGGTTCAGGATCTCGCCGTTCTTCGAGACGATCACGAGGTGGTTGTTTTCCTGCAACGTGACGACGGTTTCCCCAAGCCCGTTGATCGCGACATATTCAGGCTCCGGATCCTCGCCTGCGATATCTGCAAGACCCGTGAGGCTGACAACTTTCATCGACGCGCAATCAAGGCCCTCCTTGGTGGCGTTCACCAGCACCAGATTGCCCGCAGGCATCTGTGGCAGCATGCCATCGTTCAAGTCTTCGTCCCGCTCGTTTTCAATCGCCACAGCGAGAAATTCGCCGTCCTTGGATTTCGCGACAGAGTCCGGCTGGCCACCCAGATCACAGGAGCCCGTTTCAGCGCTGGTTTCCGTGTCGATAGATTTCAGCAGGCCCGAGGGCTGTGTGTAGCTTTCGGAGGTATTGATGCCGACATAGGCGGTGCTGCCAATGACTGCGACCGATGTCGGCTCACCCGGCAGTGCGATATTGCCCTTGGGCGCTGGGGTGGCCGGATCGGTGATATCAATCAGCCCCAGAGCCTCCAACGGACTGTCGGTGTAGACCAATGTCATGCCATCGGCTGCGACGTCGATGATTTCTGGCGAGGTTTCGCGTGATGTATCTTCTCCGGCGGCCATGTTCTGGACCACCGGGAAGGCGGCGATGCGGTTAAAGGATTTTTCTGCCTGGGCAATACCAGCGGTAAGGGCCAGCGCAGAGGTCAGGCACATGAGACGCGGAAACATCGGCTACTCCGAAAATTGGACAGTTGATTGCCCAACCTCCTGCCGTGCCCGCGTAAAAGGACTGTGACGGTTCGATGTCGTTTTGACGATGATCGGCCCCGGCTGCGGTCAGCCGAGGCCTTCCGATGCGGATCAGACCGACATGCAGATGTATTTCATCTCCAGATAGTCTTCGATGCCGTGATGGCTGCCTTCGCGGCCCAGGCCCGACTGTTTGACGCCACCAAATGGGGCCACCTCTGTCGAGATGATGCCGGTGTTGACGCCGACGATCCCATATTCCAGTGCTTCGGCCACCTTGTAGACCCGGCTCAGATCCTTGGCGTAAAAGTAGGAGGCCAGGCCAAAGATGGTGTCATTGGCCATGTCGATCACGTCATCTTCGGTCTCAAACTTGAAGAGAGGCGCCATCGGGCCAAAGGTCTCGTCCTGAGAGAAAACCATGTCTTGGGTCGCGCCCGTAAGAATGGTCGGCTCAAAGAAGGTGCCGCCCAGCTCCGATGGATTGCCGCCTAGGATCACCTCAGCGCCTTTTTCCTTTGCATCGGCGATATGGGCTTGCACCTTTTCGACGGCTTTCTCGTTGATCAGTGGGCCAAATTGGGTGCCCTCAGCGAGCCCATCGCCCACGGTCATTTTGGCCACGGCTTCTTTCAGCTTCGCAGCAAAGGCATCGTAAACACCCGCCTGTACATAGATCCGGTTGGCACAGACACAGGTCTGGCCGTTGTTGCGGAACTTGCACATGATCGCGCCCTCGACCGCGGCGTCGAGGTCAGCATCATCAAAGACGATGAACGGTGCGTTGCCGCCCAGTTCCATCGAGCATTTCATAACGGTATCTGCCGCCTGCCGCATCAGGATGCGGCCAACTTCGGTGGAGCCGGTAAAGGTCAGCTTGCGCACAGCGTTGTTCTCGCAAAACTCCTTGCCGGTCTCAGATGCATTGGAGGAGGTGACGACGTTGAACACACCTGCCGGAATGCCCGCGCGCTCTGCCAGGACGGCCAATGCGGTCGCAGACAGCGGTGTCAATTCGGCAGGCCGCGCAACAAAAGCGCAGCCCGCAGCCAGTGCCGGACCGGCCTTGCGGGTGATCATAGCGTTGGGAAAATTCCAGGGCGTGATGGAGGCGGCCACCCCGATGGGCTGCTTCAGCACCGTGATGCGCTTGTCGCGCTGATGGCCGGGAATGGTCTCGCCATAGATACGTTTGGCTTCTTCGGCAAAGAACTCAATGAAGGACGCGCCATAAGCGATCTCGCCGCGCGACTCGGCCAGGGGTTTGCCCATTTCGGCGGTCAGGATGACGGCCAGGTCTTCCTGATTCTCCATCATCAGATCAAACCATTTGCGCAGAACATTGGCACGCTCCTTGCCGGTCCATTTGGCCCAACCCTTCTGAGCAACTTCAGCCTGCGCGATGGCGCCTGCCACCTGCGAGCGGCTGACGTCCGCCACATTGGCAATCACATCGCCACGCGCCGGGTTTTTCACTTCGAATGTGCCATCCTGGCCATCGACAAAACCGCCGCCAATATAGGCACGCGGTTCCAGCAGGCTGGGATCGGTGAGCAGTGATTTCAGATCAGTGGTTGCGTCGAGCATTGCGGACCTCCCGTATGTCATTTGCGAAATGCAAATCAGCTGTGACTTGATATGTCCAGAAAGATAGGTGAGTCCAGAATTTGATCAAATTCAGGGCGCGACCTCCACGGCATCGCTGCTCAGCAGGGAGCGGGTCATTTGACATGTTCTGTGCCAGACTGTCAGGTAGCGGCAACAAGAAGAACAGGGAGACTGGGCATGGAGCTCGACGACGCGTATTCAAATGGCGCCTATATCGAAAACGCTGACAGCTACCCGCCGCGCTGGGCAGCCTCGGCCGAAGATTTTCGCAACGCAATGCGGGACCGGTCCCGTCTGGATGTGCCCTACGGCGACGGTCCCCGGCACCGCTATGATCTGTTTCTTCCCGAAGGGGCTGCCAAGGGGCTGATGATCTTTGTGCATGGTGGCTATTGGTTGGCGTTTGATAAATCCAGCTGGTCGCATCTGGCGGTGGGGGCGTTGGCGCATGGCTATGCGGTTGCCATGCCCTCCTATGATCTTTGCCCGGAGGTAAGGATTTCTGATATCACCCAGCAGATCGCCGCGGCTGTCACCGCTATCGCGGCTGAGGTAGAGGGTCCGATTGCGCTGGCGGGCCATTCTGCAGGCGGGCATCTGGTCGCGCGCATGTTAGACCGGGATCTTTTGCCGAAGGAAGTGGGTGAACGAATTACGGCGGTTGTGCCAATCTCGCCGCTCGCGGATCTGCGGCCACTGCTGCGCACCTCCATGAACGGAAAGTTCAAACTGGACGCAGCAGGCGCTGCCGCAGAAAGCCCAATTGACATGGAACATCGCTACCCGGCGGAGGTCACAGTCTGGGTGGGCGGTGACGAGCGCCCGGCCTTTCTAGATCAGGCTGTCTGGCTGACCGAAGCCTGGGGAGCCGATCACGTCATTGCGTTCGGCAAACATCATTTCAACGTGATCGAACCCTTGGCTGATCCCGAAAGCGATCTGGTTGCGGTATTGGTCAAGTAAGCCGACCCTTCAGAAAAAACACGACAAACGCCGTAGAAACCTGCGGCGTTTGTCGTTTTTCGACCCTATCGCGGGGAATCAGACTTGCCAGCATCGCAGCTCTGCCGCATCCTTTGCGCCAAGGGCCAGGCGATGGCGTCGCCGCATGAATCCATGCTGCCCTCACTCACAACATTGTCCTGAACGCCGGGACCTTTCTTGTAAGATGGAAGGGTCGACTATGACTGCACGTCCTGAAATGTATCGTTTTCACAATGGTGAAAAGGCGCCGCTGCAATTTGCTGTCTCCGAATATGAGGCGCGGATCGCAGGTCTGCGAAAAATCATGGCAGAGACCGGCGTAACCGCCGCTGTCTTCACCTCGATGCACAATATCTCCTACTATTCGGGGTTCACCTACTGCGCGTTCGGTCGCCCCTATGGCATGGTGGTGACCGCATCTGAGGCAGTGACAATTTCAGCCGGCATTGACGCAGGCCAGCCCTGGCGCCGGTCGTTCTGCGACAACATCACCTATACCGACTGGCAGCGCGACAACTTCTGGCGTGCGATCAAATCGGTTTCGGGCGATGGCGCGGTTGTCGGCTATGAGAGCGATCACCTGACCCTGCTGCAGAAGGCAAAACTGGAACATTTCCTAGCGCCATCTCGGCTGGTTGACCTCTATGAACCGACGATGCGCCAGCGCATGGGCAAATCCGCCGCAGAACTGGACATGATCCGCGCCGGGGCGGCGGTGGCTGACGTCGGCGGCTTCGCGATCCGGGATGCGGTCAAGGAAGGCGCGCGCGAGATCGACGTGGCGATGGCCGGTCGCGATGCGATGGAGTTGGAAATCGCCAAACGCTTCCCGGATGCGGAATACCGCGACAGCTGGGTCTGGTTCCAGTCCGGGATCAATACCGATGGCGCCCATAATCCAGTGACCGCCCGCAGGCTGGAACGTGGCGATATCCTGTCGCTCAACACCTTTCCGATGATCTCCGGCTACTACACCGCGCTGGAACGCACCATGTTCGTGAAGGAAGTGGATGCCGAGTCCCTGCGCATCTGGGAGGCCAATGTGGCAGCCCATGAGCTGGGTATCTCGCTGCTGAAACCGGGCGCGAGCTGTGCGGAAATCACCCATCAGATCAACGCCTTCTTTGAAGAGCAGGATCTGCTGCAGTATCGTACCTTCGGCTATGGCCACTCCTTTGGTGTGCTGTCGCATTACTACGGCCGTGAGGCCGGGCTGGAGCTGCGCGAGGATATCGACACGGTGCTGGAGCCGGGGATGGTGATCTCCATGGAGCCGATGTTGACCATCGCGGATGGTCAGCCCGGTGCAGGCGGTTACCGCGAGCATGACATTCTGATCATCCATGACGATGATAATGAGAACATCACCAAATACCCCTATGGGCCGGAATTTAACGTCGTCGGCTAAGGGCGCTCCTAGGGACTGTGACAATTGGCAGGCGGGGGCTCCCGCCTGGTCTTCGCCTCCCTTGGGGGAGGCAATCCCAGTTGGGCGTGGCACCGTGCATTGCACGGTGCTTTCGCATTCTTACTGAGAGGTGGTGCTCAGGCCGCCATATCGGCACCAGCGTCCTGCCGCGGGTCGCAAAGATTGCACCAGCGCCTTGGTTAAGGCATATGTGCGCAAAGGCGACACCTGATCCTGCGATTGTGCCCCGCTTCGGGGAGCTGGGAGCGTGGTGGCTCTCTGCCGTGAACAAGGAAACACCACCGCTATGCATCACCCACCGGAAAAGCGAAAATCCGAATACGCGCTGATCCAGCTGTTGCCGAACATGATGACCATTGCGGCCATCTGTGCCGGGCTGTCTGCGATCCGCTTCGGGGTGCAGGGCAATTATACCCTGGCGGTGCAGCTGATCCTGGCGGCGGCGATCCTGGATGGGTTTGACGGGCGTTTGGCGAGGATCCTGCGCAGCGACAGCAAGATGGGTGCAGAACTCGACTCGCTGGCAGACTTTCTCAATTTCGGCGTCGCCTCACCACTGGTGATCTACTATTGGGCCCTTCAAGACATGCGTGGCTTGGGGTGGCTGGCGGTGCTGGTGTTCTCGGTCTGCTGCGTGGTGCGGCTGGCGCGGTTTAACGTCTCGACCAAGTCCGAGCAGAAAGTCACCGCAAAAAGCGTTTATTTTGAAGGGGTCCCATCCCCAGCCGGCGCACTTCTGGCGATGCTGCCGATGTTCATCTCCTTTGCCTTTGCCGATGCGCCGGTCATTCCGGATATTTTGATCTGCCTTCATATGGGTGTCATCGGATTGCTTATGATCAGCCATGTGCCAACCTGGTCGCTGAAGGCAGTCAAAATTTCGCGCGAAAACGTGAAGTATTTTTTGGTCGGTTTTGCCTTTGCGGGGGCAGCCGTCCTGATTTACGCATGGATTACATTGGTGATCCTGTGCCTTGGCTATGCTGCGATGGTGGCCTGGGGATTGGTTAAAAAGAAAACGCCGGAGACCGGCGCATAAACGAGTAAGGGTGGATAATTGGATATTAAGGCTGTTGAATCGTCGTATGCCCGTTGGGCCCCTGTCTATGACAAAACATTTGGGGCAATCACCAATGTGGGCCGTCGCCGTGCTGTCGGCTACGTCAACGAACATCGCAGCGGTCGGGTGCTGGAGGTGGGTGTCGGCACCGGACTGTCCTTGCCTCTCTACAAATCCCACCTAAAGGTCACCGGCATCGACTTCAGCGAGGATATGCTGAAAAAGGCGATGAAACGAGTGGAGGAACATGATCTTGACCACGTCGAAACCCTCCGCCAGATGGATGCCCGTGCGCTGGATTTCCCCGATGCCACCTTCGACACTGTTTCAGCCATGCATGTGCTGTCCGTTGTACCGGACCCGGAACAGGTGATGGGTGAAATTGCCCGCGTGCTTAAGCCCGGTGGCAAAGTGGTGATTACCAATCATTTCCTGCGCGAACAGGGCGTGCTGGCGTTCCTCGAACGGGTTTCCGCGCCGTTTGCCAATGTGCTTGGCTGGCACTCGGATTTTGAGATCGACACCGTGCTGGGCGCGGATCATCTCTCGGTGGAGCATCACCAGCCCTTGCCGCCCTTCGGTCTGATGACCTTTCTGGTGCTGTCCAAAATCAAGCCGGTCTGAGGCGCGACAGCATCCCGCCGATGAGCACCTGCGGACCGTAACCGGTCGGTCTGCGGGCCGGTCTTCCCTTTGCGGGGCGGCTCTGCAAAACTGCTTTCAACTGACCTGAGCGGTGCTGCGCAATGGCTGCAGCAAGAGCGGGTTTTATTTACATAGGGGATGTAAATCATGTTCACATTGCCCATATGACACACAAGACATTGCAGAAAGGGCACTTTATGAGCCAATCACAATTTGACGAGATGGTGCGGGCGTCGCAAGCCAAGGTGAGCGAGTCGCAGCAGAAGATCACGGCGCTGACCTCGCGGATCGAAACCGCGCGGGCCAAAATTTCGGCCGGTGAAGATGCCAGCATCGACATTGAGAACGCGACGCTGGATGACGTGCACGCTCATACCGAGGTGATGAACGCCAATATCGCTGAGCTGATCATGGGTCTGGATGATGTGACCACGGCCTTCTCCAAGGATTTCGACGAGATGCGGTCGAAAACCGGCTGGGAGAGCTTTGTCGGTTTCTTTTCCAAGGGGAAATCGGACTCTCTGCGCCAAGAACGGATGCGCACCGCCAATATCGACGACAAGCTGCAGGATCTGATCGCCAAATCGGATGTGATCGTGAAGTTGCTGGAGGGCCAGCTGGCCACGCTGGAAGATCAGCGCGAGAAGGTTCAGGTAAACCTTACGTCCACGCTGGACGACCGCGAGCTGACCGTGCAGGAGCTGGAGGCCGTCCGCGCCGAGATCGTGGCCCTGGATCCGCAGATCATCGAGCTGGAGAACAAGATCTCAGTCGAGCAGGACGCCGCCGCGCGCACCAAGCTGGAGACCGAACTGGCGGATCTCAATGCAAAATACAACGCCTTGGTGCAGGAGGAGCAGGTGAAGCTTGCGAAATCCCAGACGCTGGAGCGTTATATCGAGAAGGGCAAGACCTGGGTCGACTCCCTGCAGAACCAGGCCGCGACGCAGATGGTGCTGATCAACAAGCTGCAGACGGACACGGCGCAGCGGGTGGTGCTCTATGACGCGCTGACCAAATCGCTGAAGACCGCGCAGCAACAGGATGTGGCGCACCGGATCAACGAGATCGGGGTGCAGACCGACAAGGAAGCCCAGACCGCCATGGCGGCGATTGGCACTGCGACCAACCAGAAAATGGCCGACATGCTGGAAGCGCATGAGGACAACATGGTGTTTGCCCGCGACGTACTGGAGAAGAAGGCCAAGGCCGACGAACGCTTCGCCCGCCGGTTCGCCGCGATTGTCGAGAAGCACGATAAGAACCTCTATGGGGGGTGAGTGTGGATTGGCTGGAGTTCCTGAATATCCCATCCCCACCGAACTGGTTTTGGTGGAGCATGCTGGCGGTCGTTTTCGGAACTTTGGCCACTCTCTACTACGCCGTTGACGGCCCTTTTTCAGGTTGGGTTGCCGTTGCAGTTGCTGGGGTATTTGCAGGCTTTGCTTGGGACCTGTGTGAGGCACAGGACGGTTAGACACATCGGGTCACTAACTAGTGGAATTGAGATGATCAGGAAATTCATCAGAGGATTGCGCCCGGCCCGCGGACGGGCGCTGTCCTTACCGCAAGCTACACGTCCGGAAAGCGGGCCGGTATGACTGATCCCGCACACGACCACGCAGGCCTCTCTGACACCTTCGCCTCGCGCCGGTACTTCAAAAAGTTCGACACCATCATCCGGCATCTGACCCGGGTGGCGGCGGCGATGCAGGCGGAGGGGCGGCTCTCGAAATCCGATGTGAAGGTACTGACCGCATATCTGATGCGGCTCAACTTCACCTTCCGCGCGCTGTCGATGAAATACTTGATGGCCGGGCGTGATACGGGGCGGTTTTTTGGCAGCTTGGCGATGGATAAGCGCGACAGCGGCTTTCCGGTTGCGGCCGAACTGATGACCATGGCCAACGACGCTATGCAGGCGGAGCGGCATCTGGCCAATATGGCCGGTGAAGACGCGCTGAAGGACGATATGGTGCGCACCATTATCGCTGACCGCACGGTGCCGTCGAAGCTGCAATTCGCCCTGTCGCAACGGCTTTATTATCAGGAGCTTCTGAAAGGGCAGCTGTTCTGGACCCAGAACGATCCGGTTTGTGAATGGCTGGAGAACATCGGCGAGCGCCGCCGCCGCTTCCTGCTGCATTGGGCCGCCTATGACAGCCAGGTGAACCTGCCGGTGATCTACCTGATGGAGCTGGAAGACAGCGGCAAGGTGGCGCTGCCGAAGGACGAACGCCGCTGGCCGGAGGTGCAGGCGCATCTGATGGCGCAGGCGCTGGCAGGGCTGAAGCTGGTGACCATCGCCAAGGGGTTCGACGAGGATTTCGACGATCTCCACCCTAAACATCTGCGCCGCTTTCATGTGGGGCCGATGTATTCCTCCGCCTATACCGAACAATCCGGCCCGCTGCACCAGGTGCTGGAGCAGGCAGAGTCACCAGCGGGCCACGACTGGGCGCTGGCCTGGACGTTGGAGGAGCTGGAGAGCGAGGACGTGCGCGAGGAGCGCTCGGGCTGGTTCGGCACCGTGGAGCGGGAGATCTTTGCGCTGGATCCCTTTGGCGGCCGCGGCGCGGATACCGGGGCGACCCGGACCCAGCGCGCCATCATCCTGCCGCAGCGCCCGTTTCAGGTGCTGGCAGAGCTGGACCCGCCGGGGTTCGCCGATGTGCAGAAATTCGTGGTGAGTGAGGCCGGGCAAGTGCTGCGGTATTGAGCGCCTGCGTTTGTTGAAGCCGGGGGAGCCTCCCCTCTCGGCGGCAAAGACGCCTGCCGGGTAGCGGGGCGGGGATATTTTTAGCCAGAAGATGGGCGGGCCGGATTTTTTGCCGGCGATGAGACGAATTGAGAGGGTGAGATGAGCATTTCAGGCAATCAGATGGAGCTGCGGGAAGAGGATATCCGCAAGCATTATGCGGCTGCGGCGGCGATGCTGGAGGGGTTTGACCACACGCCGCGCATTGCCAAGCCTGCGGTGGAGGCGAAGACGCCGGAGCGCTCCTCGGGGCTTGGCACGCGGCGGCGCTTCCGCTCGACCACGCCGGGGCTGGTGACGCGGTCCAGCGCGCGGCCCGAAGGGGTGCATCTGATCGCCCGGATTGAGGCGGCGGATGACGATGACCCGCTGACCTCGCCCCTGCAGGCGACCTTGCAGCATGCCTTGCGCCGGGCGCTGGCAATCTCTTTGGCGATGGGGGAGGCTTATGCGGATGTCTCTGGCCTCGCCGATCTGAAACGGGCCAATCTGGCCGGGTCATTGGACGGCGCGCGCAAGGGGGAGTTTACCGAGCTGCTGGCGGCGGAGGCGCTGATTGCGGCGCATGTGTTTGCCAATGCCGCCGCCTATCTGCTGGCACCGCATGGGTCTGAGGCGCAGGCCGAGGTGGGCGAGGCGGAGGAGCTGCTCACAGACAATGCGCCCCTGGCCCTGCACGGGGCGCTGTGGGAGTTGGACCAGAAGCTGGCGCAGCATGGCACCGATGATGTGCATCTGATTGCGGCCACGGCGGCCTATGCCGAGCAGCTGATGGAGAAGGCGGCCCTGCGGGCGCAGACCGCGCCACGTCTGGAAGGGTTCACCGCTGCCGCTTGGCGGGTGGAGACGGATGATCTGACCATCAGCGGCTTTGAACCCGCCACCAAGGCGAAGTCCACGACCCTCACCATGGCGTTCAAAAAACCGCATGAGGTGGTCGGCAACCATATCGCCAAGTATCAGGCCTTAAGGCTCTCCAAGATGCTGATGGCCTATGATTTTGACCGGCGCCTCAATCCCTTTGCCGAGATGGGCGGCTTCATCTTCACCTTCATGGGCGACGGCAAGCCGGGCACCGGCAAGACGACACTCATTCAGATGATGGCGGGCCTCATCCATGATTATTGCCAGAATGCGGGCTATGCCTTTCGCTATCAGAATTTCGGTATCGACAATATCGACAGCTATCAGGGCAAGTCCGGCCAGAACGCCAAGAGCTTCATCCAGAATGTGATTGATCCCGGCGTGATCGGTTTTGGCACCATCGACGACATCGACCAGATCGCAGGGAAGCGCGGCGACCGCCAGTCCAGCGCGGGCCAGCAGGAGGTGACGGCGGTGTTCATGGAGGCCTTTGCAGGGGCAAACACCGTGGTGCGCGGCAACTGCACCTTTGGCATGTTTTCCAACTATCCGGAGAATGTGGACGATGCGCTGCGCCAGCGGGCCGGCGCGCGGTTCCTGGTGGACGGGCCGCAGACGCGGGAGGATTACATCGATATCTTGACGCTTCTGATGGGCAAAAACCATGAGATCCCGCTGGGCGATCATGACCTATACGGCGCGCAGGAGATCAAACAGGCCGTCGCGCGGTCGTTTGAGGCGCACAACCGCCCGCAGGAGCCGGGGCTGGCGGAGGTCTTTGGCCGGGTCCATGATCAGATTGGGGAATTGGACAGCCTTGCCAAGCTGGGCACCTATCTGAAGGCCATTCAGCAGGCGGATGAACGCTTCACCGGCCGCGCCATCAAGAACATCACCGATGCGGTGAAGGTGCGCGCGATGGATTTCGAACTGCCGGATGACTGGATGGAGAACCCGGAGCTGTTCCTGTTCCAGGACTACGACACCAAATCCGCGATGATTGCGGAGCTGCGGGTGCCGATCACCATCGACATGGTGGTGCAGGAGATCAACCGCTACGCCGACTCTGAGTTCCGCTATGCCGACAAGTCGGATGAGGTGGCGATTGACAATATGGTGCGCGATTTCGGGCGGCAGGAAGAGGCCAAGCGGCGGTATCTGGAGGGGAAGTGACCTTTGGGTATCGTCTTGTTATACGTTGGCATCGGAGTGACGGCTCTGGCCGCATTCTTCACCATCCCTGTCGCGTGGGCCTATGGCGACAGAGTGGGAAAAAGGAGGCGGTTTGGTGGCGTGCAGTGGGCTTTTCAATCCTGCCTTCTGCTGTCATTTGCTTCGTTGCCTATGGAGCTGTAGGACTGACAATTTTGCCTGATTTGTCTCACAATGAAATTGATTTTATTGGATTTTTAAAGTTCTCGGTGGCGGGGGTAGCCGCTTCTGGCACAGTTCTGGTGCCGCTGGCAGCTCTTGTTTTTGGTGGGGGCTGTTTCTTTGGCAGAAGGTCCTTCAACCGCATTCGAAGGCAAACTGGGCCAGGTGAAGGGAGGGACGTTTGATGCAATTTTCGCGCGACATGCGGGCAGAGCCTGTCCGCGGGCGCTGCCCGAACCGCAAGCGCCTCGGGCGGGGAGGTTTGAATGGGTGAGAAATCCCGTGATCCGTTCTGGCGGCGGAATAACCCGATTATGTGGGGCGTACTTGCGACTGCGGCGGTGATTGCTTTTGGCGCCTGGGCGGCCAATCAATCGGTTTGCCAAACGGATTTCTGGGGCAATCAGAGTTGTGTTGGTAGCAAGTGGAGTGCGTTTTTGGCAGCTGCACCCAATGAGGTTGGGGATACTTTAGCTGGATTTGCTGGGGCGCTGGCCTTTGTTTGGCTGATTGCGACTGTCTGGCTGCAGGGGCAGGAGTTGGCGGCCCAAAGAGAAGAGTTGCGAGAGCAGCGGGAGGCTACGCAAGATATGGCGCGTGCTCAAACTGAGCAGGTCAAGCTTCTCAAGTTACAGGGTCGGATTTTTGAAGAAGAGCAACGCCAAAGAGAGCAGTCTCAGGCTTGGGAAGAAGCCGAGGAGATCGTGGAGAACATTAAGGCAATTGCTAGCAGTAGAGAGGTACGCGCCCTAGAAATTAACTGGTCGCAGGCAAATATTCGCGGAGCGATGGAAAATAGTGCACCACTTGTTCTTTCGAATGCTATCGAGAGCCTTCCATTTGATATGGTATATCAATTCGCTAGCAGATTTCGAAAACTCGCCCTGTTATCAGAAGACCCAGATAAGACTGTTTTAAGAACAGTTGGAGAAAAACACGCATACGTAGCGTTGCTAGCCGTCTTGAAGCGACTATCAGGCGTTTATCCGCATCTGTCTGCTGCCAAGCAAATCAAGATCGACCGTTCAAATCTAGTTCAAGCAATTGACGCACTAACAGAGTTGGAAAAACACTTTTGAAACTTGCAGCGTTAGATCAACGATGCGCTAGTGGCAGCCGCAAACACAGTACCGCTCGCACTACAGAACGGGAACCAGAAAGGAGAGATGCATGAAACGCCTCATCCAGCATGGCCTGATGTTCGGCAATCTCTTCCATGTGGCCTCGCCCGCATTGGTGGAGCGGTATAATCGCGCGCTGAAGCATCTGACGGGCAAGACCACGCGCCTCACGGATTTCCACGTTGATATCTCTGGCTACTCCCCCGAAGTGGGCGATGAGCTGGGGGATGACCACTATCTGAACCATGCGGGTGTGAACCGGCAGTTCATTCTCTTGAGCACCGAACAGAAGCGTTGCCCGCTTCTGAATGTGAAATTCTCCACCAGCCGGGACATCCTGCGCCGGTTCATTGCCGCAAATGAAAGCCAGCTGTTTGCGCTGACCGCGACCGATGCGGTTGCGGGTGAATTGGTCAATTCGGTGTTTGAGGTCGCAACGCCCGCGCAGCTTTTTGACATCCGGCAGGTCAGGGTCGAGGCGGATACCACAAAGGGCACGCTGCGGCAGGCCGATCAGCTGGCCGAACTGGTGGACCGGTTCAAGAGCGAGGAAGACGGCTGGTTTGACGACGCGCTGATCGCTGAGATGATCGCGACGGCGGAAAAAACCGGCGATGTTACCCGCAACCCGGTGCGGTTGAAGCACGAGGTGTTTGAGCAACAGAATTTCTGGACCGCGCATTTTGGCGGGCTTTATGTGTTTCAGGATGTCGAGCATCCGGCCCTGATCGCCAGTGGGGAAAAACCCGAAGGCGTGCCGCTGGACCGGGTGTTCGACCTAACGCAGGACAATGCGATTGCGAAGTTTCTGGAACTGAACGGGCTGGTGGAGCCGATCATCCGCGCGCGCGGCGTCGATGGTGCGGCCATCCTGCGTCAGAAGATGGGGTTTCTGGCCATCAGCGTGCTGGCCGACAAGGGGATGGACCTCTCGGGCCTGTCGCGCAGCGATCTGCGGCGCATGGCGGCCCGCCACGCAAGCGAGCTGCCGGCGGAGTTCGAAGGTATGGCGGCGATGGTTCGCTGGGCCGAAAGCGGTGGCAAATGGCCCCGGATCAAATCGGATCACCCGGCCTATTTCTACTGCCTGCGGGCCACCAACACGCCGAACCGCGATCTGGTCAATATGCTGCTGGCAGAGCTGACGCCGCTGGATTTCCGCCAGCTGTTCATCTGCCACAAGGAAGCGTTTTATCAGCAGTATCGCAGCTGGCCGGAGGCGAAGAAGGACCACGTCGTCGCCTTCCTTGCGCGCGAATACGCGATGGACAAGGCAGGCGCGCGGGCGGCGCTATTTGGCCATGAGCCGGACATGAACGGTCGCAGCACGGACGCGCAGGATCAACCGAAGCAGCGCCGAACAGACAGTCTGGTCGTACGGGTCGGCCCCTGGGGCGCTGTCAGCAGCAGAGCTGGCAACAGGGGGCGCCGCTGATGTTTGCCTTTATCCGCCTGATGGCGATTTTGCTGGTGGTGCTGACTGTGATCTACGGCATTGTCTCGCTCTACTCGCGCGAGGTGCGGCGCGCCAAGCTGAAACGTCGTTGGGCCGAGAAGGGGTTGACCGGAGACCGTTCCGCCTTCATCCAGCGCGGATTGCACCAATATGACAGGTCACTGCGGCGCAGATTGATCCTGTTGGTCTATGTCGTGCCGCTGGGGGCCATTGCGCTTCTGGTCTATGTCATGAATTTCATGTGAGGTCGCTGAGATGCGTTATATCAAATGGGTGTTCATTCTCACCATCTGGCTGCTGGCAGGGGCCTTTTTGCATTACACGCTGCCACAGAATGATGTGGTGCGCGTGGTCAAGACTGAGGTGCGCCGAGTTGATTTCGGCGAAAACTCGATTTTCTGGGCGCAGCAGGACACGGCACAGGAAAGCGCGACCAGCGTCAATCGCGATGTCCGCTTCGTGGAGGCGTTCCTGCCCAATGGCCGCCCCATCGTCTACCGGAACGAGGACACCGGCTGGGGCTGGCCGCCCTATTTCAAGCTGGACAGCTCCAACCTGCAGGCCGAGCTGACCGATCTCGCCTCCACCAAGGCTGATCCGCAGTGGGTGCTGCTGCGCCACTATGGCTGGCGCAATGAATTTCTGTCGATCTTCCCGAATGCGGTCGCGGTGAAGCCTGTGAGCGGGCCGGAGTATAGCCAGGTGAATTGGTTCAATATCATCTTCCTGACCATGTTGGCGGCGGTGATCTGGGCGCTTTACGTGCGCTGGCGCCGCTTCCGTCGCGCCCGCATCGACCCGATGGTCGAGAATGTCGAGGACAGTCTTTACGCTGCGGGTGATGCGCTCTCGGAGCGGCGTGGCCGGGTCCGGCGCTGGCTGGACAGCTGGAAACAGAAATAACCAACCGCACGCGGACCATGACCCAGACCGGGGCGGCCTGATGATAAGGCTGCCCTAGTCTGAGAAGAGATGCTCGGTCCGCGCGAGTGTCAGAGCGGCCTCATGATCCAACGCCAGAAACGGCATCAGCTGTTCGGCGATCTGCTCATCACTGTCGCTTTCGCGGATCAGGCTGTGGTGGTCAAACCCAACATCGCGGATACGGTCGGATTCGTGCTGGATATCGTTGCGAATGGCCGGCAGCAACCGTTCCAGCGCGGCGGTGGCGGTCTGTTGGCCGGCCAGCCCGATGCGCTCGGCATGGCCGGTTAAGTAGTCGTCGCTGAGACTGCATTCGATCTGCAGGATGCGCGTGATGGCCCGATCCGCACAGAAATCCTGCATCAGCTCCAACGCTGATGGATCAAGGCAGATCACCAGGCGATCGGTTTCATAGTAATCAAACAACATCCGCACCAGCGCGCGACGGTGGCGCGTGCGCTTCCAGAGCGTCGCCTCGATGCCGCCAAGATCGGGCATGTCGGTGCCTTCCTCGTCAAAGAGATAGGCCAGCGCCGGGACGTTGCTGACCTCGCGCAGCCGCTCAATCAGGCGCTTGGCGACATGCCATTTCTTGCAGCTGATGATCAGCAGTTCGCGGTTGCGCCCCAGCGTACTTTCGGTTTCCCAGAACCGGGGGGCAAAGCGCAGCCCGTTGCGCCCGCGTTTGGTTAGAAACCCATAAAGATTGCGCCCCTCATTGGAGATCTGAAATTCAACACCCTGCTCGGCATACAGCGCGCCAAGACGGGATTTCAGCTCCTGCGCTTCGGGGCTGATCTTGCGGGCAAAGAGGAAATCCTGCCCCATCAGCATGTCGTAGTGATCATTGTAGAACTGCACCGGCATCCCGTAGTCCGAGAACATCAGCAATGTCAGTGTGCGGCTTTCGATTTCCTTCGTGGGGACCAGGTGACGCACCAGGGTCTGAAAGAAGGTCTCATCCGGGATCCAGGTGGTGCGAAAAAATCGCAGCACATCGCGCCGCTCACTCAGGAAGGACAGGATCCACTCGACGGTGCGGCGACGCAGGCACCACCATTGGCTGCCGATCTGGATCTGCATGTCCTCAGGCAGGGCGCGGGTCAGGCCCAGGCGCTTCTGCAGGCTGTGGCTCAGATCGAAGAGGCGCTTGTTTTTGCGTTCGTTGAAGACATGGCGATAGATCAGCCGGTCCTCTTTCATACCGGTCTTGATCCAGTTGCTTTCAAAGAAATCGAAACTTTCGATATAGTCACAATCCCGGCTGTCGAGCAGCTGATGGGCATATTCCGCGGTCTTGATCGCCATGCAGTCGCCCGACACCATGTAAAAATGTGTCGCCCGCCGGAAGGTGGCGACCGCGCTTTCCAGCGCATAGAGCGTTGCCTGAACCAGCGACCATTCCCCCCAGCCGCATTTGACCCGCTTGCGGGCAAAGCAGATGTTGGGATTGTCCTTCAGGGCGGTGCGGATCTGCTGATAATCGCTGGCCGGAGAGCGCCCATCGAAGTGGATCGCCATATAATCACCGGCTGCGGTTAGTCGCTCTGCCTGCTGAATAATCGCCTCTGGGTCCTTATGGCACAGCAGAACATATGCGATTTTTGCCATGACAGCGCCTCGGTGTCGTATTTTGATTGATTGTTTCCTTGATACTGACGAATTCTCACTGAATAAACCGCATTATTTCGCTTTTAACGACTAGAGTCGTACGTGGCGCCAATTGCGGCGCATGGGGACGGGGAGAGACAGATGGGATTTCCAGGCACCTGGATGACGGAGAGCGAAAGCGTGGTCTATCGCGTGGTGCCCAAATGTGCCTGCTCCACCATCGGCCAGATCATGTATTACTCCGACCACGGGCAGTTCTTTGACGGTGATATTCACGATGCCAAGGGCGGTCTGCACAAATGGGCGCTGCCTGACAGCCAGCCGTTGATCACCAGCAATGTTCAGGCGCAGAAATCCTACGCATTTACCTGCGTGCGTAACCCTTACACCCGCGTGCTGAGTTCCTTCTTCGACAAGATTTGCGGCATTCAGCGCAATGGCAAACGTTACCGGGGCAATCTGGTGCCGCGGCTCACCTATAACTACGGGATTGATGTGGGCGGCGATGACGGCGAAGAGCCGTTTGATCAGATCAAGAGCTTCCGCCGTTTTCTGTTGTTTGTCCGAGACACGGTGAAGTTTCGCCGCCCGATGGAGCCGGACATCCACTGGTCAGCCACATCGGGCCATGTCTCGACCTTCATCTGCAACGGTGGCCGGTACGACAAGGTGATCTGGACCGAAGCCTTCAATGAGGGCATGCAGCATGTGCTGGACGCGATCGAGACACCGCATCAGGTGGATCTGACCCAGATCCCGCGCTTTAACGAAAGCGAAGGCCACGGCCCCAAACGCGCCCATCCGGTCGAAGACTATTTCGACGACCTCTCGATGCATCTGATTTATGAAATCTATAAGCGGGATTTCGAAGTGTTCAAATATGACTTCGAAAACCCCGCCAACAAGATGCCGGTGGGTGAGATCGATCTGGATGAGGTGCACGCCAAATTGGGTGAGTGATCCCAAGCCGCGCGATGCTCCCGCCCGGGGTGGCGATCATTGATATGATCTGACCCGGTTGGGCCTGGCGCCGCTGGCGCGGCGCGCCTCCGGCGGGAGTATTTCGGGAAAGGTGAGGGGGTTCGTGCCTTATGCGCGGGTCGAGGATCCCAGATCTTGCAGATGCGCTTTTAATCCGGTTGGAAACAGTTCTGTCCCGCCAGTCTCCAGCGCGTCGGGATGAAACCATCTGGCGATACATTTCAGGCCGTTGTCTTCGAAAAACTCAATTGTATCGCCTGCCAGATGCTCGGTGTTTGGCCAAGTAACCTGTGCGGCGAAGATGATCTCATGACCGATCTGGCCTTCGTGCTGATAGATGTTTTCCAGTACCACCGGCGCGCCGATTGTGGTGATCTCCACACCGAGCTCTTCCTGAAACTCCCGTTGCAGCGCCTGTTGCCAGGTCTCGCCAAATTCAACCGTGCCCCCCAGAGGGCGGACACCTTTGGTTTGGCCGCTGTCATCGGGGACCTCCGCCGCGAGAAAATGGCCTTTGCGCCAGGGCAGACCAATGGTTTTCACGCGAATGGATTGGGCGGGGCGCCAAATGGTCATGTCGGATCTCCAGCGATGCTACGGTGTGTCGAATAGGGTCCGTTTCCTATGATAGAAAAAGCCCCGACATCCAAGATGCCGGGGCCTTAAATGCGAATTGCCTGACAGCGTCGATTATTCGTCGTCAGGCAGGGCGCGCACGGCGCCTTTGGCGGCTGATGTGGCCAGCAGCGCATAGGCCTTGAGCGCGGTGGAGACTTTGCGTTTGCGCGGCTTTACCGGTTTCCAGCCAGCTGCGTCCTGAGCGGCGCGGCGTGCGGCCAGTTCTTCGTCCGAAACCGCCAGATGGATGGTGCGGTTGGGGATGTCGATCTCGATGGTGTCGCCCTGTTGGACGAGCCCGATGATGCCGCCCTCTGCCGCTTCGGGTGAGACATGCCCAATCGACAGGCCCGAGGTGCCGCCGGAGAAACGGCCATCGGTCAGCAGCGCACAGGCTTTGCCGAGGCCCTTTGATTTCAGGTAGGATGTCGGGTAGAGCATCTCCTGCATCCCGGGGCCACCGCGCGGACCCTCATAGCGGATCACCACCACGTCGCCCTCTTTCACCTTGCTGGTCAGGATGTCGTTCACCGCCTGGTCCTGGCTTTCGCAGACATAGGCGGACCCGGTGAATTTCAGGATGTTCTCATCCACACCGGCGGTTTTCACGATGCAGCCGTCACGCGCGATATTGCCGAACAGCACCGCCAGACCGCCATCCTGGCTGAAGGCATGGTCTTTGGAACGGATCACGCCCCCCTCACGGTCGGTGTCCAGCTCCTTGTAGCGGTTGGACTGTGAAAACGCTTCGGTGGTGCGCACGCCGCCGGGGGCCGCCTTGAACAGCGCTTCGGCGTCGGGGTTGTTGGCGACCTTGATGTCCCATTTGGCGATCGCTTCACCCATGGTGCTGGAATGCACCGTGCTGCATTCATTGTGCAACAGGCCCGCACGGCTCAGCTCGCCGAGGATGGAGAAGATGCCACCGGCGCGATGGACGTCTTCCATATGCACATTCTCGATGTTCGGTGCGACCTTGCAAAGGCAGGGGACCTTGCGGCTGAGGCGGTCCATGTCGGTCATGGTAAAATCAACCTTGCCCTCATTGGCGATCGCCAGAAGATGCAGCACGGTATTGGTGGAGCCGCCCATGGCGATATCGAGGCTCATGGCGTTTTCAAACGCATCAAAGGTGGCGATCTCACGCGGCAGCAGGCCTTTTTCCTCGCCGACATAGTGGCGCTTGGTGATGTCGACGATCTTGCGGCCTGCTTCCAGGAACAGATGCTTGCGGTCGGCATGGGTGGCGAGGGTTGAACCATTGCCCGGCAGCGCCAGCCCCAGTGCTTCGGCCAGGCAGTTCATCGAGTTTGCGGTGAACATGCCGGAGCAGGACCCGCAGGTCGGGCAGGCGTTTTCCTCGATGTGCTGCACTTGCTCATCGGTCATCGTGTCGCTGGCGGCGGCGACCATGGCGTCCACCAGGTCGATCTTTTTCATATCGAGATCGGCGATGTCGATCTTGCCAGCTTCCATAGGACCACCGGAGACGAAGATCGCCGGAATATTGAGGCGCATGGCGGCCATCAGCATCCCCGGCGTGATCTTGTCACAATTGGAGATGCAGACCATGGCGTCGGCACAATGGGCGTTGACCATATATTCGACGCTGTCGGCGATCACCTCGCGGGAGGGCAGGGAGTAGAGCATGCCGTCATGGCCCATGGCGATGCCGTCATCCACCGCGATGGTGTTGAACTCCTTCGCGACACCACCGGCCGCTTCAACTTCGCGGGCGACCATCTGGCCCAGATCCTTCAGGTGGACGTGGCCGGGCACGAACTGGGTGAAGGAATTGACGATGGCGATGATCGGCTTGCCGAAATCATCATCCGTCATGCCGGTGGCGCGCCACAGGCCGCGTGCGCCGGCCATGTTGCGGCCATGGGTGGAGGTTCTGGATCGGTACATTGGCATCTGGCTGGTTCCCTTGTCTTTGCCCCTCAGGGACACGATTTGCGCAACAAAGGCAACATGTCGGGGCGGTCTGCGGTAATTATCTGGTGGTTTCTGCGAAATTTTGCAGGCTTTGGCGGATCATGGTCGGGCCGGATTCGCGGCAGTGCCCGCTGTTGCCGTATTTGGTGGCGGGGGTGTGATCAGGTGATTCACGGCAATACCCACCACAAGCGCCCAGAACGCAGCGCCAATTCCAAAGAAACTGACGCCGGATACCGTGACCATGAAGGTGATCAGCGCAGCGTCGCGCCCCCGTGCATCCGCCAGTGCCGCCGAGAGGCTGTTGCCGATGGTCGACAGAAGCGCAAGCCCTGCCACAGTGGCGATCAGCGCCGTGGGGGCGATCAGGAACAGGCTGATGACCGTTGCGCCACCAAGCCCGACGAGGATGTAAAACACCCCCGTCATCACCCCGGCCATGTAGCGGGTCTTGGGGTTTTCATCCGCCTCCGGTCCGCAACCGATGGCGGCGGTGATGGCGGCGAGGTTGAAGGCAAACCCACCAAAGGGCGCCAGCACGAAAGAGGCGGCACCAGTCACGATCAGGCTGGCGGAGACCGGCGGCGCATAGCCTGCGGCCTTCAGCGTGACCACGCCGGGCATGTTCTGCGAGGACATGGTGACAACATAGAGGGGCAGGCCAACGCCGATCAGCACAGGCAGTGAGAAACTTGGTGTCATTAACACTGGCTGGGCGAGTGTTAGGTCCAATAAGGCCGTGTCGGTGAAACTGCCATCGCCAAGGCACCACAGAATGCCCACAGCCAGCACAGCCGGGATGGTATAGCGTGCAAACAGCCGCCGTCCGGCCATAAAGGTGACCGCCATGGCCGCGACCAGAGCGGTGTCGGATTGAAACGCGCTGAAGGCCGCCAGCCCAAAGGGGAACAACAATCCGGCCAACATGGCATTTGCCAGCGCATCCGGGATCAGCCGGGACAGCGCGGCAAACCAGCCGGTCACCCCGGTGAGGATCAGAAGGGCAGCGCAGAACAGAAACGCGCCAATCGCATCGCTCAAGGGCACGTCTGTCAGACTCACCGCGAGCAGAGCAGCACCCGGCGTGGACCAGGCGGTCAGGATCGGCATCCGATACATCAGTGACAGCGCAAGGCTGGTCAGCCCCATGCCAAGCCCCAGCGCCAGCATCCAGCTGTTGGCCTGTGCCTGACTGGCGCCGGAGGCCTCAATCGCCTGAAAGATGATCGCGACAGACCCGGTGTAGCCCACCAACACGGCAACCGCGCCTGCAACAATATGCGAGAGTTTCAAGGAACTGAGCATCCGGGTTTTCCTGAGGTGACGGATCCGCTAGAGATCGGAGGGGCGTACGTTATAGCGCACATTACTGCTTGTGCGTTATAGCGCACAAGTGTTTTTTGAGCGGCGGCCTGAAACGCCGTGTGACCGATAGAACAGCGACGGGCAGGACAATGAGCGAAGCGGGCATCACTCTGAATTTGCGGAACATTCGTCAGGATGCGGGGCTCAGCCTGTCCAAAGCGGCTGAGGTTACGGGTGTGAGCAAGGCGATGCTGGGCCAGATCGAACGAGGCGAATCAAGTCCAACAATTGCGACGCTGTGGAAGATCGCCAAAGGGTTTCATCTGCCTCTGACCGCGCTGATCGGTGAAGCCTCGCAGCCCGAAGGCAGCAGTGGCCGTAGCTTTCGCTCGGTGCAGTTCCCCGGTTCTATCGCGGTGAAAATGGTGTTCCCCTTCGATCCTGTGCTAGGGGCGGAGACCTTTCATGTCAGCCTGCGACCCGGCCAATCGCATCAGTCGCAGCCCCATGATACCGGCGTCACCGAAGAAGTCTTTGTGCTGGAGGGCGCCATGGAGGTGCTGCGGGATGGCAGCTGGGTACCGCTGGAGACCGGCCAGGGGTTGCGGTTCGCGGCCGATCAGCCGCATGGGTACCGCAGCGGCGACAGTGGGGCAGCATTCCTGAACATGCATCACTATCGTCGTGTGGGTCGCACTGACTAGGCTGTTCTGGCGGATCAATTCGCCGCAGGCGCGCGGCTTGTCCCTGGGCCGCGGTCTGCCTAATGCTTGCACCATTGCGCACCGCAGTTGCCGCCTTGGGGAACGTGCGAATACCGACCTTTTATGACCCATTGCCGGTGCATTTTCCGGCCCTTTAGGAAAGCGATTTGATCCATGGATACACTGCGCGGCAGCCTCCTGATGGTGCTGGCCATGGCGGCCTTCGCGCTGGAAGACATGTTCATCAAATCCGCCGCCCGCAGTCTGCCTGTGGGCCAGATCCTGATCCTGTTCGGCGCAGGCGGCATGGTGATTTTTGCAATTGTGGCGCGTGCGCAGGGGCACCGCCTGTGGAACCCGGTGTTCTGCACGCGCGCGCTGCTGGTGCGCTCGGTTGCGGAGGTTGCGGGTCGGCTTTGCTTCACGCTGGCGATCGCGCTGACACCGTTGTCTTCAGCCTCTGCCATACTGCAGGCGACACCGCTGGTGGTCTCCGCCGGGGCGGTGGTGTTTTTTGGCGAGCATGTGGGCCTGCGCCGCTGGCTTGCGATTGCGGCGGGATTCATCGGGGTGCTGATGATCCTGCGTCCGGGTGCAAGCGGATTTGAACTGGCTTCACTTTTTGCGGTGGCGGGAACGCTGGGGTTTGCCGGGCGCGATCTGGCCACGCGGGCGGCGCCTGCGGGGCTGTCGAATGCGCATCTGGGGCTGGCAGGTTTTGCCATGCTGGTGGTGGCGGGCCTGATCGCGCTGCCTTTTGGGGCGCCGATGAAGACACCGGACGGGGCGACCACCATTGATTTGGTCGCCGCAACGCTGGTGGGGGTGGTGGCCTATCAGGCCCTGACCGGGGCCATGCGGGTTGGTGAAATTTCTGTCGTGGCGCCCTTCCGCTACACCCGGCTGATTTTTGCCATGGTGCTGGGGGTCGTGGTCTTCCATGAGCGTCCGGATATATGGACCTTGGTCGGCAGCACCGTGATTGTGGTCAGCGGTGGCTTCACCCTGATGCGCAGCAATCGCCGTCAGGCGGCCTGAGGCCGACCCCTCATCTGCATCACCATCTTGCACCTCTGTCTCCGGCACCTTACATCTGCGCCCCATGGCCAAGCAAAAATCAGACCCGAACTACAAAGTGATCGCAGAAAACCGCCGCGCGCGGTTCGACTATGCGATTGAAGACGATCTGGAATGCGGGATCCTTCTGGAAGGGTCCGAGGTCAAATCCCTGCGCGTGGGCGGCACCAATATCGCCGAGAGCTACGCAACGGTTGATGATGGCGAGCTTTGGTTGGTGAACTCTTACATCGCGCCTTATGAACAGGCGAAGATGTTCAAACATGAAGAGCGCCGCCGCCGTAAGCTTCTGGTGTCCCGCAAGGAGCTGTCGACCCTGTGGAATGCAACACAGCGCAAGGGCATGACCCTGGTGCCGCTGGTGATGTATTTCAATCATCGCGGGCTGGCCAAGATCAAAATCGGCATCGCCAAGGGCAAGAAGAACCACGACAAGCGCGAGACCGAGGCCAAACGCGATTGGTCACGCCAGAAGCAGCGCCTGCTGAAAGATCACAGCTGATCCGCGAACAGCCGACAACTTTCGATATATCTGCTGCGTGGCCCCGTCACGGAGGCATGAGTGATACCCACTACCGAGGTATCGCAGCGACAACCGCTGCAAGCCACAGCGGAGCGTTGCAATATCCGACTGAATAAGTCAGATAAGCCGCACCCAGCAGACTCATCCCTCGGTCAGGCCCGGCATCCTTCGTGTTCCTGTTTGAAAGAGGATGACTTCCGTGCCGATTTCTGAGCCTCAGACCCCCGCGCAATCTCTACCCGCCGCACCCGCCGCCGCAACTGTTTCACCGGGAGAGGCCGCGCTGGCAGATCTTGGACTTGATGCGTTTGAGGTGGCCCTGCTGCCGCAGCTGCGCCATTTCAACACCTGTCTTCAGACGCCGCAGAGCCAGGCCTGGCAGTTGGCCTATCGCAGTGCGTCAGAACGCTGGGGGGATACATTCGGGCTGGCTGTGGCCCATGCGCTGTTCAAGGTGGTGCGTTGCCTCTATGACCTGCGTGGTGATCACTACGTGGGACATGACGCGCTGACACTGGAAACACGCACAGTGGTGACTGCGGATGAGGCGGCGTTTCTGCGCATGATCCACCACATGCGCCGTGATGATACCCCGGCCGCGCGGGACGCGGTTGCGGATCTGACCGGCGGCTGGATGGATCCCCATGTGATCCGCGCCGCGCTGTCCTTTGCCGATCGGTTTCCGGCTGGCAAGGCACAGCCGACTGAGATACCGCAGGCCAACGCCAAGATCGATCAGCCGCCCCGCCTGCGGGTGGTCCGCTGACGAACGCCGTTTCAGGACCTGTAGGGTAACACAGACGGTCCCTTGAGACAGATTGTTGCGCTACGGCTCCGGCGTCCCTTGCGACTCTGCCCGCACGGTTGTACGGATGCCTCAGCACATATGAGGGGAGACGGTAACGTTGGACGATCCTAAAACGCTTGTGTCGACAGACTGGCTTGCTGCGCATCTGAAGGACCCCGATCTGAGGATCCTCGATGCCTCGTGGTATATGCCGCAAGAGGGGCGCGACCCCAAGGCTGAATACGCTGCGGCCCATATCCCCGGCGCGCGCTTCTTTGACATTGATGATATCGCTGACAACCGCTCCGACCTGCCGCATATGGTCCCACCGGTGGAGAAGTTCATGTCCCGTCTGCGGGCCATGGGGGTCGGTGATGGCCATCAGGTTGTGGTCTATGACGGCACCGGTCTGCGCTCTGCGGCGCGGGTGTGGTGGCTGTTTCGCCTGATGGGGCAGACCAATATCGCGGTTCTGGATGGCGGTTTGCCGAAATGGCAGGCCGAGGGCAATCCGGTTGAGGATCTGCCGCCGGTGATCCGCGACCGCCATATGACCGTGCGGGTGCAGAACCACCTGCTGCGCGATGTCACACAGGTCTCCTCCGCCGCCAAGCTGGGCGATCACGAGATTATCGACGCCCGCGCGGCAGAGCGCTTTCAGGGTGCCGTGGCCGAACCTCGCGAAGGCCTGCGTGCAGGTCACATCCCCGGGTCCCGGAACGTGCCCTATACGGAGCTGTTGAACGCCGATCAGACCATGAAATCGCCGGAGGTTCTGCGCGCGGTGTTTGAGCAAGCCGGCGTCGATCTCAGCAAACCAGCCATCACCACCTGTGGGTCAGGTGTCACCGCTGCTGTCCTCAGCCTCGCCATGGAGCGTTTCGGCAAGACCGATCATGCGCTCTATGACGGTTCCTGGACCGAGTGGGGCGCCTTCCCGACACTGCCCGTTGCAACCGGAGAAGCCTGATGTTCGAAACCCTCAAACCCCAGCCAGCGGATAAGATCCTGGCGCTGATGCAGATGTATCGCGACGATCCGCGCGACAGCAAAATCGACCTCGGCGTCGGCGTCTACAAGAACGCCGAAGGGGTGACGCCGGTGATGCGCGCCATCAAGGCGGCAGAGCATAAGCTCTGGGAAGAGCAGACCTCCAAATCCTATGTCGGTCTGGCCGGGGATCCAGCCTATTCCGACGCCATGATCAAGCTGATCCTCGCCGACAGTGTCGCGCGCGCCAATGTCGCTGCTGCGGCCACCCCCGGTGGCACCGGCGCTGTGCGTCAGGCGTTTGAACTGATCAAGATGGCCAACCCCGGCGCGCGTGTTTTCGTGTCGAACCCCACCTGGCCGAACCACATTTCGATCCTGAACTATCTGAACATCGAAACCGTCGCCTACCGCTATTTTGACCGCGAGACCTGCGGCGTGGATTTCGACGGCATGATCGCAGATCTGAAAACCGCCAACAAGGGCGATGTGGTGCTGCTGCACGGCTGCTGCCACAACCCGACTGGTGCCAACCTCAATATTGTGCAGTGGCAGGAAGTCGTGGCCATCCTGAACGAACGTGGCCTGATCCCGATGATCGACATTGCCTATCAGGGCTTTGGCGACGGGCTGGAAGAGGACGCACAGGGCGTGCGCTATGTCGCGGCCAATACGCCGGAATGCCTGATCGCGGCCAGCTGTTCGAAGAATTTCGGCATCTACCGCGAACGCACCGGTCTGTTGATGGCGGTCTCCCAAGACGGCGGCGCGCAGGCGCTGAACCAGGGCACTTTGGCCTTCCTCAACCGTCAGAATTACTCCTTCCCGCCGGACCACGGCGCGCGTCTGGTGTCGATGATCCTGAATGACGACGCGCTGCGTGCCGATTGGGCGGCTGAGCTGGAAGAGACCCGCCTGGGCATGCTGGCGCTGCGTCAGCAACTCGCGGATGAGTTGCAGCGCCTCACTGGCTCTGACCGCTTTGGCTTCTTGGCGCAGCACCGTGGCATGTTCTCGCTGCTTGGCACCACGCCTGAGATGGTCGAGAAAATGCGTGCTGACAGTGGTATTTACATGGTGGGCGATAGCCGGATGAACATCGCAGGCCTGAACACGCAGACTGTGCCGATCCTGGCTCAGGCGATTGTCGACGCCGGCGTCTGACGCTGAGAAAACCCAGAACGACATGAAGCGCTCCGCCACAGCGGGGCGCTTTTTCGCGGCGTGGTCCCAGACTTTTGGGCAAGATCAGGCGGTGGGCGCCACACACAAAGGCGGCCCCCATTTCCGGGAGCCGCAGTGATATCTCAGGATCTGGTCGGATCAGCTGGGAGAGAATTCGGGATAGGCTTCCATCCCCAATTCCGCCATATCCAGCCCGTTCACCTCATCTTCCTCGCCAACCCGGATCCCTGTCAGAGCCCGCAGGATCAGCCAGACCACAGCGGAGGAGATCACGACGAAGAGCGCAATCACCACGATCCCGGTCAGCTGGGTGACGAGGCTCGCTTCGGGGTTGGTCAGAACCACCGCAAGGGTGCCCCAGATCCCGGCAACCAGGTGCACAGGGATAGCGCCGACCACATCGTCGATCTTCATCTTGTCCAGCATCGGTACGACGAAGACCACGATAACACCGCCAACAGCGCCGATTAGGGTCGCCATGCCAAGGCTCGGGGTCAGCGGCTCAGCGGTGATTGACACCAGGCCAGCCAGCGCGCCGTTCAGCACCATGGTGAGGTCGGGTTTCTTGAACAGCAGCTGGGTCAGCAGCAGGGCCGCAACCGCACCACCTGCCGCAGCGGCATTGGTGTTGGCAAAGATCCGGCTCACATCGGCCACATCGCCCACGGTGCCCATCGCCAGCTGCGATCCACCGTTAAAGCCGAACCACCCCAGCCACAGGATGAAGGTGCCCAATGTGGCCAGCGCCAGATTGGAACCCGGCATCGGGATGGTTTTGCCCGCTTTGTATTTTCCCAGACGCGGGCCAAGGATCAGCGCGCCGGTCAGCGCAGCCCAACCGCCGACCGAATGCACCACTGTGGAGCCTGCAAAGTCGAGGAACCCCATCTCATCCAGGAAGCCGCCGCCCCATTTCCAGCTCGCTTGCAGCGGGTAGATCACGGCGGTCAGCACGATGACAAAGGCGAGGAACGGCCAGAGCTTCACCCGCTCCGCCATTGTACCGGAGACGATCGAGGCGGTCGTGGCGCAGAACATCAGCTGAAAGAAGAAATCGGACCCGGTGGAGGCATAGGAGTAATCATCTGCCTGCTCGGCGGTGATGCCGACCGCTTCCAGCACGCCCGGCCCCCAGACACCCGACAGCACACCGTCAATCGACCAGGTGCCCAGCGGATACATCAGGTTGTAGCCTATAAGGTAGTAAAAGATCGCCGCGAGCGAGAACAGCGCCACATTCTTGGTGAGCTGCATGGTGACATTCTTGGAGCGGACAAGCCCAGCTTCCAGCATGGCAAACCCGGCCGCCATCCAGAAGACAAGGAAGCCGCCCACCAGAAACAGCAGCGAGTTGAGGATAAACACAGTGTCGGTTGCCGCAGCACCGGCAGGGGCGGCGGTTGCGGTCTCCTGCGCAACGGCGAGGCCGGGCAGCGCCAGCGTCGCCGTCACAGCCGCAAGGGAGAGGGGTGATTTACGCATAACTGATTTCCTTCCTTTGCGCGTTTTCACAGCGCGTCGTGATTGGTTTCGCCGGTGCGCACGCGGATTGCCTGCTCAACGTCGAGAACAAAGATCTTGCCGTCACCGATTTTGCCGGTGCGGGCGGTCTGGGTGATGGTGTCGACCACTTGGTCAGCGTGTCCGGAGGGCACCACCAGATCGAGCCGCATTTTCGGCACGAAATTCACCTCGTATTCCGCACCGCGATAGATTTCTGTGTGGCCTGATTGGGCGCCGAACCCCTTGATTTCCGTGACCATCAGCCCGGACACGCCGATGGATGTCAGCGCTTCGCGGACCTCTTCCAGCTTGAACGGCTTGATGGTTGCTATGATCATTTTCATCCCCGAACCCCTGTCATGATGACGGCGCGTGATGAGAGCGCCTGAACTGTTTGCAGGTGCAGCAAATCCGCAGAACCGAGTCGGTGGAACGTTTTGAGGGCGGTTTTAGGGGGATGTCGCAGCGGGACGGTGAAAAAATAGGCGGTCTTTTGCTGGTGCGCTTAAAAAACACCCGGCTTGCGGAGGGGAATTGCTGTCAAACTGCCCCTCAACAAACCGGATGGGACGCGGTATTGTTCGCAAAACGGGCAAACCGGGCAGGATCTGGAAGATGGCACAAGGAACGCGGCGCCGACCTCTGGTCGCAGACAAGCGCTACGCGACAGCGGGGCGCGGCACGCAGGGCAAACCCTCTGCGCGCAAGGCCAAACCACGGCCAAAATCCACCACGACACGGCGCAAATCCGGCTGGTTTGGCCTGTTCGGTGGCGGGCGCAAAACCGGTGGTAGAGCTGGCGGGGGCGGTGGCCGGGGGCCACGCAAACCGCAGAAGCCCAAGACGCTGCTGGGGCGGCTCCTCGCGCTGATCCTGGCCCCATTCCGTTGGGCATTCCGGCTTGCCTGGGGCTTTACCTGGCGTGTCGGCATGATCTCGACAGCGCTTGTGGCGTTGGCTGTGGGGTATCACTACATGAAACTGCCGGACGCCTCAGCCCTGCTCGACGGGCGCGCACGCGGCTCCGTCACCCTGACCGATCGCAACGGTGAGGTCTTTGCCTGGCGCGGCGATCAGTTCGGCGGTGTCGTCACCAGTGACACGGTGTCGCCCTTTCTCAAGAACGCCATCGTCGCGACTGAGGACAAACGGTTCTACCGCCACTTTGGCGTGTCGCCCCGCGGTGTCGCCAGTGCTGTGCGCATCAACTTGCGAGAGGGACGCGGTCCGCTGTCCGGTCATGGCGGCTCCACCATCACCCAGCAAACCGCCAAACTGCTTTGCCTTGGTGTCGTTTATGATCCCACAGAATGGGAGAGCGAGCGGGCGTATGAGCGCGACTGTCGCCAAGGCTCGCTTTGGCGCAAGGCCAAGGAAGCCATCTTCGCGATGGCGATGGAGGCCAAATACACCAAGGATGAGATCCTCTCGATCTATATGAACCGCGCCTATCTCGGGGGCGGCGCCTATGGTGCGGAGGCTGCGGCGCAGCGCTATTTTGGCAAATCTGCCAATCAGGTGGATGCAGCGGAGGCGGCGATGCTGGCGGGCCTGTTGACTGCGCCATCAACGCTGGCACCGACCAACAACTTGCAACGTTCGCAGGATCGTGCCGCCACCGTGCTGCGGCTGATGCAGGAGCAGGGCTATCTGACAACGGCTGAGATGCGTTCAGCCCAGAACAGCCCCGCTGTGCTGAGCGAGGCTGCCGCCGCCCGTGCGGGGGGGTATTTTGCCGATTGGGTCATGGATACCATTCCGGACTTCTTTGGCAGTGAGACAACAGAAGATGTGGTGATCCGCACCACCATCGACCAGCGCCTGCAACGCGCCGCCGAGGACGCGCTGAACCATGTGTTTGATACCAAGGTCCGCAAGGGATCGAAGGCACAGGCCGCCATCGTGGTGATGAGCGCGGATGGTGCAGTCCGTGCCATGGTGGGCGGGCGCAAGTCTCGTGTGTCGGGCGTGTTCAACCGCGCCACACAGGCCAAGCGCCAGACCGGCTCGGCCTTCAAACCCTTCGTCTATGCCACGGCGCTGGAGCTGGGGTATTCACCGCTCGACCGGGTTCTGGACGCGCAATATTGCCTGGATGTGCCGGGTTCTGGCCAATGGTGCCCCAAGAACTACACCCGGAAATTCTATGGCGAGGTGACGTTGGCGCGGGCTCTGCGCGACTCGCTGAATATCCCGGCCGTCAAGGTTTCCGAGGCCGTGGGCCGCGATCTGGTGCGCCGCGTCGCGGGCGACTTCGGACTGGACAGTGAGCTGGCCGCTGGTCCTGCACTGGCGCTCGGCGCATCGGAAAGCACGCTGATCGATATGACCGGTGCCTATGCAGGCATTCTCAACGGTGGCTCATCGGTGACCCCTTACGGGGTGACGGAGCTGACATTGATCGGTGACAACACACCCATGATGGGGGCCAGTGGCGGTCTTGGGGAGCGGGTGATCCAGACCAAGGCCGCGCGGGAGTTGATCTGGATGATGGAGCAGGTGGTCTCACAGGGCAGCGGTCGTCGCGCCCAGATCCCCGGCTGGCAGGCCGCCGGCAAAACCGGCACCACGCAGGCCGCACGCGATGCCTGGTTCGTTGGTTTCACCGCTGACTACGTGGCCGGTGTCTGGATGGGCTATGACGACAACACGCCGCTCTCCGGTGTGACGGGTGGGGGCTTGCCCGCTGATATCTGGCGCGAGGTCATGGTGCGGGTGCATGACGGGCTGACGCCCAAACCGCTGCCGATGATTGCGCCCAAACCCATCGCCCCGCCGCCGCAACCGCAGCCCCGACGCCGCCAGCGTCCCAATGTCGGGCAGGAGCTGGGTCGTGCGGTGGATGGCCTGCTGCGCGATATCTTCGGGAACTGATCAGACATGCCCCTAGCGGATCACCTATCCATCAGATCGGCCTGTCCCGGTGACGAAACCGGGATGAGCATGGTGCTAATGGAGGTGTTGATCGATTGGAACAGCACCCGCCCCGGAGACCCCGCGCATGTGCTGGCCGCCTATATCGGCCATCCTGAACGGATCGAGTGCGCGGTTTGCGAAGGTCCTGACGGGATCGTCGGGTTTCAGTCTCTCAGGCTGGCGGTTCCCGGCAACACCTATGAGGTTGAGCCAGGATGGGGGATCATTGGAACCTATGTGCGGCTCAATCTGGGGCGGCAGGGCATCGGTCAGGCGCTTTTTGCCCATAACCTGCGCGCTGCTCAAACGGCGGGGCTAAGCTGGATCGAAGCAACCATCGGTGCCGACAATCTAGGAGCGCAGGCGTATTATGAGGCAATGGGGTTTCAAACCTACCGAACAGAGAAGGGCGCTGTGCGCAAACGCTGTACGGTGCCACCTCTGTCTTTAACCCTGACATGACAAAGGGGCCGCTTGGCCCCTTCTTTTTGCTCTCATTGGTGCTTGAGGTGTCAGCCGCTCAGCTCAACCGCTTCAGCTCAGCGATCAGCTTGTTGATGTCGCCCTTGTTGCGGTCAAGGATGGCGCCGATCTCGGTCCGCTCGGTCAGCAGCAGGTTCACGCCTTCGATGAACATGTTGTAAAACTTGTCGCGCCCGGATTTATCCGACACGAGGAAGGTCACCTCGAACGGCGCCTGACCTTTCAGCTTGGCCAGTGATTTGATCTCATAGCCAGCCTTGATCTTGCGTGCGGATTGCACCTCGACTGAGCCACCGATGAATTCGCGGAACCGTCTGCCGTATTTACGGGCGATATAGCTCTGGAATGCGCCCGAAAAGGCGCGCATCTGTGCTGCGCTGGCCCGGCGGGCATCCACTCCCAGCGCATAGCGGGCCATAATGTTCACATCTGCATAGCGGACAAAGATCTTTTCAAAGTCGCGGATCATCGCGCTTTCGGATTTTCCGGAGGCAATGACCTTGTTGATATCGCCTACAACGCTGCCAACAAGGGTGCGCGCACCAGCTTCGGTCAGGGCAAGTAGCTTGCCTGGCAGGGCGGCAAGCCCGACAAAGGCAATGCCAGCGGCCAGAAAACTGCGACGGGTCAGAAAATTACTCGGCATAGATGTCCTCATACGGATCTGAATAGGGATCGCCATAGATCCCTTCGTATTCGCTTTGATCGCCGCCCAACTCAAAACGGCGGTTTTGCAGGTAGATCAGCCGCGCCTGCGCGTAGCTGTCTGCACTCTCATACAAAATCGAGTCGATGGTGTCGGAATATGTGCCACGATCCCCCAGACGGCGCACCACCTCGGCGTAAACGCCGATGTTGTCGGCTGGATTATGCCGAGCATAGCTGATCGGGTTGGTGAAGAAATCGACCAGAATGCCGGTGCCATCGCGCGCGGTCGACGGGCCAAAAAACGGCAATTCCACATACGCCCCTTCGCCAACACCCCAGACATGCAGGGTTTCGCCGAAATTCGTATCCACCCGCGGCATATTGAAATCCGACGCCGGATCGCCAAGACCACCAATGCCAAAGATCGTGTTGACCACAAACCGCGACAGGGCAATGCCGGATTCCTTCAGGTTGCCTTGCAGCAGCGCGTTTACCGCCTGACCCGGCATCGACAGGTTCTCGGCGAAGTTGTTGAAACTCTTCACCATATCCGGAGGGACAACCGCCACGTAGCCCTTGGCAGCAGGGCGAAAGGCAAAGCGGTCAACACCGCGGTTGAAATTGTGGATCGACCGGTTGGTGTTCTCATAGGGATCAAACACCTCACCCGAGTTGCGGGAGACGCTATCTTGGGTTGCACAGCCTGCCAGTGCCGACGTAACAGTTACCAGGGCCATCAATACAAAAGGTCGCAGCGGGAAGGTCATGCGCTTCGGTGTCCAATCTGTCTGCTGTGGGCATACCGGACCCACTTATTATGTTTCTCGTCTCTGCCTAGTCGGAGACTGAGCTTGTTTACACTGTTGTGGCAGATTTGGAACATGTGAAGGTCCAGATTTCTGCGCGCGTGGCTGATACATAGGGCATATCGATAGGGAATTGCAGGCCTCTCATGACGAAAACCTCTCATAAATCCGGATTGGAGGAGCTGCGCGCGCATCGTCGCCGCAGTCGCGGCCTCTATTGGTCGGTCGGCATTTTCAGTTTCTTTGTGAACATGCTGATGCTGACTGGCCCTCTCTATATGATGCAGGTCTATGACCGGGTACTCGGCAGCCGATCGGTAGCGACCCTCATCGCGCTGTCGCTTCTGGTGGTGTTTCTCTATGGCACTATGGGGGTTCTGGATTACGCGCGGGGCCGCATTCTGGCGCGTGTCGGGGCGCGGTTTCAGGCTGGGCTGGACCAACGCGTGTTTGATGCGATGATCCGCCGTTCTGCGGTGGCGCAGGATCCGGTGGCCCAGACCGGCCTCAGCGATCTGGAATCTGTACAGCGACTGATCGCCTCGCCGGTGCTTGGGGCTGCATTCGACCTGCCGTGGACGCCTATCTTTCTCTTTGGCATTGCCCTGTTTCATCCCTGGCTGGGGCTTCTTGCCCTTGGTGGCGGCGCGGTTCTCATTGCCATTGCAGTGCTGAACCAGTTCCTGTCACGCCGCCCGCAGATGCAGGCGGGCATGTCCGGCCACCGTGCCAATCTGATGTCAGAGGAAATCCGCACCGAGGCGGAGATGATTCAGTCGATGGGCATGCGCCACGCGGCCTTTCAACGCTGGAAGGCAGGCCGTGACGCCGCATTGGTCGACAGTGTCACCGCCAGTGACGTCGGGGGAGGCTTCACCACACTGACCAAGACCCTACGCCTGTTCCTGCAATCGGCGATGCTGGGTCTGGGCGCTTATCTGGTGCTGCAGAACCAGGTCACCGCCGGGGCGATGATCGCAGGCTCCATTCTGATGGGCCGGGCGTTGGCACCAATCGAACTGGCGCTTGGTCAGTGGGCCATGGTGCAGCGCGCTCTCAAAGGATGGCGCAATCTTGCCGAGTTGCTCGACAAGGTGCCGGAAGAGGCCGAGCGGACCGAATTGCCCAAGCCCACCGCCAATCTGGAGGTGCAGGCGCTGGCCGTGGTGCCCCCCGGTGACAACCGCCCGCAGCTGCGCAATGTCAGCTTCCGGGTGCAGCCGGGACAGGCAATTGGCGTGATTGGTCCGTCCGGCTCGGGCAAATCCACCCTCGCACGGGCGCTGACCGGGGCCTGGCGCCCGGCGGCGGGCACTGTCCGGCTGGATGGGGCTTCGCTCGATCAATACGCGCCGGAGGTGCTGGGCCAGAACATTGGCTATCTGCCGCAGCGGGTGCAGCTGTTCGAAGGCACCATCGCGCAGAACATTGCCCGCCTGTCCTCCAACCCGGATTCCGCCAAAGTGGTCGCCGCGGCGAAGAAAGCCGCCGCCCATGACATGATCGTGCATCTGCCTGACGGCTATGACACCCATATCACTGCCGGGGGCGGGCGGCTGTCCGGTGGGCAGATGCAGCGGGTCGCACTGGCCCGCGCCCTTTATGATGATCCAGTGATTGTTATTCTGGATGAGCCGAACTCAAACCTCGACAATGACGGATCGGTAGCGCTGAACCGCGCGATCAAGCAGCTGAAGGCCGATGGCCATTCGGTGCTGATCATGGCCCATCGCCCCGCCGCGATTCAGGAATGTGACCTGCTGTTGGTGATTGATCAGGGGGTTCAGACCGCCTTCGGGCCCAAGGATAAGGTGCTGCGCGAGATGGTGTCCAACCACCAGAGCATTCAACAGGCAGCGCCAGGAGGTGTGCGATGAACCAGAGCAAACCTGAGACCAATTCCTGGTCCGCCCGCCGCCCGCTGATCATCGGGCTGGTTGGGGTGCTGATCCTGCTTGGCGGTTTTGGAACATGGTCGGTTGCCACGTCGATTGCCGGCGCGGTTGTCGCCTCAGGCCGGATCGAGGTTGACCGCAACCGGCAGGTTGTCCAGCATCTGGACGGCGGCATCGTGCAGGAAATTCTGGTGGAGGAGGGCGACACCGTCGCCGAGGGGGAGGTTCTTCTGCGTCTGGATGCGAAGGAGCTGCGCTCTCAACTGGTCATCACCGAAGGACAGCTGTTTGAGCTGATGGCCCGCCGTGCCCGCCTTGATGCGGAACGCGACAGCGCTGAGACGGTAGAGTTCGACGCTGAACTGCACGACCTGGCGGAAACCCGACCAGAGGTGGCGGATCTGATGCAGGGGCAGGTCCGCCTGTTTCAGGCCCGCAAAGACTCCGTCGCGCGGGAAATTGACCAGTTGGAGAAGCGGCGTACCCAGATCCAGGATCAGATCACCGGCGTCCGTGCCCAACAGGCCTCGCGCCGCACCCAGCTTAACCTGATCGAGGAGGAGCTGGCCAACCAGCAGTCCCTGCTGGACCGTGGATTGGCGCAGGCCGGCACCGTCCTGAACCTGCGTCGGACCGAGGCCGATTTACAGGGCTCGCTGGGCGAGCTGATCGCCACCGAAGCGCAGGCCGAGGGGCGCATCACCGAGATTGATATCGAGATCCTGAAACTCGGCACCCAGCAGCGCGAAGAGGCGATCACCCGCCTGCGTGATTTGCGCTATCAGGAGTTGGAACTGGCCGAGACCCGCCGCGCGTTGAAGGACCGCCTGGCGCGGCTCGATATCACCGCGCCGGTCTCCGGCATCGTCTATGGCCTGCAGGTGCATACGCCCCGCTCGGTGATCCGGGCGGCGGATCCGGTGCTGTATCTGGTGCCACAGGATCGACCGCTGGTAATTGCCGCGCAGGTGGCGCCCACGGATGTTGATCAGATCTTTGTCGGTCAGGCGGTGACCCTGCGCTTCCCGGCGCTGGATCAACGTTCGACGCCGGAACTGTTCGGCTCGGTGAAACAGGTTTCCGCCGATGCGTTTGAGGATCAGTCCAGCAAGCTCTCCTACTACCGGACCGAAATCGAACTGAACCCCGGTCAGCTGGAGACCCTGCCCGAAGGCACCGTGCTCATTCCCGGCATGCCAGTTGAGGGCTATATCCGCACCGCTGACCGAACCCCGCTTGGCTATCTGGTGAAACCGCTTGCGGATTACTTCGTGCGCGCCTTCCGGGAAAGCTGAACAGCACGGCGCCGACCAGTGTGCCCCGCGTCGCAAAACCGTCCCTTCAGGGGCGGTTTTTTGCTTTCCGCCCTGCCGCTTCCCGGTTAGCGTTCCGCAAAACCCGACGCAAAGGACCACATCCATGGATATCGAAGCCAAACTCAAAGATCTGGGCATTCAGCTGCCAAGCGCACCGGCCCCCGCAGCCAACTATGTGCCCTATGTGGTGGTCGACGATATGGTCTATATCTCCGGCCAGATCTCTGCCGGGCCTGAGGGTCTGATCACCGGCAAACTGGGTGCGGATATGGATGTAGCCGCTGGTCAGAAAGCCGCCCGCCAATGCGCCATCGCGCTGCTGGCGCAGCTGAAAGCTGCCTGTGGCGGTGATCTGAACCGTCTGAAGCGCGTTGTGAAACTGGGTGCGTTTGTCAATTCTACCGACAGCTTCACTGACCAGCCGCAGGTGGTGAACGGGGCGTCTGACCTGATGGTTGAGGTGCTGGGCGATGCTGGTCGCCATGCCCGTGCCGCCGTCAGCGCGCCCTCGCTGCCGCTGGGTGTGGCAGTGGAAATCGACGGCGTCTTCCAGATCTCATGACCTCAGATCTGCCTGCCGCATTCCTGCGCCAGCCCATCACCCATCGCGCGCTGCACGACGTGCGCGATGGTCGCCCGGAGAACAGCCGCGCCGCCATTCTTGCGGCGATTGAAGCGGGCTATGGCATTGAAATGGACCTGCAACTGTCCTCCGATGGGCGCGCCATGGTGTTCCATGACTACAATCTGGAACGGCTGGCTGAGGGGGCTGGGCTTGTTGCGGATCACACCCGCGACCAGCTGCGCGCCATCCCTCTCAAGGGCGGTGATGGCGAATGCATCCCGGATCTGGCTGAGGTCCTCGACCTGGTTGATGGGCGGGTGCCCCTCTTGATTGAGCTGAAGGATCAGGACGGCAATATGGGGCCAAATATCGGCGCGCTTGAGGCCGATACTGCGGAACAGCTGAAAGACTATAAGGGCGAGGTCGCGCTGATGTCTTTCAATCCGCATACCGTGGTCGAACTGGCGCGCTTGGCGCCGGGTCGGCCGCGTGGCATTACCACCAGTAGCTACAGGGTTGAGCATTGGCCCGAGCTGACGGCGGAGGTCTGCGACCATCTGCGCGCAATTCCGGATTTTGACCGCTCGGGCTCCTGTTTCATCAGCCATGAGGTGGCCGATCTCGCCAGCCCGCACGTCGCGGAACTGCGCGCCCGGGGGGTGCCGGTGCTGTGCTGGACCGTGACCTCCGCCGCGATGGAAAAGGAGGCGCGCAAAATCGCGCATAATGTCACCTTTGAACGCTATCTTTCTGATATCCCGGCTTGATCCCATCCGCGGCGGACCCAGATACTGTCTGTCGCGGAGGAACTGAATGGAACAGGCGCAGATTGAAATCGAAGTGCTCGGCGCGCTGTCGCAGCTATCGGCCGAGGAATGGGACGCCTGCGCCTGTCCTGAGGCCGCTGACGGCGGTGCCCCACGAGATCCCTTCACCACGCACCGGTTTTTGAGCGCGCTGGAGGACAGCGGTTCCGTCGGGCGCGGCACCGGCTGGCAGCCGCAGTATCTGACCGCGCGCCGCGACGGCGAGCTGATCGCCTGCGCGCCGATGTATGCCAAATCCCACAGTCAGGGCGAATATATCTTCGACCACAACTGGGCACATGCCTATGAACAGGCAGGCGGGCGCTATTACCCCAAGCTGCAGATCGCAGCGCCTTTTACCCCGGCCACAGGGCGGCGTTTTCTGGCAAAGCCGGAATTCGAAGGCCTGGGCCAGTCCGCACTCGTGCAGGGGGCTGTACAGCTGGCGGCAGACAACCGCGTCTCCTCCCTGCATGTGACCTTCTGCACCGAGGATGAGGCGCAGATGGGTGCCGAAATGGGGCTGATGGCCCGTGTCACGCAACAGTTTCACTGGCTGAACGACGGCTACCGCAGTTTTGACGATTTCCTTGGCGCACTCTCGTCGCGCAAACGCAAGACCATCCGCAAGGAACGCGCGCAGGCGCAGGGCTTTGGCGGGGAGATCCGCGCCTATCACGGCAGCGATCTGCGCCCCGAACATTGGGATGCCTTCTGGACCTTCTATCAGGACACAGGCGCGCGCAAATGGGGCTCGCCCTATCTCAGCCGCGCCTTTTTCGACATCGCGCATGACACCATGGCGGACGACATGGTGCTGATTCTCGCCGAACGTGGCGGGATGCCGGTCGCGGGTGCGTTGAATTTCCTAGGCCGTGACACGCTTTACGGCCGCTACTGGGGGTGCCAAGAACACCACCCCTGCCTGCATTTCGAACTGTGTTATTATCAGGCCATCGATCAGGCGATTGCCCGCGGGCTGGACCGGGTCGAGGCGGGCGCGCAGGGGGAACACAAGCTGGCGCGTGGCTATCTGCCGACGCAAACGCATAGTCTGCATTGGGTGGGCGATCCGGGATTTGCCGATGCCATTGCCCGCTATCTGGAGGCCGAACGCGGCGCCATCGAAGAAGAAATCGAGATCCTGACGGACTACGGTCCGTTCCGCAAACCCCATGTGGAGGAGCAACAATGACCGAGAAACTCTCAGACGCCACGCGCGGCCCGCTGCTGGATCCGTTGTTCAGCGCCGGTTGGCAGGTGGTCGACGGCCGCGATGCCATCACCAAGACCTATAAATTCGACAGTTTTGTCGATGCCTTCGGCTGGATGACCCGCGCCGCAATCTGGGCCGAAAAATGGGATCACCACCCGGAATGGAGCAACGTCTACAACTCCGTTACCGTGACCCTGACCACCCATGATGTCGGCGGCATCAGCGCGCTGGATGCAAAACTCGCCCGCAAGATGGAGAGCCTTTAGCGGCCACCACCCGACAGATATGAATAGACAAAGGCGCGGCTTGGATCCGCGCCTTTGTTTGTTTGATACTTGCGGCTCAGCCGATGGAGTCCAGCAATGCCTCACCCGCAGACAGTTCACATTGGCCGGGATTGTCTTCGGCGTTCATGACTTCAACCTTGCCATCGCGCGCCAACATCGCATAGCGCAGCGACCGCCCGATCAGACCCGCCGCAGGTGCATCCAGCCGCATCCCGATCGCATCGGTAAACCCGCATTCGGCGTCCGACAGCATGGTGATACCGGCAGCACCGGCACCCGTGGCCTCCGACCAGGCCTGCATCACAAAGGGATCATTGCCCGCAATGCAGATGATTTCATCTACGCCTTTGGCGGCCAACGCGTCCTTATTGCGGATGAAACTGGGCACATGGGCCGAATGGCAGGTCGGGGTAAACGCGCCCGGCACCGCAAAAATGGCAACCGTGCGCCCCTTGGTGAGCTCCGCCATGCTCACCTGTTCAGGGCCCTCTGCCCCCATGCGGGTCAGTGTCGCCTCAGGCAGGGTTTCTCCAACGGAAATCATGATCTGTTCCTCTCCCGTGATTGTGTTTTATATCCCCACACATATAGGGTCGGGCAGCTGGCATGCCAGAGGCGTGTGACAACCAGCAGCCGCAGACCGGGACAGCAGAAAGAGAGGGGAACCATGACCCATTTCGTCGTGATCGGGGCAGGGCAGGCCGGCGCCTCGCTGGTGGCTCAGCTGCGCAAGCAGGGCTTTGACGGGGAAATCACCCTGATCGGCAGCGAACCGGTCGTGCCCTATCAGCGTCCCCCTCTCTCCAAGGCCTATCTGCTGGGCGAGATGGAGCTGGAGCGGCTCTATCTGCGCCCTGAGAGTTTCTACGTCGATAGCAATATTGCCCTGAAGCTGGGCCGACAGGTGCAGGCCATTGACCCAGCGGAGAAGACCGTCACCCTCGCGGATGAGGTGCTGCACTACGACCAGCTGGCGCTCACCACCGGGTCCAGTCCGCGCCGTCTGCCTGCCGCTATTGGTGGTGATCTGAACGGCGTTTACGTGCTGCGCGATCTGGCAGATGTGGACGCCATGGCGCCCGTGGTCAAAGGCGGCGCGCGCACGCTGATCGTGGGCGGTGGGTACATCGGGCTAGAGGCCGCCGCCGTCTGTGCCAAACGCGGGGTCTCCGTCACGCTGGTGGAAATGGCCGACCGTATCCTGCAACGGGTCGCTGCGCCGGAAACCTCGGACTATTTCCGCAGCCTGCACACAGGCCATGGTGTCGAGATTCGCGAAGGCATCGGACTGGAGCGGCTGGAGGGCGAGGGTGGGGCCGTCAGCCGCGCCGTGCTCAGCGATGGCTCAACGGTTGAGGTGGATTTCGTCATCGTCGGCGTTGGCATCACCCCCGCATGTGATCTGGCAGAGGCGGCGGGCCTGACGCTGGAGAACGGCATCAAGGTGGACGAGCAGGGGCGCACTTCTGATCCCGCGATCTGGGCCGCCGGGGATTGCGCCTCCTTCCCCTATCGCGGCAGCCATATCCGGCTCGAAAGCGTGCCCAACGCCATTGATCAGGCAGAGGTCGCTGCCCGCAATATGCTCGGCGCGGGGGAGACCTATGTGGCGAAGCCCTGGTTCTGGTCCGATCAATATGACGTCAAACTGCAAATCGCGGGCCTCAACACCGGCTACGACAATGTCGTCACCCGCGCGGGACAGGATGGCACCATGTCCTTCTGGTATTACACCGGCGATCAGCTGGTGGCGGTGGATGCGATGAATGATCCCCGCGCTTATATGGTCGCCAAACGCCTGATTGAGGCGGGACGCACCGCCGACAAAACCGTGGTGGCTGACCCTGAGGCGGATCTGAAACCGCTGCTGCGCGCATGAGGATCATCGCCGGAGATTTCCGAGGCCGCGCGCTCACCAGCGTGGGCAAGGGGGATGCAGGCGCCCATCTGCGCCCCACCACCGACCGGGTGCGCGAAAGCCTGTTCAACGTGTTGAGCCATCTGGTCGATTTCGATGGGCTGCGGGTGCTGGATCTGTTCGCGGGCACCGGTGCCTTGGGGCTTGAGGCGCTGTCGCGCGGCGCGGCGGATGCGGTGTTTGTCGATGATGGCCGGGTCTCGCAGGGGCTGATCACCAAGAACATCGACCTGCTGCGGATTAAGGACCGCGCACGGCTCATCCGCCGCGATGCAACCCGCCTGCCGGTCAATGATGGCGCGCCTTGTGATGTGATCTTCCTCGATCCACCTTATGGTAAATCTTTGGGGCAGAAGGCGCTGACAGCAGCGATCAAGGGCGGCTGGCTGACTGAGGATGCGCTGGTGATCTGGGAAGAAAGCAGCCCCATGCAAGCCCCCGCAGGATTTACCCTGCACGACAGCCGCAAATACGGCGACACGCACATCACCCTCCTGTGGCGCGAGAGCTGAACACCAAAACAAAGGACGCATTGCATGCCGATCACATATCCAACGCCGAAACTGGTGATTTTCGACTGTGACGGCGTTTTGGTCGACAGCGAAACGCTCAGCAATCAGGTGCTGGTCGACAACCTCGCGCGCCACGGACTTCAGCTGTCACTTGCGGAATGTATGGATCTCTTTGTCGGTGGCACCATAGCAGATGTGCGTACCAAGGCCATCGCCCGTGGCGCTGACCTGCCCCAAGATTGGATCGCAGAGATCTACGAGGAAACCTACACCCGTCTGCGGCAGGGGGTCGATCTGGTGCCGGGGGTGTTCGATCTACTGGCGCTATTGCAGGCGCGAGGCATCGCCTTTTGCGTGGCCTCCAACGGCAGCGAGGAAAAGATGCGCATCACCCTTGGCCAGAACGGCCTCTGGGATCTGTTTCATCCCCACGCCATGTTCTCCGCTCATACGCTCAAGACCGGCAAACCGGACCCCGATCTGTTCCTCGCTGCCGCCTGCCATTTCGATGTGCAGGCCCGCGACTGCCTGGTGATCGAGGACAGCGAAAACGGCGCCATCGCCGCCGCCCGCGCCGGCATGCGCTGCCTCGGCTTTGATCCCCACGGCACGGGCCACCGCCTGACACCGCATAACGCCGAGCATATTACCACCATAACAGACGTCCCACGTCTGATCGGCCTGCGTCCCTAACGGTACTCTCAGGTAGAGTGCGACATTTTCACAGCAATCTATGCGTTTTGCCTGGCGGAACTCCCCGCAGTCCGACCGCAGGTCTTACACGCACCCATGTTCGCCATATTCGGCCTGGGAAACGGACGATCAATCGGCCCGTTCAGCATCTCAATTCAGATGCTCAGAATTGAAGTAGGACACAATATGAAATTCAATCTCCGCATCGGCCTGGCTCTCGCCAGCGCCTTGGCCCTGTCGGCCTGCGTATCGCCCGATGTTGTCACCAAAACGCAGGTGGGTGATGCCAAGCTGACCTGCACCGAAATCGCGGTGCAGCTGAACCAGCTGGAAGAGATCCGCAAAGAAGCCAAGAAGGGCAAGAGCATGTCCGGCGAGAATATCGCAGCCGCGCTGTTGTTCTGGCCCGCGGTGATCGGCAACCATTCTAACGCCAAGCAGGCGCTTGAAGCCGCGAATGAGCGTCACGAGGTTCTGGTTGCCTTGGCAGAGCGCAAACGCTGCAAGCTCTGACACCGGTACGGGGCAATCTGTATCGCTGAACGACAAAGGGGCGCGCCAGATGGCCCGCCCCTTTTTTAGTGGAGTGATACGGTCTCAGCCGTAGGTCGGGTGAAACTTGCCCGCAGGCGACAGCGTGAAGATCTCAGCACCATCTGCCGTCACCCCGACCGAATGTTCAAACTGCGCAGACAGCGATTTGTCGCGGGTCACGGCGGTCCATTCATCGGCCAGAATCTTGGTTTCCGGACGGCCAAGGTTCACCATTGGCTCGATGGTAAAGAACATGCCTTCCTCCAGCACCGGACCGGAGCCCGCGCGGCCATAGTGCAGCACGTTGGGCGGGGCATGGAACACCTGACCCAGACCGTGGCCGCAGAAATCCCGCACCACGCTCATGCGCTGCGCTTCGACGTAGGACTGGATGGCGTGGCCGATATCACCAAATGTGTTGCCGGGTTTCACCGCCTCGATCCCCTTCATCAGGGAGTCATGTGTCACCTGGATCAGCCGTTCGGTTTTGCGCGACAGCTTGCCGGCCACATACATCCGGCTGGTATCGCCAAACCAGCCATCGACAATCACGGTGACGTCGATATTCAGGATGTCGCCATCCTTCAGCTTTTTCTCACCGGGGATCCCATGGCAGACCACGTGATTGACGCTGATGCAGCTGGCGTGCTGATAGCCTTTGTAACCTATGGTCGCTGAGGTCGCGCCTGCGTCCTCCACCATCTGGGTGATCAGCCGGTCCAGCTCACCGGTGGTCTGGCCGGGCACGACATGGGCGGCAATATCGTCAAGGATCCGGGCCGCCAGCGCCCCGGCCGCGTGCATTCCGGCAAAATCGCCGGGCTCATAAATGCGAATGCCGTCTTTTGTGGTGCGGCCGTCTTTCGATCTCATCAGATGAGGCTCCATCGGGTGTCTTTGACATAGCTATGTAAGCGGTTCGCGCCCAAAGGACCAGAGCCGGCACACCCCCGTGCCGGGAACTTTTTACCGGTGGCATGCGTTCTCCTTTTTGACGAATTGCAACCGCACCACGGAGGGAGGCGCACATATGGACAGTCTGAATGCCCTGATGCAGACCGAAATCTACAACGGCAAATCGCTGGCTGATCTGGTCACGCTGGAGTTTCTGGCCCAGGCCATGGGCAGCGTGCTTGCCGCCATCGTGATCCTGCTGGCCGGGTTTATCGTTGCCAGCTGGGTCAAACGCCGCATCGTGCAGATCGGTGACAGCCACGCCAGCCTCGATGTGACCCTGTTCCACTTCCTCGGCAATCTGGCACGCTATGTGATCCTCGCCTTTGCGCTGTTGTTTGTGCTCAACACCTTCGGGGTTGAGACCACTTCTATCATTGCCGCTATCGGTGCTGCTGGCCTCGCTATTGGTCTGGCAATGCAGGGCGCGCTGTCCAATGTGGCGGCCGGCATCATGCTGATCCTGTTCCGCCCGTTCAAACTGGGCGATTTCATTGAGGTGAATGACGAAATGGGCACGGTGAAGGAAATCACCCTGAACAACACCGTGATCGCCAGCCTCTCTAACCTGAAGGTGATCATCCCCAACTCAGAGGTTTGGGGCAACACGATCACCAACTATTCCGAATTCGACACCCGCCGGGCCGAGTGGAGTTTTGGTGTGGGTTACGGTGCCAATCTTGCCACCGCCGAGCAGGTGATCCGCGACACCATCATGTCCGACAGCCGCTCTCATGCAGAGCCGGAGCCGTTCATCCAGGTCAATAATCTGAACAGCAGTTCGGTTGATTTTCTGGTCCGCGTCTGGGTCGATGCGGCAGAGTATTTCCAGTATCAGGCCGACATGAAACGCAAGGTGAAAGAGGCGCTTGATGACGCCGGGATCGATATTCCATTCCCGACCCGCACGCTGGTTCAGGCGGCCCCCGATGCCTCGCAGGACGTCGCGGACACATCTGACGCCAATGCCAAGGAGCGAAGCGCCGCCTGAGGGATCAGCCCTCGATCATACCTGCGATCTCAACGCCTTGCGGGCTGATGCGGGTGCCGATCACCAGACGTTCCACACCTGACGCCGCCGCCGCCTCCCAGGCGGCGGCATAGGTCGGGTCGATGTCGCGGGCAATCTCAAAACGATCACAATCCTCGCGCTGCACCAGATAGAGCAGCACCGCCCGGTGTCCGGCGCGGCACATATCCGCCAGATTTCCCAGATGTTTGGCGCCGCGCGCGGTCACACTGTCGGGAAACTCCGCCAGACCGGGCTGCCGGGATAGGGTCACGCTTTTCACTTCAACATAGCAATCAGGCAGGCCGGGCTGGCTCAGCAGGAAATCAATGCGGCTCTTCTCGGCGTATTTCACCTCGGCCCGGACCGTTCCGTATTGCGCTAGGGCCGGGATCTCGCCTGCCTCCAGCGCCGATTTCAGCGCGCGGTTTGGCACAGATGTATCCACGCCGACCAGAGCCCCGCCCGCAACCTCAACCAGCCGCCAGCCGTATTTCAGCTTCTTCTTGGGGTCGTCATTGGGCTCCAGCCAAACCGGGTTGCCAGGCTCGGCCAGTCCCAACATCGATCCGGGATTGGCACAATGGGCGGTTACTTCGCGCCCATCCGGCAACTGGCAGTCCGCCAGAAACCTTTTGTAGCGTCGGATCAGCACGGCGGACAGGAGAGGGGTTTGAAAGCGCATGTGACTGGGCCTATACCTGCGCTATCATTGGATCAAGAGGAGGAGCGCAGATGGCAAACCCAACCGCCGCAATGCTGGTGATCGGAGACGAGATTCTGTCCGGGCGCACCCGCGATGCCAATATGTATTACCTCGCCGGTGAGCTGACAAAACATGGCATCGACCTGCAGGAGGTGCGGGTGATCAGCGACAACGAGCCCGCGATCATCGCGGCTGTGACGGCGCTGTCTGATAGCTATGACCATGTCTTCACCAGCGGCGGCATTGGCCCCACCCATGATGACATCACCGCTGATTGCATCAGTAAGGCCTTTGGTGCCCATCTGGACGTGCGCGACGATGCCCGTGCGCTGCTGCAGGCCCATTACGACAAGTCCGGGCAGGAGCTGAACGCCGCCCGCCTGCGGATGGCACGGATCCCCGATGGCGCGACGCTGATCGAAAACCCGGTCTCCACAGCCCCCGGTTTCACCCTGCGCAATGTGCATGTGATGGCCGGTGTGCCCAGCGTGTTTCAGGCCATGGTCGCCTCGGTGCTGCCCACGCTCACCGGCGGCGCGCCGCTGTTGTCGCAGACCCTGCGTGTGCAGCGGGGCGAGGGCGATATCGCCCCCATCCTGACCGCCATTGCCGAGGCCTATGATGACCTCTCCATCGGCTGTTACCCATTCCAACAAAACGGTGCCTTTGGCGCCAATGTGGTGGTTCGGGGTTCCGATGGCGCGCGGGTGGATGCGGCGATCACAGCGCTGGCGCGGGATCTTGATCTTTGACGACTGCTCACTCTCTGACCGACCCCAAGTATTACGACGTCACCGACCACACATGGCCCGCCGCTGAATTGCGGCAGCTTGGCCCGGTAACCCTGCGCCGGGGCGCTGGCGGCGGCAGCCGCGTGTCAGCGGCCACTGTCACCACAGGTCACGCCAGCGAGGCGGAGATCACCGCCGCCGAACAGGCCATGGGCGATATGGGACAGGATCCTCTGTTCATGATCCGCGATGGTCAGGACGCCCTTGATGCGCAGCTCGCCGCGCGGGGCTATGTGATCAAGGATCCAGTGGTGCTTTGGACGTGCCCGGTTCAGCAGCTCTGCACGGTGGAGATCCCGCCCGTGACAGCCTTCTGCGTCTGGGAGCCGCTGGCGATCCAGCATGAAATCTGGGCCGAGGGGGGCATCGGCCCCAAGCGCTTTGCAGTGATGCAACGGGTTGCAGGGCCGAAGACTTCGCTGCTGGGCCGGTGTGACGATTCTCCGGGGGGCAGCGGCTTTGTGGCGATCCACGACAGCATCGCCATGATCCACGCGCTGGAAATCCTGTCTCATCAACGCCGCAAGGGTATGGGTGTTTGGCTGATGCACCGCGCTGCGCAGTGGGCCGCCGATCAGGGCGCACGCGAATTGGCGGTTCTCTGCACCGAGGCCAATGCTGGCGCAAACGGTCTATATGCCTCACTTGGCATGCAGCGCGCCGGGCGTTACCACTATCGCCACAACCCAGAGGGAGTGTAACCCATGACACGCGATACCAACGCACCCACCGCGCTTGACCTGCCGATGGTGGACCCGCTTCCGCCCGAGACGCAGAAATACTTCGACATCTGCCAGGAGAAGCTGGGCATGGTGCCCAACGTGCTGCGTGCCAATGCGTTCGACATCGACAAGCTCAACGCCTTTACCGGGATGTATAACGACCTGATGCTGGCGGACAGCGGGTTGTCAAAGCTGGAACGCGAGATGATCGCGGTGGTGGTCTCCGCCATCAACAGCTGTTTCTATTGCCTAACGGCCCATGGGGCGGCAGTGCGCCAGCTGTCAGACGATCCAAAGCTCGGCGAGATGCTGGTGATGAACTACCGCGTCGCCCCGCTGGAGCCGCGCCAGCGTGCGATGCTGGATTTTGCCGTAAAGGTGACCAAAGCCAGCGCCGAGATTGAGGAGACCGACCGTCAAATCTTGCGCGACCATGGGTTTAGCGACCGCGACATCTGGGACATCGCCAATGTGACCGGCTTTTTCAACATGTCCAACCGGGTTGCCAGCGCCACCGGCATGGTGCCCAACGACGCCTATCACGCGCAGCACCGGTGATCCGTCGCGCCGTTCTGACCAGCCGCTGGCTGGCGCCTGTTCTGACGGGCCTGTTTTGCGCAGGCCTGCCGTTGGGCGTTGCCGCACAGGGGATCAATCTGCCCGCCGGCGCGCGCCAGCTGGCCGAGCGCGCCACCGCCCTTGGCAGCTATGCAGTGCCGCTGGGCCCCGCCAGCGACGACGGTGTGCCCGAACGCCAGGTCGAGGGGCAGATCCTGCGCCGCAGTTGGCGTGTGTCCGGCGATTCCACAGTGTTGCAGATACTGGCACCGCTCCGCGCACAGTTGGTCGCGGCCGGGTATGAGCTGCTTTATCAATGCCCTGCGCGCAGCTGCGGCGGCTTTGATTTCCGCTTCGATATTGAGGTGATCCCCGCCCCGGACATGACCGTCGATGTCAGCAACTACAGCTTTGTCTCGGCGGAACATCCCGATGGGCGCATCGTTACGCTCTTGGTCTCGCGCTCCGGCAACGCCACCTTTGTGCAGGTGATCGAGGTCACGCCTGAAGGGGACAGCGCGCCGGTCATCACCGATGGCACCAGCCCGGCAGACGGCGGCTCCGACGCAGCCCCGACTGCTGCGCTGCCACTCATTGGCGCGGCAGAGCTGATCACCGGGTTGCGCCGCAATGGGCGGGCCGTGCTGGCGGACCTGGAGTTCGAAACTGGCGCCGTGACACTGGGGGCCAAACCTTATGACAGCCTTACGGCGCTCACTGAGTTCCTGAGTCAGAACCCGGATTTCGATGTGCTCTTGGTGGGTCATACCGATACGGTGGGGTCGCTGGCGCAGAATATTGCGATTTCTGAACGCCGCGCCGATGCGGTTCGTCGCCGCCTGCTGGCCGATAGCGCCCTGAACCCCGCGCGGATTGCCGTAGCCGGGGCCGGGTTCATGGCGCCGCTGACCACCAACCTCACCCCAGAGGGGCGCGAGGCCAATCGCCGGGTTGAGGTGGTGCTGATCAGACGCTGATTTGGTGCGGTCCCGCTCAGCCTGTCGGACAGATACAGAAAACCCGGCACAACGGCCGGGTCCTGTCCAATCCCAAAGAGGCGCGCCTCACCAGGTGATGCCATCCTTGTCGGCAAAGGCATTGGCGAGGAAGTCGATAAAGGCCCGCACCTTGGGTTGGGTGAAGCGGCCAGGAGGGTAGACCGCATAGATGCCTTGGGTCTCCATCGGCAGTGAGGGCATGACGTCCTCAACCAGCCCTTCGGCCATGGCATCTGAATAAAGGTAGCTCGGCAGATAGGCGATCCCCAGACCGGAGATTGCCGCATTCAGCAACGATTGTCCGTCATTCACTGACAGCCAGCCGGAGGTTCGCACCTGCCGCTTTTCGCCGGACGGCGCAGTGATCTTCCACATGCTGCCACTCGATTGGTTGGAATAATGCAGCAGCTTGTGCATGTTCAGATCGTCGATCTTCTGAGGGCGGCCGAATTTCTCCAGATAGGCAGGAGAGGCGATCATCCGTTTGGTGGTCTCGGTCAGCTTGCGCGCCCGCAGGGAGCTGTCTTCCAGCTCACCAATGCGCAGCGCCATGTCGAACCCTTCAGAGATCAGCTCCACATAGCGGTTGTTCAGCACCATATTGACGGTGATATCGGGGAAATCGCGCAGGAAATCCGACAACACGGGCGACAGGTGGTTGACGCCAAAATCCGTCGCAACAGAGATCCGCAACAGTCCCGAAGGCGCAGATTGCATCGAGGTCACCAGCGCATCCGCCTCCCCGGCATCATTCAGCACCCGGCGCGCCCGGTCGTAATAGGCGAGGCCGATTTCTGTGGGGGACACCCGCCGCGTGGTCCGGTTCAGCAGCCGCGCGCCAAGACGGGCCTCAAGGCTGGACACATGTTTGGACACCGCCGATTTGGAGATCCCCATCTTCTTGGCCGCATCGGTGAATCCGCCCTGATCCACCACATTGGCAAAGGCCTCCATTTCGGTCAGTCGATCCATAGCACTCGCGTCCTTATCCATCCGTGTTCCCCTATTTTTCGCGGTGAAATCGGGCAAGAACGGGGCAGGGATGGGATAATTGCGAGGTTATTCACCCATAGTTTACCAGCTGGAAACACCTGCCCGCGCGACGGAAGATCGAAAACCCGCCCGCTTCCCCTATGTTGAAAGAGGTTATGTCAATGGGAGGACATCTTATGAATGCGATGATCAGATCCACACTGGCGGCTGTGGTGGCTTGCGCCTTGCCCGTCTCTGCGGCCGTTGCGGGTGGCGAAACCCCGGCGCCGGAGGGGGCAGAGGTCTATTTCGTGACCCCCAAGGATGGTGAGGTGGTGTCTGCGCCGGTAACCGTGGTCTTTGGCCTGCGGGGCATGGGGGTGGCACCGGCCGGGACTGAGAAAGAAAACACCGGCCATCACCACCTGCTGATCGACCGCCCGCCACTGGGGGAGGGCGAAGACGGTGCGGATGAACTATCCTACGGCCTGCCATCGGATGAAAACCACATTCATTTTGGTGGCGGACAGACCGAAACCACGCTGGATCTGGCGCCGGGAGAGCATACGCTGCAGCTGGTGATGGGCGACTACGGTCACGTCCCACATTCGACACCCATCATCTCAGAAGTGATCACCATCAAGGTCGAGTAGGCCTGTAAGGTAGGTGGGACACTTCGGTGCAGGGCGAAGCATTCCCCAGATCCTGCCTGCTAGATCGGGGGCGTATTTTCCAAGAAAGGACGCCCCTGATGCTCACCTGTGTCATCCGCTATCATATTGACCCCACCAAACGGGACGATTTCGCCACCTATGCCCGCAACTGGGGGCAGGCGATCCCGCGCTGCGGCGCCAACCTGATCGGGTATTATGCCCCGCACGAAGGCTCATCAACGCTGGCTTATGGCATCTATGATGTGGCAAACCTTGCCGGATACGAAGCCTACCGCGCGCGGCTGGCGGCGGATCCGCTGGGGCGCGAGAACTATGCCTTCGCTCAGGAACGCCGCTTTATCCTGCGTGAGGACCGCACCTGGCTGAAAAAAGTCTCTGACCCGGAAGGATCTACAGGATGATTGCCGTTATCTTCGAGGTTGAAATCAAGGACGGGGCCAAGGACCGTTATCTGGAGATCGCTGCCGATCTGAAACCCCTGCTGCAGGAGGTTGAAGGCTTTATCTCGGTCGAACGGTTCCAGAGCCTTACCACACCGGGCAAACTTCTGTCGCTTTCCTTCTGGGAAAACGAGGATGCGGTCGCCAACTGGCGCTGCCTCGGCGCCCACCGCGCCGGGCAGACGGAGGGCAGGGAGGCCGTATTCAGCGACTACCGTCTGCGGGTGGCAGGTGTGTTGCGTGACTATGGTATGACCAACCGTGATGAGGCCCCCGCCGATGCCCGCGCCGTCCATGATCCTGTTGCCACGTGAAACACCAGCTGCGCAAATTATGCCGCTGGGACTATGCGGTGATCGGTATGGTCCTCGTCACCTCACTCGTGGGCATGGCAGGAGCGCAAGAGGGCAGCGCGGCGATCCTGTCGCCCCGTGACGGGGACATCGTCTCCTCTCCCGTGACAGTTGAACTCCAACTGCCGGAAGAGGGCGCATATCACCTCTATATTGATGGCGCTGCTTTCAGTCCCGAGACATTGCCGATGGGCGGAGTCCGTCTGACGTTGGATATGCCAACCGGGATCCACCAGATTGATCTGCGCCGCGGAGGCACCGCCCCCGGGGATCATGCCATCACCGTACTTGTTGATCGGGTCACTTTGCCGGACGACAAGAACTGCCTCAGCTGTGGTGGTCTGCGCCGCCCCTGATCGAGACGGTAAAGACCCCGGTTCCGTACCGGGGCCTTTGTAGAGGTAGACGCTTGATCTGTCGTCGGATCAGCGCGCGTGTTGGCCTTCTTCGATTTCCTCGACAATCTTGCTGACGAAGGCTTTCAGATCATCGGGGTTACGGCTGGTCACGATGCCTGCGTCGGCCACCACTTCGCTGTCCTGCCAATCGGCCCCGGCGTTGATCATATCGGTTTTGATAGACTGGAACGACGTCATGGTACGGCCCTTGACGACCCCAGCCTCGATCAGGAGCCAGGGCGCATGGCAGATCGCGGCGATGACTTTGCCTTGATCGTAGAAACCGTTGATCAGCTCGATCACATCGTCATTGATCCGCAAGACATCCGGGTTGATCTGGCCGCCGGGCAGAACCAGCGCGTCATAGTCTTCAACCCGCACAGCCTCCAACGCCAGATCGGCTTCGGCCTCGCGGCCCCAATCGTCGCCCTCCCAGCCCTTGATCGGCTTGCCGTCCAAACTGGCAACCGCGACTTCGGCGCCTTTGACTCGCAGCTGATCGCGGGGAAATTCCAGTTCGGACTGTTCAAAACCATCGGTGGCAATCATCAGGATTTTGGCGTCACTGATACGGGGCATGGGAAACTCCTGTCTGTTGTCAACATATGACACCGCAAAGGCGGCGCCGTTCACGAAGAAAACGCAAAGGGGGCGCGCAGGGTTCCAGACAGAAACCCCCACCCCGCAGGCACGGGGAGGGGGAGGGCATCGTTTCACTATTTCGCAGGGGTCAGAGGCTGGCGGCCAGCCGTATGCCCTGATTGATGGCGCGTTTGGCATCGAGCTCGGCGGCCAGATCTGCCCCGCCGATCACATGGCAGGGGGTGCCCTGTGCCTCCAGCGTGTCGGCAAGGGAGCGTTCCGACAGCTGGCCCGAGCACAGCACCACAGTGTCCGCCGCAATCACGGTCGGGTTTTCGCGCGCCTCGCCAAAGCTGACATGCAGCCCGTCATCATCAATCCGTTCATAGTTCACGCCGCGAACGAAATTCACGTCCTTCATCTTCAGCGTTGCGCGGTGGATCCAGCCGGTGGTCTTGCCCAGCCGTTTGCCGTGACGCTCCGCCTTGCGCTGCAACAGAGTCACCTCGCGCGCCGGCGCCTCAGGCTGCGGGCCTTCGGGGGACAGACCGGCACGGTGCTCGGCGGGGTCGGCAACACCCCATTCCTTCATCCACAATGGCAGGTTCTCGGTTGCGCTGTCGCCTGCGTGCAGCAGGAATTCCGACACGTCAAAGCCGATGCCACCGGCGCCGATCACTGCAACTCGCTTGCCGACCTCGGCCTTGTGGCGCAGCACGTCGATGTAATCGACCACATTGTCACGATCCTGACCGGGAATCTGCGGATCACGCGGCACGACGCCGGTGGCAATCACCACCTCGTCAAACCCCTTGAGATCGCTCGCAGACACCTCGCGGTTCAGTTCCAGCGTGACGTCGCTGTCGGCCAGCATGGTGCGGTACCAATCGACCAAGCCCCAGAACTCTTCCTTGCCCGGCACTTGTTTGGCCATATTCAACTGACCGCCAATCTCGCTTGCGCGGTCAAACAGCGTCACCTTGTGGCCGCGCTCAGCCGCCGCCAGCGCGGTCGACAGCCCCGCCGGGCCCGCGCCGACAATGGCAACAGTCTTGGTCGTTTCGGCAGGCGTCAGCACCAGCTCGGTCTCGTGACAGGCGCGCGGGTTCACCAGGCAGGAGGTCAGCTTGCCACTAAATGTGTGGTCGAGACAGGCCTGATTGCAGGCAATACACGGCGCGATTTGATCGGCTTTGCCCTCGGCGGCCTTGGCCACAAAATCCGCATCCGCCAGCATCGGTCGCGCCATCGACACCATATCGGCGCAGCCGTCGGTCAGCACCTGCTCGGCGACCGCCGGCGTGTTGATCCGGTTTGAGGTAATCACCGGAATGCCGACCTTGCCCATCAGCTTCTTCGTGACCCAGGCAAAGGCCGCGCGGGGAACCGAGGTGGCAATTGTCGGGATCCGTGCCTCATGCCAGCCGATCCCGGTGTTGAGGATGGTCGCCCCGGCTTTCTCGACCTCTTGCGCCAGCTGAACCACCTCATCGTAGGTGGAGCCATTGGGCACCAGATCAATCATCGACAGGCGGTAGATGATGATGAAATTCGTTCCCACCGCCTCGCGGGTGCGGCGCACCACCTCAATCGGCAGGCGCATCCGGTTCTCATAGGAGCCCCCCCAGCGGTCTTCGCGCTTATTCGTATGGGTGACCAGGAACTGGTTGAGGAAATACCCCTCGCTGCCCATGATCTCAACGCCATCATACCCCGCCTGCTGCGCCAGTACGGCGGCGTTGACGATATCCGCGATCTGCTTCTCGATGCCGTCTTCGTCCAGCTCATTTGGCGGGAAGGGGGAAATAGGCGATTTCACCGGGCTGGGCGCGACACATTTTGGTCCGTAGGAATAGCGCCCCGCATGCAGGATCTGCATGGCGATCTTGCCGCCGGCCTCATGCACGCGATTGGTGACGATGCTGTGGTTTTCCACATCCTGATCGCTGGTCATCATCGCCGCCCCGGGCAGAACCGAGCCTTCGAGGTTGGGACCAATGCCTCCTGTCACCATCAGCGCCACGCCACCGCGTGCCCGGTCCGCATAGAACTCCGCCACCCGGTTCCAATCCTTGGTTTCCTCAAGCCCGGTGTGCATGGATCCCATCAGCACGCGGTTTTTCAACGTGGTAAAGCCGAGATCCAGCGGCGCCAACATTTTCGGGTACGCAGTCATGACACTCTCCCTGGTAGTTCTCTGATACGTCTTAATATCTGGGTTTGCGCGAAAATGGCCCAGCCATAAAGGGATTGTCACTTCGGACGCGGCGTCACCCTCTTGCACGACGCTGGGGCATGGGTGCACAAGGGGGCATCCAACCGAGGAGAGCCTTGATGACGCCCGAAGAAATCGCCGCCTTGCCCTATCGGCCCAATGTGGGTGTGATGCTGCTGAATGCAGCGGGGGAGGTTTGGGTCGGGCAGCGCATGGACCGTCACAAGGACGCCTGGCAGATGCCACAGGGCGGCATTGACGCAGGCGAAGATCCCCGGCGCGCTGCCCTGCGTGAGCTGGAGGAAGAGACCGGCGTCACGCCTGATCTGATCGAGATTATCGCCGAAAGCGACGGCTGGCTGCCCTATGATTTGCCCGTCGATGTGGTGCCGCAGTTCTGGGGCGGGAAATATCGTGGGCAGGAGCAGAAATGGTATCTGATGCGCTTTCTCGGGCGCGATGATCAGGTCAATATCGCCACTGATCACCCGGAATTCTCCGCCTGGTGCTGGCAACCGGTGGATCAGCTGGTGAGCAAAATCGTGCCATTCAAACGCGAGGTCTACGAACGGGTTATTCAGGAGTTTCAGGACCATCTATGATGGTTCGGACCTAATTTGCGTCTGACAAAGGACAGCCTGATGCCACCTCTTCGCACGCTTATCGCGCCAGCTGCCATCTCCGTCGCACTCATCGCGACCTTGGCGGGACCTGCATCCGCCCTCAGCTGTCTGCCCTGGGGGCCGTCGGACGCCTATCTTGAGGCCGCGAAATCCGACAAGAGCTATATCGTTGTCGATGGCGTGCTGAGTTTTGATGAGGGCGCGCTGCCCAAGGCCCCGCAGGACAATCCCAATGACGCGCCGCCGCGCAGTCTGATTCCAGCGCAGATTGAGGGCAAGCTGATGACGGCGCAGGGGTTTTCAAAAGACGTTGATCTGGGCATCACATTGGAAATCCTCTGCTTTGGGCCGTGGTGTGCTGGCGCAGCAGATGGCGTGAACTATCTGGCGTTTCTGGAAGAGCGCGCGGATGGCTATGTCCTGCGGATGGATCCCTGTGGCGGCTTTGGCTTCGGGGGCACCGATGGTGCCGCCCGAGATGAGGTGCTGGCCTGCCACGCGGGCACATCCTGCACCCCCTGGTCCGAACGCTAACCCGCAGCCAGTTTGGTGGCGGGCTAGGCGCCGGCCACCCGCCGTCTGCGCCAGCGCAAACCGCTTTGCCCCAGCCACAGGCTGAACAGCGCAAGGCCCGCGCCAATGGCCTGTTTTGCCGTCAGCACCTCGCCAAGGATTACCCAGCCCAGGATCACCGCTGACAGCGGGCTGAGCACCCCCAGAAGCGACACCACCGATGGTTCCAGCCGGGCAATGCCACGAAACCACAGGACATAGGTCGCAGCGCCGCCAATCAGGCTCATATAGGCCAGCCCAAGCAAGTTCTCGCCGCTCAGCTGCGGCACGGCGGGCAGGGACCACAGGGTGACCGGGATCAGCAACAGCCCGCCCGCCGTCAACTGCCACGCGGTGAAGGTCAGCAGCGACACAGGCGGCTGCCACTTGCGGCTCAGCACCATGCCAGCCGCCATCGCAATGGCCCCGGCGAGCCCCGCAAAAACACCGATCCCGTCCAGCTCTGCACTCGGCGTCAGAACCAGCAGCGCCACGCCAAGGATGCTCAGGCCCGCCGCCAGAACCGCCGCCATCCGCACCGGTGTCTTCAGCATCAAAGCCGACAGAAACACCACCACCAGCGGCTGCACAGCGCCCAGCGTCGCGGCCACCCCGCCGGGCAGTCGGTAGGCGGCGACAAACAGCAGGCTCCAGAAGATCGAGAAGTTCAGCGCCCCCAGCACCAAGAGCCGTGGCACCCAGTTCAGTGGCGGCAATTGCCGCACCATCAGCATCAGCAAAAGCCCCGCAGGCAGGGCCCGCAACAGGGCGACCAGCAGCGGCGACTGGCCCGGCAGCAGGCTGGTGGTGACAATATAGCTGCTGCCCCAGATCACGGGCGCCAGCGCAGTAAGGATCAGATCGCGGCTCTGCATGGCAGGCTCCTTTTGATTTCTCGACATCAAGATAGAATGGTTTTTCTTGACGTCAAGATATCATCCGATAAAACACGAGCCATGGACCATGTAGATTTTGTGACCCAGCAATGGGAGCGGGAACGTCCCGACCTTGATGTATCGGCGATGGCCGTGATCGGGCGGGTTGGACGATTGGCGCAGGCCTATCAAAAGGAAATGCAGAAAACCTGGGCGCGTTATGATCTGAACGGCGCCAAATTCGATGTGCTGGCCACACTGCGTCGCGCCGGGGCACCGTATCGCCTGTCGCCGGGGGATCTGTTGCAGGCCACCATGGTGGCCTCGGGCACCATGACCAACCGCATTGACCGGCTGGTGGATGCCGGGCTGGTCGCGCGCAGCGTCAACCCCGAGGACAGTCGCGGTTTTCTGATTGAGCTGACCCCGGAGGGGCTGCGCCTGATCAATGAGGTGGTAGAGGCGCATGTCGCCACACAGGCGCGCCTGCTTGATGGTCTTGGTGCGGAAGAGCAGAAGGTTTTGACCGAGCTGCTGTCAAAGGCGCTGACCTCCGCCGACAACGCCTGATCCCGGTCAGCCCACGAACGGGGACAGCCAAGGTTGTGCCCGATGAAAAAAGCCGCCCCCGATCACTCCGGGGCGGCCTTGCTATCAGGTCTGCGGGAGAGTTCCCGGCTCAGATCAGCCCTTCGCGGCGCAGCACCTGGCTCATCACCGCTTTGGGGCGGGGGCCGATATGGCTGATCACCTCAGCCGCACAGACATTGCCGATCTTGGCGCAGGTCTCGATATCCAGCCCCTTGGCCATGCCAAACAGGAACCCGGCTGCAAACTGATCGCCAGCCCCCGTGGCATCCACCGGCACCACCCGTTCGACCGGGACTGAGACGCGCGTGTCGCCCTCAACCACGGTGACCCCATCGCCGGAGCGGGTGCAGACCACCAGCGGGCAGATGGCAGCGGTCTTGGCCAGCGCCTCTTCCAGATCGTCGGTTTCAAACAGGGATTTGATCTCGGCCTCATTGCCGATCACGAAATCCAGATCGTTTTCGATCAGCGACAGGAAATCGGCACGGTGGCGTTCCACACAGAAGGGATCGGAAATCGCGATGCCGCATTTGCCGCCACCCTCGCGACAGTCCCGCGCCGCCTCCATGAAGGCGGTCTTGCCCTTGTCCTTGTCGAACAGATAGCCCTCCAGGAACATCAGCTGGGCCTTGCCCGACACCACGTCCGGCACATCCGAAGACGACAGCTCGGAGGAGATGCCCAGATAGGTGTTCATCGACCGCTCACCATCGCCGGAGACAAAGATCATCGAGCGCGAGGTGGGCAGCTCACCGCCCTCAACCGGCGGGTTCACAAAATCGACGCCATCATCGGCCATCGCCTGCGCGTAAAACCGCCCCAGCGCGTCATCATGGACCCGGCCGATAAACGCCGCCTCAAGCCCGAGGGCACCAGCCCCTGCAATGGTGTTCGCAACCGAGCCGCCGGGCGTCTGTACCCGTTCCTGCATCGCTGCATAAAGCACCTCGCCGCGATCGCGTTCGATCAGCTGCATGATGCCCTTTTCAATGCCCATATGCTCCAGAAAGCTGTCGTCGCATTGGCTGATCACGTCCACAACGGCATTGCCGATCCCGACGAGCTGGTAGGTTTTCATAGAGTTTTATCCTCAAACTGGCAGAGATCGCGTATGATGCAGGTGGGGCACATCGGTTTGCGAGCTTTGCAATGGTAGCGTCCGTGCAGGATCAGCCAATGATGGGCATGGAGCTGAAAATCTGCCGGAATATTGTCTTCGATGGCGCGTTCGACTGCATCGACATCCTTGCCCGGCGCAATGCCCGCCCGGTTGCCAACGCGAAAGATATGGGTGTCCACCGCCTGTGCGGGCTGGCGCCACCACATGTTCAGAACCACATTTGCCGTCTTGCGCCCGACGCCGGGCAGCGATTGCAAAGCAGCGCGGGAATTGGGTACCACGCCGCCGTAATCCTCGACCAGAATGCGCGACATCTTGATCACGTTCTTGGCCTTCTGACGGTATAGGCCAATGGTCTTGATATGTTCGGTCAGCCCCTCTTCACCCAGATCCAGCATTTTCTGCGGGGTATCTGCGATCTGAAACAGCGCGCGGGTTGCCTTGTTGACGCCGGCATCCGTAGCCTGTGCCGACAGCGCCACCGCCACCACCAAGGTGTAGACGTTGACATGCTCCAGCTCCCCTTTGGGTTCTGGATCCGCTGCCTGAAACCGCGTGAAGATCTCACGCAGGGTGTGATAATCGAGTTGCTTTGCCATCGCGGTCCTTAATGCCGCGCAGGTCCCGTCGGCGCAAACAGAAAAGCCGCGCTAGGTGAGCGAAGCGTTCCCCTGTGGTTGCTGACCCATAGTCCGCTGTTCGCGCAAGATCCGGGTCGCGCAGCCGGGGTGTGACCCTATACTGAGGGGCAGCAACACAGGTCGGGAGGGGTCCCCATGAACATGCAGGCTCGCGAACAGAGCTATCACTACGGCGTCATGCGCCGCGCGATTGAGCTGATTGACGAGGGCGGCGAGGCTTTGACCCTGGCCGAACTGGCCGCCGCCATGGATATGAGCCCGGCGCATTTTCAACGCCTGTTCTCGGCCTGGGTCGGCGTCTCCCCCAAGCGCTACCAGCAGTATCTGCGCCTTGGCCACGCCAAGGCCCTGTTGCAGGAGCATTTCACCACGCTGGAGGCGGCCCATGCGGTTGGTCTTTCCGGCAGTGGCCGTCTGCATGATCTGTTCCTGCGCTGGGAGGCGATGAGCCCCGGTGAATATGCCCGCAAGGGGGCCGGTCTGCGCATCCTCTGGGGCTGGTTTGACAGCCCGTTTGGACTGGTCCTGGTGATGGGCACGGAGAAGGGGATCTGTGGTATGGGCTTTGCCGCAGAAACCGGGGCGGAGCCGACCATGGCCGATATGCGCAGCCGCTGGCCCGATGCCGATTTTGTCGAGGATCCGATGGCCCTGCGCGCGATGGTGGAGGCGATTTTTGATCAGCGGGGCGAGGCCGCGCTGCATATGATCGGCGCGCCCTTGCAGATCAAGGTCTGGGAGGCGCTGTTGCGCATCCCCTCGGGGCAGGTCACCACCTATTCCGAGATTGCCCACGCCATCGGCGCGCCCCGTGCGGTGCGCGCCGTCGGCACGGCGGTGGGGCGCAACCCGGTCAGCTGGCTGATTCCCTGCCACCGTGCGCTGCGCAAATCCGGCGCCCTTGGTGGCTATCACTGGGGTCTGCCGGTCAAACGCGCGATGCTGGCCTATGAGGCGGCGCGCGATGAGGGGCAGCAGGACGGCGCGGCCTGATCCGCACCCGCCGCGCCCTGATCCGCGCGCCGCGCAAACAGGCGCCGCAGCAGTCCGGGGCGTTTGGCGGTCGACATCGGTTCTGCCTCCGCGCGCGCTGCGGCTTTGGCGGCTTCCTCAGCCGCACCCCGAATCTGTGCGGCGTCTTGCTCCAATTCGTAAGATTTGGGAAACCGGCGCTGTGCCTCCCATTTGTCCTTGCCCAGCGTGATCAGAACAATCCAGTCATAGGTCAACATGGTGTCTCTCCTTCTGTCTGAAACGAGAAAACCACAACGCTGCTGACACGCTTTGTCAGCGGGGCGTGCTAAGATGTCAGCAGCCTGTCAGTGGAGAAGAACCATGGAACGCACCGGTCGCCTGTTCGAAGTCATCCAGATCCTGCGCGCCGCCAGTTCCCCGATCCGGGCGGAGGATCTGGCGGAGCAGCTTGAGGTCTCCAAGCGGACCGTCTACCGCGATATCGCCGCACTCCAAGGGATGCGCACCCCGATCGAGGGGGAGGCAGGCATCGGCTATATGTTGCGCAAAGGCTATGACCTGCCGCCGCTCAACTTTGACGATGAAGAGCTGGAGGCGCTTTATGTGGGTCTGTCGATGCTGATCCGCACCGGGGATGGCGCCCTGCAGGAGGCCGCCATAAGGGTCTGCCGCAAAGTGATGGAATGCCGCTCACCGGGGGATCGGCTGCAAGTGGCCCCCTGGGGGGGCGCCCCGCCAGATGATCCCGAACTTGGCTGCGTCTCCAAGGGGCTGCTGCGTCAGGCCGTCCGCGAAAGCCGCAAACTGCGGCTCACCTATCTTGGTCCGGACAGTGGTGAGACCCAGCGGATCCTGCGCCCGCTGGCGCTGATCTACAATGTCGAAACCACTTTATTGGCCGCCTGGTGCGAGTTGCGGGGCGGCTTTCGTCACTTTCGCACCGATCGGATGCTCTGCGCCGATCTGCTGGAGGACAGCTTCGTCGGCGAGGCAGATCTGCTGCGCAAACTCTGGATGGAACAGGAGGGCGGTGTCAGCGGCGACGAGGACCAGGTCCCTTCAATCTAAAGCGGAAATTGGGCAGGTTTTCGCCGAGGCAAAAGGGCGTTACCTTGTGATGGCAGCGCCGCAGCACGATATTCTACCGGATGCACGGGCGCTGCCCGGATTGAGCAAGCAAAAGGCAGATTTTGATGATGCAGATGAAACTTACCACCGCCGCCATTGTGGCCGCTGGCCTTGGCCTGACCGCCTGTACCGATCCCGCAACCATCGGAACCCCTGGCAGCAAAACCCAGAACGGCGCGTTGATTGGCGGCCTGATCGGGGCGGGCGTTGGCGCAGCGACCAATGATTCCGACCGGGGTCTGGGCGCTGTCACCGGTGCGCTGGTCGGGGCTGCGGCCGGCAGCGTGATTGGCAACCAGCTAGACGCACAGGAACGGGAGCTGCGCCAGTCAATTTCCAACGACGGCATTTCCATCGTCAACACTGGCGACCGCCTGATCGTGTCGCTGCCCAATGATTTGACCTTCGCCACCGACAGCGCGGCGATTTCGCCTGCGGTGCGCTCCGACCTGAACAAGGTGGCCAGTAGCCTGGTGCGCTACCCCAACAGCCAGGTGCAGGTGATCGGTCACACCGACAGTGATGGCGACGCGGGCTATAACCAAGGCCTGTCCGAGCGCCGCGCCAATGCGGTCGCCGATCAGATCCAGGCCGGCGGTGTGCCCTACAACCGCGTGCAGATCATTGGCCGCGGTGAGAGCCAGCCGGTGGCCTCCAACCTCACTGCCGAGGGCAAGGCCCGCAACCGCCGCGTCGAAATCGTGGTGATCCCACAGGGCGCCTGATCCCCAGATCGGCGAAATAGCCGCGACACTCAGAAAGACCGCGCTGAAGGGTGCGGTCTTTTTTGTGCAAAAATGTGCAGTTTTGACGCTGGTATGTGCGCATTGTGAACTTATGCACATCGGTTGCGCAGGGTTTGGGCTTTTCTTGCGGCTGAAGCGGAATAGGTTGGGGCCAGACAAACATTGCCAACCGAAAGAGGCCTCCTTCCATGTCCGACCCTAAAATTCTCACCATCTCCGGCTCGCTGCGCGCTGGGGCCACCAATCGCAAACTGCTCGCCGAAGCGGTGCGCCTGTTTGGGCCCGCCGAGGTGAGCGAGGCCGATCTCAACCTGCCACTCTATGACGGCGATGACGAACAGGCGAATGGCATTCCCGCTGCGGTTCAAACACTTGCCGATCAGATCGGGGCGGCGGATGCGGTGATTATCTCCACCCCGGAATACAATGGCGCGCCGTCAGGTGTGTTGAAAAACGCTCTCGATTGGGTCAGCCGCACCAGCAATAAACCTTGGCAAAACAAACCCGTCGCCATCATGTCCGCCGCTGCGGGTCGCGCCGGCGGCGAGAAATCCCAGATGCTGCTGCGCACATTCTTGGTGCCCTTCCAGCCCCGTGTCCTGACCGCGCCGCAGGTGCATCTGGCGGCCTCTTATTCTGAGTTCGACGAAGGCGGCCGACTGCTGAGTGATCTCTACACCGAAACGCTTGAGGCACTGATGACTGCGCTGCGGGCCGAAATCGCGCGCTAAGTCAGACGAAGATCCAGCAGACCCGGTGCGAGCTGATCGCTCCGGGTTATTTGCTGCCTGATGCGAGGTGTCGGGCTAGCCGTCGCGGCTCGGCTCATCCGGGTTACTGGAGAAAAGTGCAATCTTATTGCCCTGCGGGTCGCGCAGATATCCCACGTAGAACCCTGCACTATAAGCCGCGCGAAACCCCGGCGCGCCCTCATCCGTTCCCCCTGCCGCCACTGCAGCGGCATGCAGGGCGCGCACCTGCGCCTGCGTGTCGGCCTGAAAGGCCACCATTACCCCATTGCCCGCCGCAGCGGGCGCGCCGTCAAACGGATGTTTGACATAGACATCCGGCGCGGTCGGAACCTCTCCCTCCGCCACCGGCAGGGCAAAGCTGAGGCCGTCGGACCCTTGGCTGAAATCATAGCCAAGTGCCGGCAGGAACGCGGTGTAGAACGCCCGGGCGCGGGTCATGTCATTGGTGCCGATGGTGATATAGGCGATCATCTCTCTGCCCCTTGGCCAGTCATTCAGAAGTTATCCTCAACCCGGAAACCTTCGGGGATATCATCCCGCCCGTCCAGCAGAAGATCGGCCATGGTCTCGGCCATCTTGGGCGCCATGCCAAAGCCGATCTTGAAACCACCGTTGGCGATGAAATGACCGCGCCGACCCGGCCAGCCACCCAGCATCGGCGCGCGGGAGCGGGCACGGGGCCGCACCCCGGCCCAACGTTCGATCACCTCAGCCCCGTGCAGCACCGGCAGCGCAGCCCGCGCCCGGTCGATCACCTCGTCAAGCTGCGCATCGGTGCTGGCGGGATCTTCAAACTCCCGCTCGCTGGTAGAGCCTATGGCCAATGTGCCATCCGCATGGGGAATGATGTGCAGCCCATCGGCATAAAGCTGTGGCACCTCCGGGCCTTCGGCAAAGCGCAGGAGTGCGGCCTGACCCTTCACCCCATTGCCCACTATCTTGCCTGCCGCCCGGCCGTCGGGACCTGCCAGCATCCGGTTCAGCTCCAGCAATCCGGCATAGCCCTTGGCATGGACCACCAGCCCCTGATCGGGCGCCTCTGCCTGCACGGTGATCCCCATGACCGCCAGCCCTGCCACCAGCGCAGCACAGGCGCGGCGGGGATGCATTCGCGCGCTGAGCGTGTCGTGGATCACATAGCCCGTGGCGCTGGGCGGCACCCATGGCCCCATCTCAGAGACCGGGCAAACGCGCCATTCGGCCTCGCCCTTCCAGTAGGTCTGCGCAGTCACTTCTCGGGCGCGGGCCAGATCCAACGTGCGCTGATCCTGGATCGGTTGCAGCCGTCCGGTGCGACCATAACCGGGAGAGACCCCGCCGGTGGCCTCAACCTCGGCCCAGAACGCGTTGGCCATCAGCAGGCTTTCCAACTGGTACTGCTTCTTTGGGTTCCAGTTCTCCGGCACATGCGGGGCCAGCGCGCCGACCAGCCCGCCGCTGGAGCCGGCGCCCGCCCCAAAGGGATCAATCACCTGCACCGATGCGCCGCGTCGCGCACAGGTCCAGGCGATGGACAGCCCAAAGATCCCGGCGCCCCGGACGGTGATATCTGCCATTGCCATTTTCGCACCCTTTCGCCAGTGTCGCGCCGTTCCACCGCATCACTTAGGGGATAATAGCATGGCAGACCAGCAGGCGCGGCTCAGCTGGCGGGATGGCAGCATTCCGGTATCCGATCAGTTCGACGACCCCTATTTCTCCATCCACGATGGGCTGGCCGAGACGGAGCATGTGTTTCTGGGAGGCAATGATCTGGCCACCCGCTTTGCCAGCGCCGCAGAGGCGGGGACCGATTTCCACATTGCCGAACTGGGCTTTGGCACCGGTCTGAACCTGCTGGCGGCCTGGCGCGCCTGGGAGACGGCGCAGGAGGGCTGCGCCGCACCATCGGTGCTGCGTTTCACCAGTTTCGAGGCCTTCCCAATGGCGGTGGAGGATATGGCCCGCGCGCTGGAGGCCTTTCCCGAGGTGGCGCCCTGGGCCGAACGGTTTCTTGCGGTCTGGGAGGGCGCAGGGGCGTGCGATCTGGGCAATTTGCGCGTCAATGTCATCACCGGCGACGCCCGCGTGTCGCTGCTGGACTGGACAGGCAAGGCGGATGCCTGGTTTCTGGATGGGTTTTCACCGGCCAAGAACCCGGAGCTGTGGCAGGAGGACCTGCTGGGCGAGGTCGCCCGCCACACCGCGACCGGCGGCAGCGCGGCGACCTATACGGCGGCAGGATTTGTCCGCCGTGGGTTGGAGGCCGCCGGATTTGAGGTTTCCCGCACGCCCGGTTTCGGGCGCAAGCGGCATATGACAAAGGCACAATTGCGATGACCATGCGCCCCGATGCGAAGATCCTGGAGCCTCATGCGCCCCGGATCACGCCGATCACCCAGAAGAACAACGTCACCGCCGGTGTGCTTTTGATGATTGCTGCAACGGTGGTCTTTGCCATGCAGGATGGCATCTCGCGGCATTTGGCGGGACAGTACAACACCTTCATGGTGATCATGGTGCGTTACTGGTTCTTTGCGCTGTTTGTGATCGCGCTTGCGGCGCGCGCGCCGGGGGGTATTCGTGCCACAGCCCGCACCGATCAACTGGGGTTGCAGATCTTTCGTGGGGTGCTGCTTGTGGCGGAAATCTGCGTTGCCGTCTATGCCTTTACCGTGCTGGGACTGGTCGAAAGCGTCGCGGTCTTCATCTGCTACCCGCTCTTGGTGGCGGCCCTGAGCGGGCCGGTGCTGGGGGAGCAGGTGGGATGGCGGCGGTGGGCGGCGATTTCGGTGGGGTTGATTGGCGTGCTGATCATCCTGCAACCCGGTATCGGCGTCTTTGATCCGCTGGCGATTATCCCGTTCATCTCGGCGCTGATGTTTGCGCTTTATGGTCTGATCACCCGCTATGCGGCGCGGCGTGACAGCACGGCGACCAGTTTCTTCTGGACCGGTGTTGCGGGCATGGTGGCGATGACCCTTGTGGGGATGTGGCATTGGGAGCCGATGAGCCAGGGCGACTGGATGTGGATGGCGATCCTGTGCGTCACCGGGGTGATCGGGCATTGGCTGCTGATCAAATGCTACGAGATGGCCGAGGCCAGCGCAGTGCAGCCCTTTGCCTATTTCCACCTGATCTGGGCCGCGGCGCTTGGGGTGATTGTTTTCGGCGAGGTGATCCGCACCAATGTCGCCATCGGTGCGTCCATCATCGTGGCGGCCGGCCTGTTCACCCTATGGCGCGAACGCGTCAAGGGTTGAGCCAGCGAGCTCCTGCGAGAAGGGCACCGGCAGCGGCGTCTTGCCAAGGCGCGCGCGGTAGACAGGCAGGCTCTCGGTGACGCGCATCACATAGTTGCGCGTCTCGTTGAAGGGGATGTGTTCAATCCAGTCGACAATCCCCGGCGTGCCGTCACGCGGATCGCCATAGCGTTCCATCCAGGCCTTTGGGCGATGCGGGCCTGCGTTATAACCTGCCGCCATCATCACCACATTGCCGTTAAAATCACCCGCCAGATCGGCAAGGTAGTTGCTGCCCAGAAGGGCGTTATAGGACCAGTCGGAGATCAGCCGCGTGGTAGTGTGATTGGCCTGAATACCCATGTTTGAGGCGACCAGCTTGGCGGTGGCGGGCATCACCTGCATCAGCCCCCGCGCGCCCGCATGGCTGATCACGATGGGGTCGAATTCGCTTTCTCGCCGGGCAATGGCGAGGGTCATTTCGCGTGCCATCGGTAAATCCCTCTGCGCGACAGGATGCAGCGGGAAATAAGCCGCCTCCAGCTCTACGCCCTTTTGAGCGGCGCGTTTTGCAATCATCACCGCCAGATGCGGCTCTTCCATGGCGACGGCCATCTCCCCCAGCTGGCGCGCCTCGACCGGGCCGAGCCCCTCCACCAGATGGGTAAGGAAGCGCTCCGCCAGCGGCAGATCGCCTGCCTGCAACAGCAACAGCCCGGCTTCCGCCACGGTGGAGTTCAAAAACCCAGCCGCGCGCCAGTCAGGCAGCTGCGGCGGGGTGATGAGGTCTGGATCAAAGGGACGGCCCAGAACCTCTGCCGCCAGCAACCCGTAGAAGGATGTCTGATAGTCGGCAGCCTTGGCATAGGCGGCATGGGCTTTCTCAATATCGCCATGGGCACCATAGGCCTGACCCAGCCAATAGCCGCCACGTCCGATTGAGATCGGGCTTTCGACAGAGGCGAGGAACCGTTCAAAGTGATAGGCAGCGAGTTCCGGGTCGTTCAGCTTGCGCAGGGCGATATAGCCTGCCAGCCATTCGCAATCGGAGTAGCCATAGCCTGCATCCTCCGGCGCGAAGTGATGCGCGGCCAGCTGATAGGCGCGTTCGTGATTGCCGTCGCGCATGTCCTGCCGTGCCAGATCGCGGCGACGGCGCAGCCATTTGGCTGGCTCGCCCAGTTTTTCGGCGGTGGTGCTTCGATCCATCATCAGCGTGATGGCATCCTCCTGCCGCCGCTTGCGGTCTCGCCAGGCAAAGCGGTCATAAGCCAGGCCCGCGTTATCCTTCAGCGCGTCGGGGACGGCGGCGATCTTGCCATCCACACCCGGTTCCACCTCCTGTAACGCCAGTCGGGCCTCTGCCAGTTTGCGCTGATCGGCGCTGACCAGCGGCAACATCCGCCGTGCGCTGACCTTATGACCGTCCCACAGCAGCCGGTCCAGCCGGGCTGCGTGATGGGGGGTCAGAAGTTTGGCGTGGCGTTTCAGATATTCGTCCTGAATGACCGATCCCATGGGCATGGTGCGCCAGGCCAGAACCAGCTCTGCCTCGCCTTCGCCTTTCTGCCCGGCTGCGATCAGCGCGCGGCCATAGCTCAGCGCGCCTTCGGCCGTCTGCGGAGGGGTGTCTTTGTAGAAGGCAAGGATGGTCTTGCGCCCGGCCTCGGCAATCTGCGGCTCATTCTTGCGCCGCAGCAGCGCCAGCCCTGGCCAGTCCGACCGCCGCGCCAGAAACGCCATCACATCGGCGGCCGACCCCATGCCTGCGCGCAGCCGGTGCCATTCGATCACATCGCGGGCGACGGTGGCTTCATGGCCGGCACTCCGCCCGGCTTCGCTCCATTTTTCCGAGCGCATCAGCTCCAGCGCGCGACCAAGGTCCACGGCCATGGCAGCGGTGCCGCTCAGAGTGGCGGAAATGAGGGCAATAAGGGCCAGAATGCGTGTCATCTCTTGCATTTTCCAACGTTCCGGGGATAGAGCCAATGACGATAATCCGTGACCTGCCGGTATCAACTCAAATCCCCGGCATGTCCATCACTCAAGCCGGTGCAATTCTGCGCCCGCACGAACAGCAAAGGGAGCGTGCCCATGTTCAAAGGCTCTATGCCAGCCCTCGTCACCCCGTTTTCCAACGGCGAGCTGGATCTGGATACGCTCAAACGGTTGGTCGAGTGGCACATTGATCAGGGCTCTACAGCGCTGGTCCCGGTGGGCACCACCGGTGAAAGCCCAACGTTGACCCATGAAGAGCATGAAACCGTCATTGCCGAAGTGGTGAAAATCGCGGCAGGCCGGGTGCCGGTGATTGCCGGGGCCGGATCCAATAACACGGTTGAAGGCAAGCGGTTCGTGCAATTCGCCGCCGAGGTTGGCGCCGATGCCGCGCTGGTGGTGACGCCCTATTACAACAAGCCGACCCAGCGCGGATTGATCGCGCATTTCACCGAGCTTCATAACTGCGCCGATATTCCGATTGTGATCTACAATATTCCCGGTCGCTCGGTCATCGACATGACCCCTGCCACCATGGGCGAACTGGCCAAGCTGGAGCGCATCATTGGTGTGAAAGATGCAACCGGCGATATCGCCCGCGTGTCCCAGCAGCGCGCCTCTTGCGGCGCGGATTTCATCCAGCTGTCTGGCGAGGATGCCACCGCGCTGGGCTTCAACGCTCATGGTGGGGTTGGCTGCATTTCGGTGACGGCCAATGTCGCGCCGAAGCTCTGCGCCGAATTCCAGGCGGCGACGCTGGCCGGTGATTACGCATTGGCGCTGGAGTATCAGGACAAGCTGATGCCGCTGCATGAGGCGATCTTCATCGAGCCGGGTCTGGCGGGGGCGAAATACGGCCTATCGAAATTGGGCCTGTGCAGCGAGGAGGTGCGCCTGCCGCTGACCGGTCTGGAAGACAGCACCAAGGCCGCAATCGACGCCGCCATGGCGCACGCAGGTCTGCTGTAAGCACAGCACAGCGATCATAGACACGTCATCTCAGGCCGGGACGCTGCTGCGTTCCGGTCTGTTTCGTTTTGGACATATTAGTCTCTAACCGGTGGTTCAGGGTCACATCCCTAAGACCGGAGCTAGTTGAGATAGAAAGGCGGCGCCGCCCCGGTGAAGATCCCGGGAATGGCTGGAAATTGCGGGGCGCGTCACTGCCCCGGTGCGAAACTGTTTTGCACAACCCCGATGGCAGAGTTGCCGTTGGGGTCGGCTTCCATGGTGTCCGGGGTCGTATAGCCCGGAAGTGATCGCGATCCACAACAGAATAGGGCCGGCAGATGTATCAGCGGTAAGCAGGGCGTGCGCTGCCTGGGCAACGGCAGATCACCCCAGCACAGATGCCAGATGCCGCGTCTTGTCCGGGTTGCGGGTGACATAGATGCGGGTGATCCGGCCCGCGCTAATATCCAGCGAGGTGGCTTGCAGAATGCCATCTTCGCCGCGGCTCACAATCGCAGGCAGACCATTGAGCTGACACAGGCGCCAGTGATCTGGCGCTGTGTGATGGGCTTTGCGGGCAAGCCCGGCCAGCAGCCGCAGCACCTTGTCGCATCCATAGATCGGATTGAGTGCCGCCATTGCCTTGCCGCCGCCATCGGAGATCAGCTGCACATCTTCGCTCAGCAACCGGGTGAGGGCGGTCATATCCCCGGTTTTGGAGGCGCGAAAAAACGCCTCGGTCAGCGCCTCGCCTTGGTCTGGGCGGCTGGGGGCCTCCGGTCGCAAGGCCTGCACCTTGCGGCGCGCGCGGGTAGCCAGTTGGCGACAGGCCTCGGGCGAGCGGTTCAGCGCGGAGGCCACGTCGCTAAAAGAGCTGTCAAAGATATCATGCAAAAGGAAGGCCGCGCGTTCCAGCGGGGAGAGGGCGTCCAGCGCCAGCAGAAGCGCAACCGAGACATCATGATCCAGCAGCTCGGTGGCCTCATCAGTTAGCACCGGCTCTGGCAACCACTCGCCAGGGTAGGTCTCGCGCCGTTTGCGCGCTGATTTCAACTGATCAAGACAGAGCCGCGTGGTGATCCGCATCAGGTACCCGGTCGGGTCCAGAACCTCACCCTTGGGGGCCGACTGCCAGCGCAGATAGGCGTCCTGCAGGATATCTTCGGCATCGGTCACGCTGCCCAGCATCCGGTAGGCGGCCGCAAACAATCGCGGCCGCGCTGTCAGAAACGCATCGGTTCCTGTGTCTTTGGTCTGTGCTGTCACGCCGCGTTGGCCCCTGTGCTGCTCTCGCTCACAGGGTGGGCGCTGCGGAAGCCGATTGCAATGCGGTTCCAGCTGTTGATGGCACCGATCAGCAGCGTCAGCAGCACCTGTTCGCGCGGCTCAAACAGCTCTGCCACGGCGTCATAGTCGGCATCGGGCGCAGCGGTGGCCTCCACCCGTGTCAGCGCCTCGCACCACGCCAGCGCCGCGCGTTCGCGGGGTCTGTAGAGCGGCGATTCGCGCCAAGCGTTCAGCAGATGCATCCGGTCCTCGCTCTCGCCATGGGCGCGCATCTCATTGGTGTGCATATGGATGCAGAAGGCGCAGCCGTTGATTTGGGAGGCCCGCAGCTTCACCAGTTCCACCACGCTGAATTCCAAAGTGCTGTTTTTGAACAGGGTTTCCTGCTCCATCATCGGTTTGAACAGATCCCCGGCGACAGAGAAATAATCGAGACGTTGCGACATCATTTGGTCCTTTCTGATGGGTTCAGAAACAGGACGAGGCAGCGGGTGGGTTTGTGACATGGGTGGTGAGGTTTTTTGAAAAAAGATGTGGGCCACGAAAAAAGGGCGCCGCTGGGGCGCCCTGATTTTTAGGTGTTTTGGGATGGCTCAACGCTTGCCGTAATAAAGCCCGACGACATGTTCGGCCTGGGCAAAGAACAGCCAGCGGGAAACCGCGATCCCTGCGATGTGCAGCAGTACGGCGACGCCTGCGAGCAGGTGTTTGAGCGTCAGGCCTTCAACCGGCAGGATGAGGCAGATCAAGGGCAGCGCAAAGCCTGAGGCAAAGGCGATCACCCGCAGTTTCTGCGCATGTTTGCGCCCGACCACATGCACAAATTCACGCAGCAGGTAGTTGGAGCCGGTATGGGGCGGTTCAAACGCACGCACTGTGCCGCGATCGCCAAGGCCGGTGGCGGTGCCCATATCGGTGCCGGAGCTGGCAAAGGCCTGATCACCCTTGGCCCAATAGGCCAGCTGTACCGAACCTGCGATGGCCAGAAGCCAAGGCGCCAGCACCTCCGCCCCGGCCAGCAGTGACCCGCCCGCAAGACTGAAGGACAGGAACATCACCGGCGTCAGCGCCATGTTCCAGCGCGGAATGGTCTTGAGCTGGGTGTAGATCATCGAGGTCGTGAAGACAGTCGCCAGCGACAGCGCCGCGCCGATCCAGCCGAGTACCCACCAATGGGTGTCCAGAAACACCGCGCCAAAGGCAAAGAGCCCCATCACAATGAGAGCCGCAACTGCGCAGATGCCTTCGCGGCTGAGCCAGCTGGTTTTCCACTGGCTAAAGGCGCGCCAGGCTCGTTCTGGCCGGCCAAGGTGAAAGGTCGAGGCCAGAAGCCCGCCCACCGCAAAACCAAAGGCGATGGCATAGAACACAAAGGCGACCCAGCCGGTTACCTCAGGCTTGCCAAGGCCAAGGAAGGCCAGAAGGCCAAAGCCGAGACCAGAGAGGGTGGTGAAGAGGATAACAGAAGGTGCGGGATGCATCAGCTCGTCTCCTCTGCGGAATTGCCGGGAAGTTTGTCGAGCGCCTTGTCCAGCCAGCCGAGAAAGCCCTTGGGCTCTTCTGCGACGGGGGCCAGCAGCGGAGCCAGAATGTCGATCTGATCCTCGATCTGATCTTTGGGGCGGGGGGGCAGGTATTTGTTCACCGGTTTGGTGCCCATTTCCGGCATCAGGTCCATGCCGCCACGCTCTGCCACCAGTTTGGAGACATCACTGTCAGGATCGCCCAAATCTCCGAAATGGCGGGCGCCAGCGGGGCAGGTGCGCACACAGGATGGCACGCGGTCCACCTCTTCGAGGTTCTCATTGTAGATCCGGTCCACACAGAGCGTGCATTTCTTCATCACCCCTTCGGCCAGATCCAGCTCACGGGCGCCATAGGGGCAGGACCAGGCACAAAGGCCACAGCCGATGCAGTTGGACTCATTGACCAGAACGATACCGTCTTCCACCCGCTTGTAGCTGGCGCCGGTGGGGCAGACGGTGACGCAGGGGGCGTCTTCGCAATGCAGGCAGGATTTCGGGAAATGCACCAGCTGGGCCGCCGGGTTGGGCTGGCTGGCACAGGGGGATGGCTGCACCTCATAGGAGTGCACCCGGTTGAGGAAGGTGCCCGAGGGATCGGCGCCATAGACATTCTGATCTGATAGCGGCGCGCCATAGTTTTCGGTGTTCCAGCCCTTGCAGGAAATCACACAGGCATGGCAGCCGACACAGGTATCCAGGTCAATGACCAGCCCCATCTTGCGGTCGGTCTTGGTGGGAAGCTCGGTCATTGCATACCCTCGGTGCAAGTTGCGGAACCAAGAAGATGTCTATTTTCTTGGCAATTTCCTTGGAAGAAAATTGGATTGATCATTTGCCCACCTTCCATGTCAGGTCTTTGGGACCGGTGCCCACGGGTGAGGTTTGAGGCTCCATAACAGGCTGGCTTTCGCTCAGATCCTGCGGCGCGGCGACTTTTTCGATCTTTACTTTCAGATCGAACCACGCGGCCTGACCGGTGATCGGGTCGGAATTGGCCCAGCGAAGCCCGTCGCCCTTCGGCGGCAGCAGCTCGTGGATCAGATGGTTGAGGAGGAAGCCTTTGGTGGCTTCCGGCGCGTTTTCTTCCAGCGCCCAGGCGCCTTTGCGCTTGCCGATGGCGTTCCAGGTCCAGACGGTGTTTTCATTGAGCGCCGCCATCTCCATCACTGGCACGGTGATTTCACCGTGGGGGGAGGTGACCCTGGCCCAGTCGCCATCGCTGAGGTGGTTTTCGCGCATCAGCTTGGTCGGCACATAAAGCGGATTGCGGCCATGGATCTGGCGCAGCCAGGCGTTCTGCGTGCCCCAGGAGTGATACATCGCCATGGGGCGCTGGGTGAGGGCGTTGACGGTGAAGCCGTCGTTGCCCTGCTGATCGGTTTCATACCAGATCGGCAGCGGGTCCATCGTCTCTTTGATGCGGGCGCGTAGGTGCTCGGGCGGCTGGCGCTCACCGTGGCCTTCAGCGGCCAGCTGGAACTTGCGCAAGGGCTCCACATAAAGCTGGAACAGATAGGGCTGTGGGCTGTCAAAGAGGCCGAGGTTCACCGCCCAGTCCTGATAGGCCATGTTCCAGGGTTTGAAATAGCTGGCCTCTGCCGGGATATGTTCGACAAAGAAACCGCCGTTTTCGATGTATTTGTCCAGCTGTTCGGGGTTCACCTCACCCCGGCCAACCTTGCTGCCGTCCTCGCCCCTGAACCCTGCAAGCGGGCCGATGCCGGGTTTGCGTTCGTGGTTCACGATATAGTCGGCGTAGTCCTGCCATTTCGCTGTGCCGTCTTCATGGGTGAAGCCGGGCAGTTTCATCTTATTGGCCAGCTGCACCAGTACGGTCTGGAATCCGCGCACGTCGCGGTCGGGTTCCACCACGGGCCAGCGGATCGCATCAGCCGCGCCGTCGGCCTCGCAGATGGGACGATCGAGCAGCGAGATACAGTCGTGGCGTTCCAGATAGGTGGTGTCGGGCAGGATCAGATCCGCATAGGCCACCATTTCCGATGAATAGGCGTCCGAGTAGATGATCCGGGGGATCACATAGTCGCCATTGTCGTCGGTGTCGGTGAGCATTTCCATCACGCCGCGCGTGTTCATCGAGGAGTTCCACGACATATTCGCCATATACATGAACAGCGTGTCGATCTTGTAGGGATCACCGGCATGGGCGTTGGAAATCACCATATGCATCAGCCCGTGGCTGGACATCGGGTTTTCCCAGGTGAACGCCTTGTCGATGCGCGCCGGGCTGCCGTCGGTCTTCAGCGCCAGATGTTCCGGCCCGTGCACGAAGCCCAGATGCGGGCCGTCCAGCGGTTTGTTCGGGGTGACGCGGCAATGGGGGGCGGGATGCGCCTCTACCGGTTTGGGGTAGGGCGGTTTGAAGCGGAAGCCGCCGGGCGCCTCCACCGTGCCCAGAAGGATCTGCAACACATGCAGCGCGCGGCAGGTCTGAAAGCCGTTGGCATGGGCTGAGACACCGCGCATGGAGTGCATGGCGACCGGGCGGCCCTTCATGGTTTTATGGGTCTCACCGCGGAAATCGGTCCATTCCTGATCCAGCTCGAATGCCTCGTCAAAGGCGACGCGGGCCAGCTCGGCGGCGATGGCGCGGATGCGTTTGGCGGAGACACCGCAACGCTCGGCCACGGCTTCGGGGGCGTAGTCGTCGCTGAGATAGCGCTGGGCCATCAGTTGGAAGACGGACACATGGGTGATGCCATTGAGTTCAAACGAGCCGCCCAGATCGGGGCGCACGCCATGCATGTCAAAGGGCGCGAGCTGGCCGGTCTTGCGGTTGATCACCAGAGGCGCGCCATGGTCATCGCGCAAGAACAGGCCGTAATCGGCGCTATCTGGATCCTGATTGACCAGCACTGGCGCGTTGGTGAACTGGCTGAGGTACTCCAGATCAATCTTGCCCGCCTTCATCAGCACATGCACCAGCGCCAGGATGAACAGACCGTCGGTGCCCGGCGTGATGCCGACCCAATCGTCAGCCACAGCGTTGTAGCCGGAGCGGATTGGATTGACGCCAATGACCCGCGCACCGCGCGCCTTGATCTTGCCGATGCCCATCTTGATGGGGTTGCTGTCGTGGTCTTCGGCGACGCCAAACAACATGAACAGCTTGGTGTGATCCCAGTCGGGCTGGCCGAATTCCCAGAACGCGCCGCCCATCGTGTAGATGCCGGCGGTGGCCATATTGACCGAGCAGAACCCGCCGTGGGCTGCATAGTTGCAGGTGCCGAAGTTCTGCGCCCAGAAACTGGTGAAGCTCTGGGATTGGTCGCGCCCGGTAAAGAACGCCAGCTTTTCCGGGTTATCCTCGCGGATGGGTTCCAGCCAGCCAGCGGCAATGTCCAGCGCCTCGTCCCAGGAGATTTCCTCGAACTTGCCGGAGCCGCGCGGGCCGACGCGTTTCATCGGCGCCCGCAGACGTGACGGCGCGTTGTGCTGCATGATCCCGGCAGAGCCTTTGGCGCAGAGCACGCCCTTGTTCACCGGATGATCGCGGTTGCCTTCGATATAGGCGACTTTCTTTTGGCCATCCTCATCCGTTTTCATGTGGACGTTGATGCCGCAGCGGCAGGCGCACATGTAGCAGGTGGTCTGGCGGATCTCGTCCGACACGGGCGGCGAGGTGTCTAGCTGGGGCTGGGTATGTGCCATGGTGTCCCTGTTCGGTGATGCGCCGGGCCTGCATGGGCCGGGCGGCGTTATGTACTGTGGCGCGGAGTGGGTGCGATCAGCGCGCGTTTAGTGGAATATAGGCGCGGGGTTCCGGCCCGTTGTAAAGGGTCAGGGGGCGGATCAGGATATTGCCGCGCTGCTGTTCGATGCATTGGATGATCCAGCCGGGCATCCGGCCGATGGCAAAGATCGGCACGTAGAGATCCATCGCGATGCCGTGCAGTTGGTAGATCACGCCGGAGTAGAAATCGACATTCACGTTCAGACCGTGGCGGGCGTAGGGCTGCATGGCCTCCACCACGGCTTGCAGGATTTCATACCACTCCGGCGCGCCCATTTCCGCTCCCAACTGGCGCACGCCTTCGCGCATGTGGCGCGCGCGTGGGTCTTCCTTGCGGTAGACGCGGTGGCCAAAACCGGTCACGGCCTCCTTGGCGGCGCGCTTGGCCTTCACATAGGCGGCGGCTTTGTCGGGCGTGCCGATCTCATGCACCATCTTCATCACGTCCTCGGCGGCACCGCCGTGGGCCGGACCTGCAAGGGTGGAGAGCGCGGTGACGATGCCGCCGTGAAGGTTGGTTTCGGTCCCGATGGTGACGCGCGCGGCAAAGCTGGAGGCGTTGGCACCATGTTCGGCGTGCAGGATAAAATCAACATCCGCGAGCCGGGTGGCCTCTGGCGTGGGTTTCTCGCCCTTCAGCATCCACAGCCAGTTGCCCGCATGGCTGAGGGTCATGTCGGGGGCCACCACCTCGCGGCCATTTCGGATCGCGTCATGGGCGGCGATGATGATCGGCACCTGCGAAATCAGGCGGATGCCGTTGGCGACAAAGGCGTCTTCGCCGACCTGCTGGCTGTCTGGTTCAAGCGCGGCGAGGGCAGAGACGGCAGTGCGCAGCACATCCATCGGATGGCCATCCTTGGTGGCGCGGATGATATCCAGCACCGGGGCAGGCAACGCGCGGGCGGCTTTCAGTGCGGTCTCAAATTCTGCGAACTGATCCGCATCGGGCAATTCGCCATGGATCAGCAGATAGCAGACCTCCTCAAAGGTGGAATGCGTGGCCAGATCGTGAATGGAATAGCCGCGATAACTCAGCTCGCCCTTGGCGCCGTCAATGTCGGAAACCCCGGAGCGTTCAAAGTAGATCCCCTTGAGGCCGCGGTTGATCTTGACGTTATCGCTCATTGCTGGCTCCTTTCCCCGCAAGGGAGATCAAAATGACTGTACTTGAAAACGCATATGCGCTGGCTCGGGATCGCAGGGCACGGGTGGTGTTTCCCGAGATGGACGACCCCAGAGTGGCAGCTGCGGTAGACCAGCTGACCCGTGAGGGGCTGGTGGAGGCGGTGCCTTTGGCGCCGGTGTCTGCGGCGCATGTGGATGTCTTGGTGGCGGCGCGCGGTATGAAGGAGGGCATCGCCAAGCGGATGCTCTCCAAACCCCTGTACCGCGCGGCGGCGATGGTGGCTGCGGGCGAGGCGGATGCGATGGTGGCGGGCGCGGATGTACCCACGCGCCGGGTGATTGAGGCGGCCAGCATCGGCATCGGGCTGGATGCGGGGGTCAGCACAGCCTCGTCGTTCTTCCTGATGGTGTTTCCGGACGGGCGCGAATTGGTGTTTGCAGATTGCGCCGTAAATGTCGCGCCGGATGCGGCGCAACTGGCGGATATCGCACGGGCCTCTGCACGTTCGGCAGAGGCGCTACTGGGGTCAGCACGGGTTGCGATGCTGTCGTTTTCCACCGGCACCTCGGGCGATGGTGACAGTGTGGCGCTGGTGCGCGCGGCGGCAGAGGCCAGCGGATTTGCAGGCCCGGTGCAGGCGGATGCGGCGCTGAACCCTGCGATTGCCGAGAAGAAAGGCATCGCGCCGGTTGAGGCCAATGTGCTGATCTTCCCGACGCTGGATGCGGGAAATATCGGATACAAGCTCTGCCAGGAATTGGGCGGCGCGCAGGCGCTGGGGCCGTTCTTGCAGGGCTTTGCCAAGCCGGTCTGCGATCTGAGCCGAGGCGCCTCGGTCGAGGACATCGTGGCGGCGACGGTCCTGACGGTGGCGCAGATCTGATCTTGCTGAAGGTGTGACAGGCGGACGGGGGCGGCGATCATGACGCCCCCATCAGGGTCTGGGCGTCCATGGCGATCTGACGCTCTTCCTCAGCCTCAATCACCCAGATCGCCACCTTGGAGCTGCCGGCATGCAGGCGCGCCTTGCGGGCGTGGTTGGCATCCACATCCATACGCGCGCCGATCCATTCCAGACCGCGCAGAATACGGGCGCGCACACCCACCGCGTTCTCGCCGATGCCACCGGTGAAGGCGATGGCATCCAGACCTTCCATCGCGGCAATCAGGCTGCCTGCGTGACGCAGGCTCCAGTAGCAGAAATGTTCGATGGCAAAGGCGCTGTCGGCGCTGGGGTCCAGCATCAGGTTGCGCATGTCGGATTTGCCACCCGACAACCCCAATAGCCCGCTTTCGTTGTTGAGGATCGCCTTGGTGCGCTCCAGCCCGTTGTCTTCGACCAGGCGCAGCACCGCATTGGCGTCAATGCCGCCCGACCGGGTGCCCATGGTCAGGCCATCCAGCGGCGAATAGCCCATGGTGGTGGCAATGGACTGGCCATTGCGGATCGCACAAAGCGAGGCGCCGTTGCCCAGGTGAAAGGCCAGAATTCGCGAGGGCAGCGGCGCGCCGGAAATCTCCGGCAGGCGCCGCACCAGCGAGGCGTAGGACAGACCGTGAAACCCGTAGCGGCGGATGCCCTTGGTCTCTTCCACGCGGGGGATCGCGTAGCGGGTGGCGACCTCTGGATTGGTGGCGTGAAACGAGGTGTCAAAGCTGGCAAACTGCGGCAGCTCAGGCGCGGTGACGGCCATCGTATCAATCGCCGCAAGGCTATGGGGGTTGTGCAGCGGAGCCAGCGGCGTGCAATCGGCGATTTCACCGCGGATCTCGGGGGTGATGCGCACCGGTTTGGTCAGCTTGCGTCCGCCATGAACGACCCGGTGGCCGACAGCTGCGAGCCGCGACGGGTCAAGTCCGTGCTCGGGCAGTGCCGCCAGGATCGCAGCCAGCGCTTCGGCGTGGGCGAGGAACTGGCTGTCGCTGCTGGTGTCTGCGATGCGCAAACGTGATTGCGGCGTGCCGATCCCCTCGGCCAGGCCCGCAATACGCTGGGTGAGATCCGCGTCGAAGATCGCGAACTTGATAGAAGAGGACCCGGCATTAAGGACCAGAATGTCGGTTTCAGATGATGAGGTCATAGCGCGGCCTTCACGAGGTTGAGGGCCGCCAGTGCCGCCAAGAGCGTCACGACATAGCGGCGGAACAAATCCGGCGCGGCCAGCGCAAAGCCGCGTGAGCCCAACCAGACACCCGCACCAAGGATGGGAAAGGCGAGGATCACACCCCAAAGCGTGTCCGGGCCAGTCAGCCCATGGGCGGACATGACCGGCAGGGCCATCAGGTCGATGCCCGTCAGAAACACGATCATGGTGGCGCGAAACACCGCAGGCGGGATCGGCTGCGCGGTCATGAAGGCGGCAGCGGGCAGGCCGCCCACGCCGGCGCTATTGGCCATGCCGGAGGCCATGCCCACGGCGACATGCCCGGCGGTCCCAATGGGGCGCGCGAGGCGCCAACCGCTGAGCAACAGGAGGCTGAGGCCAAGGATCAGCACGGAAATCACCAGCCGCGCCTGATCCGGGCCAAGGCGGGCCATCACGGCGACGGCAGGCAAAGTGGCAACAGCAGCACCAGCCAAGAGAGCCAGGGATCTGCGCCAGTCGATATGGGGGCGAATGCCGCGCGCCTGAAAGGCGGTCATCGCAATCTCGCAGGCAAAGACCACGGGGATCAGCGGCAGCGGATTTGTGACGAGAGCGGCGAGAATGATGAAGATCGCGGAAAAGCCAAAGCCCGAATATCCGCGGATAAAGGCCGCCGCAAATAATGCGGCGGCCAGAAAGGCGCCCGCGCCCATTGAGAGATCAAAAGGCAGGGGCATAGGCGTCAGACCTGCTGTTCGCGCATGTCGGCCTTGTCGATGCCTGCTACGCGGACCGGCTTCTTCATGGCGTCACGGCGGAACGGCTCACCCAGCTCCTGGTTGATCATGGCTTCGATCAGGGTGGTTTTGCCGTTTTTCTGGTCCTCGATGGCCTGCGCAAGTGCGGAGGTCAGCTCATCCATGGTGCGGGCCACAACACCGTTGAGGCCACAGGCGCTGGCAATGCCTGCATAAGAAACCTGCTCGTCCAGTTCGGTGCCGACGAAGTTGTCATCGAACCACAGGGTGGAGTTCCGCTTTTCCGCGCCCCACTGGTAGTTGCGGAACACGATATGGGTGATCGCGGGCCATTCGCCCCGGCCAATCGCGGTCAGCTCGGTCACCGCGATGCCGAAGGCACCGTCGCCGGAGAAGCCAACAACCGGGGTATCCGGGCAGCCGATCTTGGCGCCGACAATCGCAGGCAGACCATAGCCACAGGGACCAAAAAGGCCGGGGGCCAGATATTTGCGCCCCTCGTCGAAGGATGGGTAGGCGTTGCCGATGGCGCAGTTGTTGCCGATGTCGGAGGAGATGATCGCCTCGCGGGGGAGGGCCTGCTGGATAGCGCGCCACGCCATGCGGGGGCTCATCCATTCGGGTTTGTCGGCGCGGGCGCGCTGGTTCCAGGTGGTGCCCGGATCGTCGTCCTCATGGGTCATCTCGGTGAGCTGCTGCGCCCAGCGTGATTTGGTTTCCGAGATGCGGTTCTTGCGCTCCTCGCGGCCCGCATCGCCTGCGCTGTCGCTCAGCTGGGAGAGGATCCCGGAGGCCACTTTGGCGGCGTCGCCGATGATGCCGACGGAGACTTTCTTGGTCAGGCCGATGCGGTCAGGATTGATATCGACCTGAATGATCTTGGCATCGGCGGGCCAGTATTCCATGCCGTAGCCGGGCAGCGTGGAGAAGGGGTTCAGACGGGTGCCGAGGCAGAGAACGACGTCGGCGTCCTTGATCAGCTCCATCCCGGCTTTGGAGCCGTTGTAACCCAGCGGACCTGCAAACAGCGGGTGATTACCGGGAAAGGCGTCATTGTGCTGATAACCAACACAGACCGGCGCATCCAGACGTTCGGCCAGCTTCTGGGAGGCCGCAATGCCGCCCTTGGACAATACCACGCCGGCGCCGTTCAGGATCACGGGGTTCTTGGCTTCGGACAGCAGTTTCGCCGCGTCGCTGACGGCGGTTTCGCCACCGGAGGGTCGTTCAAATTCAACAATGGCGGGCAGTTCGATGTCGATGACCTGGGTCCACATGTCACGCGGAATGTTCAACTGCGCGGGCGCCGAGGCGCGCTTGGCGTTCATGATGACACGGTTCAGCACTTCGGCCACGCGGGAGGGGTCGCGGACCTCTTCCTGATAGGCGACGCAATCGGCGAACATGCGCATCTGTTCCATTTCCTGGAAACCGCCCTGACCAATGGTCTTGTTCGCAGCCTGAGGGGTGACCAGCAAGAGCGGGGTGTGGTTCCAGTAGGCGGTCTTCACCGCGGTCACAAAGTTGGTGATGCCGGGGCCGTTCTGGGCGATCATCATCGACATTTTGCCGGTGGCGCGGGTGTAACCGTCCGCCATCATCCCGCCGGAGCCTTCGTGGGCGCAGTCCCAGAAGGTGATGCCCGCGTCGGGGAAGATGTCAGAAATCGGCATCATGGCCGAGCCGATGATGCCAAACGCATGTTGGATGCCGTGCATTTGCAGTGTTTTTACAAATGCTTCCTCGGTGGTCATTTTCATCGCGTATTCTCCTGATGAGACGCCAAAAGGGCCGGCACAAAGGCCGGGATGAATCTGGTGTATTCCGCCGAGCAGAGCCGAGTTAGGGCCAGTTCCCGCCCCGGCTTAGTACCAGTATGCGGTGGGGATGATTGCTGCACTGCAGCGTCAGGCAGAGACTTCGGAAGGGGGCAAACCGCAGATGTGGCAGGCTAACCAGCCTTTGCACAGCTCGGGCGCAGAGCCTCGGCAAGCAGAGCAAGGCCCGGTTCAATCCGGTTGGAGGGGATCGAAGAATAGCCAAGCCGGTAGTAGTTTTGCTTGCGGTGTTCTGCGGCGAAAAAGGGCGCGCCGGGTTCGATCAGGACGCTCTTTGCCTTCAGCGATTGGGCGACCGCTGCGGTATCCACGCCCGCGTCGGCGCACATCCATAGGGAGGAGCCGCCGTAGACGCCGACGCCTGCCACGCTAAGCCCATGATGGGTCACAGCCTCTTCGATCACACAGCGGCGATCATGCAGAACCTTGGCCATGCGGCGGATCTGGGCATCGTAGTGGCCCAGCGACAGGAAATAGGCCACGGTGCGCTGCACATGACCGGGCGGGTGGCGCAGCACATTGGCGCGCAGGGCGCGGGCCTGCCGGATGAAGGGTTCGGATCCCACCAGATAGCCAAGGCGCAGGCCGGGGAAGAGCGATTTGGAGAAGCTGCCGACATAGACCACCCGGCCATCCGCATCGAGCGACTTCAGCGCAGGTGAGGGCGCGCCGAGAAAGGACATCTCGAATTCATAGTCATCCTCGACAATCACCGCATCAATATCGCGGGCGCGGTCCAGCAGCTGTTTGCGACGCGCCATCGGCATGGTGGCTGTGGTCGGGCTCTGGTGGCTGGGGGTGGTGAAAATGACATCGGTGTCATCTCGGATGGTGTCGGGTGGCAGCCCGTCATGGTCCACCGGCAGGCAGTCGATCTCGCAGCCGCGATAAACCAACTGATCGCGCAGGGTATAATAGGTCGGATCCTCCAGCGCGGCCTTGCGCCCCGGCCCCAAGAGCAGCTGCGCCACCAGCCAGAGCGCGTTCTGCGCCCCAAGGGTGATCAGGATTTCCTCTGGCCGGGCAGAGATGCCGCGGCGGGGCAGGGTGTGGCGGGCGATATATTCCACCAGAAGCGGATCGTCCTGATCGAAGTAATCATTGGTGAGCGCGGCAAAATCCTTTTGCCCCAAGGCGCGCAGGGCACAGAGCCGCCAGTTGGCGTGGTCAAACAGCGAGGCATCCGCCTGCCCGTAGATGAAGGGGTAGCGATAATCGCGCCAGTCCTGTGGTTTGCGGGGGGTGTCGCCGCCGCAGTAGTTGCCGACGATGGCCGAGGCCCAGTCCACCGTGTCCGCAGATTTCTGCGAGGGCGCGTAGCTGGGCGGCACCGGGGCGTTTTCGGAAACATAATACCCAGACCGTCCCTTGGAGATCAGGTAATCATTGGCCAGAAGCTCGGTATAGGCGAGCGTTACGGTGATGCGGCTGATGCCCAGATGTGCGGCCAGCTTGCGCGAGGAGGGCAGTTTCTCGCCCACCCGCAAGCGGCCGGAGAGAATGCCCTCGGCAATCATTTCCTGGATCTGCGCCTGCAGGGTGCCTTGCGCATCGGGGTTCAGAAAGAAGGTGTCGACAGAGATGGCCATGCCTCACTGTAGGCTGGACATAAATGGGGTGCAATCTGGACTTAGTGCCAGTTTGGGGAAATCTGTGCCGCGTACTGGCTTGAGGTCGGTCGAACAGGCCGCTTTCACTCTCATCAAACCGGGCGGCAAGACGAATATGTTCATTTGCAGTTTGGATCACGTGCAACAGTGGTGTCTTGCATTTCCTCGTAATACCTATAGAACTAGTTTTATCGAATCAATTGAGATCAAGATGGGGCCAGGAGGTGCGTTATGGACTGGGAACGGGCGGCGGGTGGATTTGCGGCGATGGGGTCGGAGGCGCGGCTGGCGGTTTTGCGCTGCCTGGTGCGCGCGGGCGAAGGCGGGTTGATGGTGCAGGATATTCAGGCCCGGACGGGGATTGCGCCCTCCACATTGGCCCATCATCTGAAACTTCTGGCTGGAGCCGGGTTGATCCTACAGCGCAAAGACGGGCGCAGCACTTATAACACAGCGGACTATGATCAGTTGAAACAACTGGCGGGGTTTATCCTCAGTGAGTGCTGCGCGGATGATGTCTCTATCCGGGAGGTGGCAAACGATGGCTGAGCTGACACAAAATCCACGCCCTGCAGGCCTGATTGCGCGGGGGATCAAGACGCCATGGGCGCTTTGTGTGGCGATCCTGCTGGCGGTGGCGGTGCTGGATCCCGGCAATCTGGCGGAGGTCATCCGTTTTGCCGGGGCGGCGCTGCTGCATACCGGGCGTTATATTCTCTTTGCGGTGCTGCTGCTTTCCTACCTCAAGGCGACAGGGGCCGAGGTGATGGTCGCACGCGCTTTTGAAGGGCGGGAAGTGCGGATGATCTTTCTGGCGGCGGTCTTTGGCGGGCTGGCACCGTTTTGTTCCTGCGAGGTGATCCCGTTTATTGCCGGGCTGTTGGCGCTGGGTGCGCCGCTGTCTGCGGTGATGGCGTTCTGGCTGGCCTCGCCCCTGATCGACCCACCGACGCTGCTGATCACGGCTGGGGCGCTCGGCTGGCCGTTTGCGATTGCCAAGGCGGTCGCAGCGGTGGCGCTGGGGCTGTTTGGCGGCTTTGCCATCAAGGCATTGCGGGGGGCGGGCGCCTTTGCCAGCCCGCTGCGGCAGGCGCCGCGTTCCAGCTGCTGTGGCTGTGGTGCGCCGAAGGCCGAGGCACCGGTCTGGGCCTTCTGGCGGGACCCTGCGCGGCGCAGCCAGTTCCGGCAGGAGTTCGTCAGCAATGGTCTGTTTCTGGTGAAATGGCTGACGCTGGCCTATGTGCTGGAGGCGCTGCTGGTGTCCTATGTGCCGGCTGATCTGATTGCGACCCTGGTGGGTGGCGAGGGGATCCTGCCGATTGCCACCGCAGCGCTGGTGGGGATGCCAGCCTATCTCAACTCCTATGTGGCGCCACCCTTGCTGGCGGGGCTGATGGAGCAGGGGATGAGCGCGGGAGCCGCGATGGCCTTCATGGTGGCGGGTGCAGTGAGTTCGATCCCGGCGATGGCGGCGGTCTGGTCGCTGGTGAAGCCACAGGTCTTTGCCACCTATCTGGCGCTGGGGATCACCGGCGCGATCCTGTCTGGGATCTTGTTTCAGATGGTCTGAGGAGCCGGGACCGGGCGGGATGCTCCCGTCCGGTGTGCGGCATCTGAGATGCCTGACACCCGTTGGGCCAAGCGCCGCGCATTTGCGCGGCGCTGTCGCGTCTGGGGCGACCTTATCTGGCGGTCCGGGACCGGCGGCCTCCGCGACCCGTTTCCTGCGGGAAAGGGAAGAGCCTCCACTGCAACCGCATGAAACGGGTCGAGTGCATGTCAGTGAGGCGGTTAGCTCAGGGCGTCAACCAATGGAGGCTTTGATCATGGAACTAAGAGACAAGACAGTTATCATTACCGGCGCGAGTAGCGGTATCGGTGCTGCGGCGGCGTTGTTGTTTGCGGCAGAAGGGGCCAATGTCGTGCTGGGTGCCCGGCGGCAGGCTGAGCTGCAAACCCTTGCGGGTCAGATAAATCAGAGCGGTGGACGGGCGGCCTGCCTGGCTGGGGATGTTACCGAGGAATCCTATTCAGAATCTTTGGTGGCCTTGGCGACAGAGGCGTTTGGCGGGCTGGACGGCGCCTTTAACAACGCGGGCATCATGGGAGACATGGGGCCGGTTGAGCAGATGGATGCCGCCAACTGGAACGCCGTCCTCACGGCAAACCTGACCGGCGCGTTTTTCTCGGCCAAGGCGCAGATCCCTGCTCTGCGCGCACGCGGCGGTGGTGCGCTGGTGTTTACCGGATCCTTTGTTGGGTTCAGCAATGGCGGCATGCCTGGCATGGGGGCCTATGCGGCGTCTAAGGCGGGGTTGATCGGCCTGGTTCAGTCGCTGGCGTCCGATCTGGCTGCAGAGGGTATCCGGGCAAACGCGCTGCTGCCGGGCGGAACCAAAACCGCCATGGCGGGGGACGATCCGGACACACACAGTTTTATCGCGGGGTTGCACCCGATGAAACGGATGGCCGCGCCGGTGGAAATTGCCCAAGCTGCGCTGTTTCTTCTGTCGGACCGGTCCAGTTTCGTGACCGGCGGTCCGGTGGCGGTGGATGGCGGAATCGCGGCGCGGCTTGTCTGAACCCGACCGGGCCAACTGTCTCAACAAAAAAGCGCCCCGGACATACCGGGGCGCAATTCGTTCCTCCAACAGGGGAAATGTATCAGCCAAACACTTTGGTCAGGGCCACATCCACCGCGTCGGTGATCTTGTCCACGTCTTCGGGGGTTACGATCAGCGCCGGGCTGAAGCAGAGGGTGTTGTTCTTACCCGGAATGGAGCGGTTGGTCACACCGATGATGACGTTCTGATTGCCACATTCGGCCACAACCGCCTGTGCCAGTTTCTCGTCCACCGGCTCCTTCGTTTCGCGGTCCGCAACCAGCTCGGCGCCGAGGAACAGACCCTTGCCGCGCACATCGCCGATGACCTGATGTCTCTCCATCAGCGCCTCGAGGTTGGATTTCATCCGCTCCCCCATGGCGACGCAGTTCTCAAGGAGGTTCTCATCCTCGATGATCTGCATATTGACGAGCGCGGCGGCGGGGCCTGCGGTGCAGCCGCCAAAAGTGGAGATGTCGCGGAAGTAGTTCAGCGGATCGCTGGCGTCATCCTTGAACATGTCAAAGACCGCTTCGGTGGTGACGAGGCAGGCAATTGCGGCATAACCCGAGGCCACACCTTTCGCCATGGTCACGAAGTCGGGCTCGATGCCGTAGTGCTGGTAGCCAAACCAAGTGCCGGTGCGGCCGACGCCACAGACCACTTCGTCGATGTGCAACAGGATGTCGTATTGTTTGCAGATCTCCTGCACGCGCGGCCAGTAGCCCTCGGGCGCCTCGATAACACCACCACCTGCGGTCACCGGCTCAAGGCAGAGCGCGCCAACGGTGTCGGGGCCTTCGCGCAGGATGACCTCTTCGATCTGATTGGCGGCGGCGATGCCGAACTCCTTGCCGGAGAGATGCTCCAGACCCAGCTCGTGCTTGCGGTACTCCATGCAGTGAGGAACCTTCACGAAATCGGGCGCGAAGGGGCCATATTGCATGTTGCGCTCTTCCTGGCCACCTGCGGACATCGCTGCGAGGGTGGAGCCGTGGTAGTCGCGGTCGCGGTACAGGATCTTGGTTTTCTTGCCGCCGTATTTCTTGTGTGCGATCTGGCGCACCATCTTGAAGGCTTTCTCATTCGCCTCCGAGCCGGAGTTGTTGTAGTAGACCCGGCTCATGCCCGGCATCTTCTCAATCAGCTTTTCGGCAAACAACGCACCGGGGATCGAGCCTGCGGATTGCGCGAAGTAACAAAGCTTCATCAGCTGGTCGTAGACCGCCTTGGCGATTTCCTCGCGGCCATAGCCGACATTGACGGTCCAGACCCCGCCGGAAACGGCGTCGAGCCATTCCTTGCCGTTCTGGTCCCAGACCCGCATGCCCTTGCCCTCGACGATGATGCGGGGGTCGTTTTCTTCAAAAGGCTTGTGCTGGATCAGGTGATGCCAGACGTTGGCCTTGTCTGCGGCGATGACCCGGCTCAGGTCGTTTTCATTGAACGTGCCATCCATGACATGCCCTTTCCACGTTGTTCGAAAATGCGGTCTGCCATGGATTGGCTGGCCAGACTCGCCCTGTATCCACGAAACGCTATATTTACGTTTTGCTCTAGGTCCAGTTGCCGACGCAATTTAGCTCCAGACGCGGGGCGAGCGGGGGGTGTGGTAAAAAACATATGTTCTGGATTTGCCGGATTGAGAACATGCGCCGTTATGCGCCAAACCGATGCAGCCGATAGACCGGCGCAGTGACATAGGCGGAGCGACGCGGTGACGACATATCATTTGATGGTGGCCCCCAATGGGGCGCGGCGACGGCAGGCGGATCATCCGGGGCTGCCGTCGCGCACGGCGGAAATTGCTGCCACGGCAGCCGCCTGCCAACGGGCTGGGGCGGATGCGCTGCATCTGCACGTGCGCAACCGGGACGGCGGCCATTCCCTGGATGCGGGGCGCTACCGTGCAGCGATGGCGGCGGTGGCTGAGGCGGCGCCGGGCATGGCGATCCAGATCACCACCGAGAGTGCGGGTATGTTTGACGTGGCGGATCAGCTGGCCTGTCTGGAGGCGCTGCGCCCGGCGGCGGCCTCGGTCTCGGTCCGGGAAATGGCGCGGGACTGGACGTTGGCCGCGCGGGCCTATGCGATCTGTGCGGAGGCAGGAACCGAGGTGCAGCATATCCTGTATGGTCCTGACTGCATTGCGGCGTTGCGTCAGGCCTATGCGCGCGGGGATATTCCGGCGCAGATGCGGTCGGCAATTTTTGTGCTGGGCCAATACGCGCCGCCGCGTTTGGCTGAGGCGTCCGAGCTGCGCGTGTTTCTCGAGGCAACTGCGGATCTGGATCTGGACTGGGGGCTCTGCGCCTTTGGCCGGCAGGAACACGCCTGCCTGCTGGCGGGGCTGGAGGCCGGGGGACGGCTGCGGATCGGGTTTGAAAACAATACTCAAGCTGCGGATGGATCAGAGTATCCTGACAACGCAGCCTCAGTTGCCGAGTTTGTCGCATTGGCGCGCGCGGCGGGGCATCGCCCGCTTGTGATGCCTGTTTCCGAGGATAAAGGAGCCCAGCTATGAGCCATGTTTTTCCCCGCCACACCAAGGCCAATCTGCCCACTGCCGTCGCAGGGGACGGCTGCTATCTGATTGATGCCAATGGCAAACGCTATTTCGATGGCTCTGGCGGGGCGGCGGTGTCCTGTCTGGGGCATTCCGATGCCGGAGTGATTGCTGCAGTGCAGGAGCAAGTCGGCAAACTGGCCTTTGCTCATACCGGGTTTCTGACGTCGGAACCGGCAGAGGCGCTGGCCGATCTGTTGATTTCGCAGGCGCCGGGAGATCTCGACCGGGTCTATTTCGTGTCTGGCGGGTCGGAGGCGACAGAGGCGGCGATCAAGCTGGCGCGGCAATATCATCTGGAGCGTGGCGACACCACGCGCCGTCATGTGATCGCGCGCAGGCAGAGCTATCACGGCAATACGCTGGGCGCGCTTGCGGCAGGCGGCAACGCATGGCGACGGCAACAGTTTGCGCCGCTGCTGATTGATATTTCCCATATCGCGCCCTGCTATGAGTATGTTGACCGGGGTGAGGGCGAAAGCAGCTACGACTATGGTCAGCGCGTCGCCAATGAGTTGGAGGCGGAGATTCTGCGGCTTGGGCCTGAAACGGTCATGGCCTTTATGGCGGAGCCGGTGGTCGGGGCCACATCAGGCGCGGTGCCTGCGGTTGAGGGGTATTTCAAACGCATTCGTGAAATCTGCGACCAATATGGCGTGTTGCTCATTCTGGATGAGGTGATGTGCGGCATGGGGCGCACCGGGCATTTGTTCGCCTGCGAGGCGGATGGTGTTGCGCCGGATATCCTGTGCATCGCAAAAGGGTTGGGGGCTGGCTATCAGCCGATTGGCGCGATGCTGTGCAGCCGGCAAATCTATGAGGCGATTGAAGGCGGCAGCGGATTTTTCCAGCATGGCCACACCTATATCGGTCACCCGGTTGCGACGGCTGCGGGTCTGGCGGTGGTGCGGGCACTGTTGGATCGCGGTCTGGTGCAGCGCAGTGCTGAGATGGGCGAGAAGCTGCACGCAGCACTGGTCGCGCGGTTTGGCCCGCATCCGCATGTCGGCGACCTGCGCGGGCGGGGGCTGTTCCGCGGGATCGAACTGGTGGCAGACCGCGAGAGCAAAACGCCGTTTGATCCGGGTCTTGGTGTTGCAGGCAAGCTGAAGAAGGCGGCGTTTGAGGCCGGGCTGATCTGCTATCCGATGGCGGGCACGCGAGATGGGCGCAACGGGGATCATATTCTGCTGGCACCGGCCTTTATCCTCAGTGAAGATCAGATCGGCGAGATCACAGACAAGCTGGAGATCGCCTTCGCTCAGGTTCTGCCCTAAGACGGCTATTGGTGGGGGTGGTCAGCGAGGTACTGCGGACTGGCAGATCATACCATCGGGGTGTCGTCCCGTGTTTGAGATTTTGATCGGCTATGAGCTGTTGCGTGGTGTCATTTGATGAATGCTTAGGTTGATTTATGCAATAAATGAGTGAATATTCACTGGTCCTGCTTGGTAGTGTGTCTGCAACACAACAAGAGGACCGTTCAAATGACCACAAATTTCGCCCCTGCCGACCTTCTTGATCGCTTCGGCGCGTCGCTTGCCGGGGCGGAGTGTCTGGACCGCCTGCGGGCCGGTGTCATTGGTGACGGGGCGGAACTGCCGGGGCCGAACGGGCCGGTGAAAATGATCTATGCCGATTACGTCGCCTCTGGTCGGGCCCTACGGCAGGTTGAGGACTTCGTTCTGACTGAGGTGCTGCCCTATTATGCCAACAGCCACACTGAGGCATCTTATTGCGGCAGCTTCATGACTCGGCTGCGCCGGGCGGCACGGCAGACCATTGCGCGTATCTGCGGTGCGGATGATCGTTTTGCGACGGTGTTCACTGGATCCGGCGCGACGGCAGGGCTCAATCGGCTGGTGCATTTGTTGGGGGTCTCCGGCGCGGTGGCTGCGGGGCAGACGCCTCTGGTTATCCTTGGCCCCTATGAGCACCATTCCAACATCCTGCCGTGGCGCGAAAGCGGCGCCGAAGTGGTCGAAATTGCCGAGGCCACCGAAGGTGGGCCTGACATGGGCGAGCTGGAGGCCGTGTTGCAGCGGGAGGCTGGCGGCGACCGCCTGATCGTAGGGGCGTTTTCGGCGGCGTCGAATGTCACAGGGATTGTTACCGACACCGATGCCGTCAGCCGGGTGTTGCGTCGCCATGGCGCGCGGGTGGTCTGGGACTACGCGGGGGGCGGCCCTTATCTGCCGATGGATATGGCTGCGGGCACGGATGCCGAGAAGGACGCGATTGTGTTCTCCGCCCATAAATTCCTGGGCGGGCCGGGGGCGTCTGGTGTGATGATCCTGCGCAAGGCTGCTGTCGCAAGTACACGCCCAACCCTCCCCGGTGGTGGCACCGTGAAATTTGTCTCCCCCTGGCAGCATGATTACGCCGATGATCTGGCCGCGCGGGAAGAGGCGGGCACGCCCAATGTGGTTGGCGATATTCGTGCCGCGCTGTGTCTTCTGGTGAAGGAGGCGATGGGGCAGGCGTTCATGGACCAGCGGCAGGAGGAGCTGCGGCAGCGGGCGCTGGCGGCCTGGCAGGATCTGCCCAACCTGCAGATCCTCGGCAATCCGAATGCCAAGCAGAAACTGCCGATCTTCTCGTTTCAGGTGCAGGATCCCGAGACCGGCGCGCCGATCCACCAACAGCTGTTCACCCGGATGCTGTCGGATCACTACGGGGTGCAGGCCCGTGGCGGCTGCGCCTGTGCGGGGCCATATGCCCACCGATTGCTGAACATCGGACCGGTGCAGTCTCGGGCTATGCGCGCGGCCATTCTGGGCGGGCAGGAGATCGAGAAACCGGGCTGGACCCGTCTTAACTTCTCCGCCACGCTGAGCGATGAGAAGGCCGATGCAATCATCCACGCGGTGCGCGACCTCGCACAGGATCCGCGGCGGTTCTGTGAGGGGTATAACGTCGATACCGCTACCGCGCGTTTTGCGCCGAAGGTGGCCTAATGTGCCGTCTGCTCGCCTGGAACGGGGCCCCGCGCTACCTTGAGGATCTGGTGTTTGTACCGGAACATTCGCTGGTGCATCAGTGTCGGAATGCGCTGATCTGCAAGACGCCGATCAATGCCGATGGGTTTGGGATGGCCTGGTATTCAGACCGCCCGGAGCCGTGTCTTTATAAGGACACGCATCCGGCCTGGTCCGATCCCAATCTGGCGCAGATTTCGCGCCATACCAAAACTGGGCTGTTTCTGGCCCATGTGCGGGCCTCCACCGGAACCGCGACTTCGCGCAACAATTGCCATCCCTTTGCCAGCGGCAAGTGGAGCTTTATGCACAATGGTCAGGCGGGCGGACATATGCAGTTCCGCAAGCGGCTGGATACGATGATTCCGGATGCCTACTACAATCATCGTCTGGGCGGCACTGAGAGTGAGGCGATTTTCCTGATTGCACTTGGTCTGGGACTGGACGCGGATCCCATCGGGGCCGTCGCCGCCGCCGTGCAGCAGGTGGAGGCCGTCTCGCGCGAGAATGGCACCACGCCGCATATGCGGTTTGGGGCCTGCTGGTCCGATGGCACCCGGCTTTATGCGGCGCGCTATGCCTCCGACAGGCATGCACCCAGCCTCTATTACCGGGTCTATAAGGAGGGGGTGATCGTCACCTCAGAACCGCTGGACAGTGATATCAGTGCCTGGATTGAGGTGCAGCCGAACCGGGCGCTGGTGGTAGAGGGGGGCGAGGTCATGGACCTGCCCTTCACCACAGCCTTGGCGGCCTGATCTTGGGTTGATGCCGACGGGAGGCAGCTCCTGTGCGTTGGTGACCTGAGAGAGCAAAGCGCGGTTGACTATCCCCGCTTTGCGGCGCAACCCTGTGGCGAAAATGGACGGCGATACCGGAGCGGCCCGAGGCGGCCGGGGCGTCGCCCGTCGCCGCTGTCGGAGGAACCATGTCGCGCGAGGCCCCCCCAACCTATCCGCTGATCCGCAATGTCGGGCTGTCGGGAATGCTGGTCAGCTTTGGCGATCAGCTGGATGAGGCCACCAACCGGGCCACACTTGCCTTTCGCAGTGCGGTCAATGTGTTGGGGCTGAGCGGCGTGGTGGAAACTGCGACCTCTTTGGCCTCGGTCTTTGTGCGCTTTGATGCGGTGGAGCTGCCGCATGATCGGTTGCGCGGGGCGCTGGCAGAGTTGTTGCTGACCCGGGATTGGTATCAGGCGCCGCTGCCGGATGGGCGGCGGTTCTGGCGGGTGCCGACGGTGTACGGCACTGAGCTCGCACCACAGCTGGAAGAGGCGGCGGATCTGGCAGGGGTGAGCGAGGCAGCAGCGATTGAGGAGTTGGGCGCGGCGCGGGTTCGGGTGCTGACCATCGGATTTGCGCCGGGGCAGCCCTATCTTGGGACGTTGGGCGAAAACTGGGACATCCCGCGACAGAGCGAAGTCACTCCGCAGGTGCCGGTTGGCGCGCTGGTATTGGCGATCCGGCAGTTCGTGCTGTTCTCAACCGCATCGCCCACGGGATGGCGCCATGTCGGGCAGACCGGTCTGACGCTGTTTCAGCCGGAGGCCGCCGATCCCTTTGCGCTGCGCGCCGGAGATGAGTTGCAGTTCGAACCGGTGAGCCGGGCGGCGTTTTTGCGGTTGCGGGACAGCGGCGCCCAACAGGGCGGTGCCATTGTCAGCGAGGTCACATCATGAGAGCGCTGCGGGTTCTGCGGATTGGTCCCTCCTGCACGGTGCAGGATCGGGGCCGGGTTGGCTACCTCGGGCAGGGGCTGTCGCAGGGCGGCGCGGCGGATACGCTGGCGCTGGCCGAAGGCGCGGCGCTGTTGCGACAGGATGCCGGGCTGGCGGCGCTGGAGATGGCCGGCATGGGCGGGTTGTTTGAGGCAAGCGCGCCGATGCGGATTGCCCTGACCGGCGCCGAGATGGTGGCAACGCTGGATGGCGCGCCGTTGGTCTGGAATGCGTCGCACCGGATTGAGCGGGGGCAACGGTTGGAGATCGGCCCTGCAAAACGGGGCGTTTATGGCTATCTGCATGTGGGCGGCGGGTTTGCCACGCCGGAGTTTCTGGGCGCGCGGGCAGCGCATCTGGTGGCGGCCCTTGGGGCGCCAGTGACCAAAGGCGATACCCTGCCGGTGGGAGCTGAAATGCTGCCAGCGGCGCGGCAGGTAACCGGGTTGGGCCTGCGCGTGGCGGATCGCTTCGCAGGCGGGGAGCTGCGGCTGGTCGAAAGCTTCCAGTCTGATCTGTTCCCACCCGAGGTGCGCCATCGCTTTGCCGAGACGCCTTTCACACCGGGGCGGCGTGCCAGTCGCATGGCCTTGCAGTTGATGTCCGAGGGGGCCGGATTTGCCGCTGAGGGGCAGTTGAATGTGCTGTCGGAGATCATTGTGCCGGGAGATGTGCAGATGACAGGTGACGGCCGCCCGTTTCTGCTGCTGCGCGAGGCCCAAACGACCGGGGGCTACCCCCGGATCGGTACGGTTCTGCCCTGCGATCTGTCGCGGGCGGTGCAGGCGGCGGCTGGGGCGGTGCTGCGGTTTCGCTGGGTCACGCTTGAGGACGGGCTGGCGCAGCAGGCCGCCCATGAGGCCGCTGTTGCGGCGCTGCCCTCTGCCTGCCGCCCGCTGCTGCGCGATCCGGCTGATATGGCGGATCTGCTGTCCTATCAACTGATCGGGGGCGCAATATCAGCCGAGGCTGATCCTTTTGAAACTGGAGCTGAAACATGAGCAAGACCGTCGATCTGAACGCCGATATGGGCGAGAGCTTTGGCCCCTGGACCATGGGCGATGATGCGGCGCTGCTGGATGTCGTCTCCTCGGCCAATATTGCCTGCGGGTTCCATGCGGGTGATCCGGATGTGATGGCGGTGACTATGGCGCGGGCACGCGACCACGGGGTAGGGATCGGCGCGCATCCGGGGTTTGATGATCTTCAAGGCTTTGGCCGCCGCAGGATGCAGGTGCCACAGGGCACGTTGGCCAATATGATCCGCTATCAGCTGGGCGCGGCACAGGGCATGGCGCGCGCGGCTGGTACCAAAGTGCGGCATCTGAAGCTGCATGGGGCGCTGTCGAATATGGCCTCGGTGGATCATGCTATGGCGCGGGCCTGCTATGAGGCGGCGCTGGAGCTGGACCCGGATCTGATCATCATGGTGCTGGCCGCCACCGCCATGGAAGAGGTGGTGCGGGAGCTGGGCTGCAACTGGTGCGGAGAGATCTTTGCGGATCGGGCCTATAATGATGACGGGACGCTGGTGGACCGCTCCCTGCCCGGCGCGGTGATCCACGATCCCGCGATTGCCGGGCCGCGCATTCTGCAAATGGTGCAGGAGGGGGCGATCATCACCGACAGCGGTGCGCGCATCCCCACTGCCATCGACACGATCTGCCTGCATGGGGACACACCAACCGCCGTGCAGCTGGCGCGGTCGGTGCGCCGATCGCTGTCCGAGGGCGGGATCGAGGTTCGCGCCTTTGATGGGCGTCGGGGGTGAACTTGTCGTGAGACAGGGATTGGATGTATATTTTTTTATTTTAAAACAATGAATTAATTGAAGTTACTTTAAAATTGGATGTTGGAGCCTATCCTCTGGGCGGATTTCTGGGCTAAACCTGTAGCAGCCTTTTGCTGCAACAGGATCCGCCTATGTCTCTCCGTTTGTTTTCGACCCGGTCCCGCCCGATACATATGGGGCCGTTTCCGATGGAGCGGGTGCAGCCGGGGCCGATGCCGGATCTCGCGGCAGTGCCGCCGTTTCAGCCACTGAATTTCAGACGTCCCGATATGCCTGCCTCCATCGTCAATGCGATGGGCGAATATCAGGCGATGATGGATGCGATCCGCGACGGGCTGGTCAACAAGGCGCAGGCGGACTGCCCGAGCGACCCGCAGGAACGGGCCGATCATATCAAGGCTTTTGGCTATTTCAGCGATGCGGCGATGGTGGGGATCGGGCCGATGCCTGGCTCTGCCCGGCTGGATGTGCCCTATCGTAACGCCGATATCGACCGGCTGTCCCATGATCTGAAGACCCGCCAGACCAAGACGCTGGCCTCTGGCATCGATATGATCATGGCGGATCTGCGCGATGCGATGGAAGCGCCGCCGACCACTATTGGCGAGCATACGCATGCGATCGTGTTTCTCTATGACATGCCGCGCGATCCGCGCCCGGATGAGCCAGGCTGTGACTGGCTGGAGGGGGCCGAGCGCCACCGCGCCTGTCTGCGGGCCTCGGAAACAGCGGTGGTACTGGCGAATTACATCCGCTTGCTGGGCTGGGATGCCAAAGCGCATACCGGGACGTCGGCGGATGTGGATCTGAACCAGCTGACCGTTGCCACCGGTCTGGCTACGGTTGAGGATGGCAAGCTGGTGAACCCCTATCTGGGCACGCGGTTTGGTGTGGCGGTTGTGACCACCGATTTCGACATGGCGCAGGACAAGCCGCTGTTGCCGCAGGATCTGCAACCGATGATGCAGGTCAAGGGGCCGAAATGGTGGCTGGGGGTCGGCTCCGAACGCTCAGCGCTCAATGGCGATCCCTTTGCCCGCCGTGATTTTCGTGATGGCCCGCATCCGTTTGAGACGCTGAAGCGGGTCGCGGATCCCACCACCTATATTGACGAGGCGCGGGTGGCACGGGTGCCAAAACGCGCCGATATGTTTGCCCGTAGCCAGTTCGGCGATATGGGCAAGACCAATCAGGCGGCGGCCACCGGCGGGTTTTACGTGCGCAAGGCCGCGCCTTCGATGGCGCAGCGGCGGATGCTGGGGGCCTTTGTGTTGCTGCAGGATGGCGCGCCCGCCCCGCAGGCGCCGCGCCCCACAGATGCCGAGCGTAACGCCGCCAATATCAAGGCGGCGAGCTATTGGCTGGGGATTGACGCGGTCGGGATCAGCCGTTGCCCGGAGTGGACTTGGTACAGCCATGACGCCACCGGCGCCGAAATCCATCCGGAGCATGATCAGGCGATTTCGATGATCGTCGATCAGGGCTTTGACACCACCGAGGGCACCTCCGGGGATGACTGGATTGCGGTGGCGCAGTCCATGCGGGCCTATTTGCGGTTTTCGCTGCTGGGCGGGGTGATTGCGCGGCAGATCCGTAACCTTGGCTACAAGGCCAAGGCCCATACGGTGATGGACGGCGAGGTCTTGCAGCCGCCCTTGCTGCTGCTCGCGGGGCTGGGAGAGGTCAGCCGGATCGGTGAGGTGATCCTGAACCCCTTCCTTGGACCGCGTCTGAAATCCGGTGTGGTCACCACCGACATGCCGATGGCCCATGACAAGCCGATTGATTTTGGTCTTCAGGCGTTCTGCGAGGCTTGTAATAAATGTGCCCGCGAATGCCCGTCTGGCGCCATCACGGCCGGGCCGAAGCTGATGTTCAATGGCTATGAGATCTGGAAATCCGACAGCCAGAAATGCACCACCTATCGCATCACCACGCCGGGTGGCGCGATGTGCGGGCGCTGCATGAAAACCTGCCCCTGGAACCTTGAGGGGATATTCAAGGAAAAGCCGTTTCGCTGGGCGGCGATGAATATGCCTGCGGCGGCCCCCGCTTTGGCCAAGCTCGACGATATGGTTGGCAATGGTGAGATGAACCCGGCCAAGAAATGGTGGTGGGATCTGGAACTGGAGGAAGACGGTGGCTATCGCCCGACGCGCCATCCGGTCAATGCGCGCGCGCTGCAAAAGGATCTGGATCTGCGCTATGAGGATCAGACGCTGGCGGTGTATCCTGCGCATCTGGCACCTCATCCCTGGCCCTATCCGTTTCCGATGGACCGGGAAGCGGGCATCGAAGCCTATCAGGCAATGGTCACGGCGGAGGAATACAAAGCCCGCCGTGCCCGTGGCGAGAGCGGTGACTGGGATCACATCTATACCAATGACGGCGACAGTCCGGTTCTGCGGGTTGAGGTGTCGCACGTCGAGGAAATGAGCAGCGGCGTCACCAAATTTGAGTTCCGGAGCCTTGATGGCAGTCCCTTGCCGGAATGGACGGCGGGGGCGCATCTGGACATTGTGGTCGCGCCGGAGTTCCTGCGCCAGTATTCCATGTCCGGCGATCCGGCGGATCGGTCGACATACCAGATCGGTGTCCTGCGCGAGGATCTGGGGCGGGGTGGCTCAAAACTGCTGCACCGGATTTTCACCAAGGGGCGGCGGGTCTTTATCTCCAAGCCGATCAACCATTTCCCACTGGTGGAAGACGCGCGTCGCAGTTTCCTGATGGGGGGCGGGATTGGTGTGACGCCGATGATTGCCATGGCCCATCGTCTGCATGCGCTGAGACAGCCGTTTGAGCTGCATTATTCCGTGTCATCGCGCCAGGACGCAGGCTACCTCAATGACCTCGCGGCGATGCCCTGGGCTGAGCATGTGCGGATCCATGTGTCGGATGAGGGCAGTCGTGCCGATCTTGATCAGGTGCTGGCGGATTATCAGGACGGCTGGCACGTCTATACCTGTGGGCCGGACCGTTACATGAGCGGCGTGATTGAGGCAGCCGAGCGGCAGGGCTTCCCTGAGGAGGCGCGCCATCTGGAGTATTTCTCGGTGCCGGAGGTGCCGGAGTATGAAAACCACGACTTCACCCTGAAGCTCAGCCGATCAGGGCGTGAGCTGCGGGTACCTGCGGAGAAGACCGCCACCGATGTGCTGGCCGAAAACGGCATTCATATTGATGTGAAATGTTCTGACGGCATCTGTGGCGTGTGCAAATGCGGGTTGGTGTCAGGCGAGGTGGAGCATCGCGATTTCGTGCTCTCCAAGGCGCAGCGCCAAGATGCGGTGATCCTGTGCCAGTCGCGGGCGGCAGAGAAAGGTGGCGTGATTGAAGTGGATCTTTGACAGCGGAGGCCGCGCCTGCGCGGGCCCAGATGTTTCGGGCCGCATCACAGATGGCGCGGCCCGGTTGCTGCTGTATTGGTATTGCGACCCCGATCAGGTGTCTTCCGGCGTTGGCCCCTCACCCGCGCGGAGAAGGGCGGCGGCCAGCGCGCTTTCGGAGACTGGTTTTTGCACGATCGGGCAGGGCGGGTAGATCTCGATGATGTCCTGCACCTCGCCGTAGCCGGTGGTCAGGACAAAGGGGATGCCGCGTCGCGCCAGTTCTTCGGCCACGGGGACGGATTGCTCGGAACCGAGATTGACGTCCAGCACCGCGTAGTTGATGCCGCCTTCCTCCAGTTTGTCCAGCGCCTTGCCCACGGTTGAGGCGCTGACGGTTTCCGCAAAACCGATATCCTCCAGCATGGCGCTCAGATCCATCGCGATGATGAAGCTGTCTTCGACCACCAGTGCTTTGCCGCCCAGTTTGGGCGTGTTCACGACCGGAGAACGGGTCTCAGGGAGGAGGTCGGCCTCACTGTGCCGGATTTTGTAGAGGTACCGGGTCGGAATGCGGAACCGCGCTTCGAGACCAGTTGTCTTATACTGTATCGAGGCGTCTCCTTTCAGCTCATGTGGAATGGAGTTCTCCACGATGGTAGAGCCAAAGCCGCGCCTTGCAGGCGGTGCCACCGGCGGGCCACCGCGTTCAACCCAGCTTATCAGAAGGGCGCCGCTGTCCTCTTCTTCCAGAGTGATCTCAACACGGCCGACCCCATTGCTGAGGGCACCATGTTTGACGGAATTGGTGGTCAATTCATGCAGCACCAACGCCAGTGTTGTGAAGGCAACCGGAGTGACCAGCGCATCGGGGCCAGAGATGACAACCTCATTATCGCGCCCTGTGGCATAGGCCTCCAACTCACAGGTGATCAACGCCCGCAGCGAAGCGGGTTCCCATTGCTCACCCGTCAACTGGTCATGCGCGCGCGCCAGTGAATGGATGCGGCCATCCAGATTGTCGGTGAATTCCGTCAGCGTCCGCGCCGTACCTTTGGTCTGGGTCACCAGCCCGCGCATCAGGTTGAGGATGTTCCGAACCCGGTGATTGAGCTCTGATATCAGCAGTTGCTGTTGCTCTTGGGCGCGTGCCCGCTCGGCGTTGTTGGCTTCGGTCACCTTGAGGAAGATTTCCAGCAGCACTGTGCGCAGCATATTGGCGCTGTGAAGGCTGTTGTCTGCCCAGGGGGTGGACCGCCATTCGACGGTTTCCTTCCAAGCCTCGAAACTCTTGCGGGGGGTGAGCCGCACGCCATTGGGGCCAACTTCCATCGGTTTGGTGGGATCCCCGGCCCAGGCAACTGTTTGCGAGATACTGCGGCGACACAGGATGAGGTAGTCGCGCGGGCGTTTGGAGATCGGGATCGCGAGAATACCGGCGCAGCGGTCAATGTAATCCCGCGCCGGGTCATGGATGCTCTCCAACTGGTTGGTGGAAAATGCTGTTGCCCCAATGGTAACATCCAGCATTCTGGCGAGCGAACGGGTCTCTTCTGCGGTGGGTGTGGTGCCGGTGGCGTGAAACTCACCATCGGAGTAAAGCACCAGACCGTCATGGGCGATCACATCCTGGATGTCTTCAGACACTGCGATCAGGCTTTCCTTGAAGGGTCTGCCATCAGCCAGCATCGCCATCAGCTGGGCTTGAAGGCGCCCCATGTTCTTTTCTTCACGAGTGCGCTGGGTATTCTCAAACTGGCTTAGCTCATATGAGAAGACATGTGCGAACATCTCAATGGCGGTGCGGCGCTCGTAGTCGATATAGCGCGGGCGGTGGTGGTGGCAGGCAAACAGACCCCACAGCTCCCCGTCCTTCATGATCGACACCGACATCGAGGCCCGCACGCCCATATTGCGCAGATACTCCAGATGGATCGGCGAGACAGCGCGGGTCACCGCCAGAGACAGATCCAGGGGGGCGCCGTCGATTTTGAATGCCGGGCTGATCGGCGCGCCTTCATCGTCCACATCGGCAATCAGCCGCAGCAACGATCGCTTATAAAGTGCGCGCGCCTGGACCGGAATATCCGAGGCGGGAAAGAACATGCCGTCGTATTTCTTGGTTCGGTCGCTGCGGATCTCGGCGATCACCTGTCCGGAGTGATCTGGCTGGAACTGATAGACCATGACGCTGTCGAACCCCGATAGCGCCTGTAGCCCGCGTGCTGCCCCCTGCGCCAGCCGCGAGATATCCCCGTCCCGACGCAGCTGCGAGAAATGCGGATAGATCTCGGACATCACATCGCGGTCACTGCGCTCGAATTTTGGTTCGAACTCGATGACCAGATTGCGGCCGCTCTGATGGATGCTGACATCAAAGGCCTCGGGGCGGTCCTTCAGCGGGATATTGAAGAGCCGCAGGCTGCTGTCCGGGGCCTCCAATGTGCCCAGATTGCGACGTATGCGGGTAAAGGCATCTTCCGCGATCAGATCCGCCAGCGAACGACCCACAGCCTCTTGTGCATCGGTGCCCAAGATTTCAAGAAGATTGTCTGAGGCGTGCTGCACCAGCCAGTCGGTCGAGAGCGCGATCAGCGCGCCGTAAGATTGCACGCGCCCAAGCTGGTGGATGGGTTCGCGGTCACAATTGGTCAGTGTGGTGGTTGAGACTGTCTGTTCCAAAGCCATTGTATAGGCCCTTTTTCTTGATATGCCGACGGTGCGCCCTGCGGACGGCGCTGTCTTATATGTGTTGCACTGTTGTCAGGGTGCGGAGGGTCTCAGTGAATTGAGACGCGCCGCCGTATCAAAAAGGCCGAACCCCTGGCGCGTATCAGCCACGACACGCCGGGCGAGCGCGCCCGCCGGCGGGATCTGATCCAGATCCGTGCAGGTGGCCCGCCAGGCGACCAGATGATCGCGCGGTGCGAAATAGGCAGGCAGCGGCAACTGGTCGGCAGCTGCACTCAGGCGACGGCGCAAGACCTCGTTGCCCATACGAGATCCCAGCACGAGATAGTCCACCGCCAATGGATGCAACTGGGGCAGGGCGTCAACAGAAAGGGTGGCCGGATGGTCGCCATTCTGGGCGCAATCTGCGCGCAGCGCTGCGGTCAATGCGGCGAGCAGCCTTGTGCTATGTCCGGTGCCATCGTCGCCGGAGCCCGCCAACGCATGCAGCGCGGTATGCTGGCAGGTTAGAAACCAGGCAAGATTGGGCAGGGGGCTGTGATGAAACGGGGCAAAGGCCAGTTCAGCCGCATCATGTTCGCGGCGAGTGGCCCGCCGCAGCTCGACCCGAAACCCGGACTTGTCCTGGTGACTGCGATATGTGCCACTGGGGGACTGCCCGGGGGACTGCAATGGTCTGCCCTCTGTCTTGGATGGTGCATCGACCTTGAGCACGGTGTTCAGGGTGGCCTGGTCAGGGGTGTCGTCGTCAGGGGCGTCGTCGGCATCCTCGGACAGGGCGAATGGTGCGGAGAGGTGAAGATCTGTCATGGTCTCATATGTTGGTGCTGCGCGCAGGCGTCTTGAATTATGTATGGACAGGATCCCTCTGCGATCCGGTGTGTCCGGCTGGTGCTCCGCACGCTGATCAATTCACCGGTCGAACTGTGCACCAGTCGGATCATGGCACGGGCAGGGCGGTGCGCTGATCGGTTCAGCACATCCACGCTCATACCCTACCAAAGCGCATGAGCAGGGTGTGGCACAACCCTTAGTCTCAACAGTGACCCTGCGGCCTGATGAAATTTCACCACTCGGTCGCGGGGCAGGGATGGTTTGTGGCAAGGTATCATCCGGTCCGGCCATTTTGGGACGCTTCATCCGAGTCGAACCGCAGCGAGTCGGTGGCTGAATAGTGCTCCTGCACTGCTGGACACCTACATATAGATATCGGCCCGGCTCGACGGTGGCTCAGGTCGCAGCGCGCCCCGAAGGGTTCGCTGTAAATGAAAGGTTGTCAGAGAAATTTCCAAGGTTAATGAATTGATTTCATTGAATATTGCAGAGTTTCTGTGAAAACTTCATGAAAACGTCAAAAAACCGCTTGCGGCTTTGTGTAACTCG
>NZ_JSWJ01000018.1:0-86324 GCF_000826845.1 Phaeobacter sp. S60
CGGGTTAACGTGACAACACCGGCTGGACCGCTGCCCAAAGGGCACGGTCTCGCGGCAACCAGACTGCCCGCGCGCATATCGAAACACTCATGTCCGCGCTGCCCGCTCATTGCAAAATCATCACGGCGATCGACGGCCACCCCGCCACACTTTCATGGCTCGGATCGGTCGCCGGGCACCAGACCATCCCGATGGGCGTCGAGCACTTCGGCCAGACCGGCACCATCGGCGAGCTTTACCGCCATCACGGCATTGATGCCGTCGCCATCGTGGAAAAGGTGAATGGACTGACGGCGGGGAAACATGTGAGCCAGGGCGTTCTGGGGTCGCTGATCTACAACTGACAGCCGACGTCCTGGCCTGCTCGGAGGGTCCTAAGCATCTTTGGGTTACACCAGACCGGTGATTGGCACTGTAGACCGCGAACCACCGCAATCCTCTCTTCGGCTTACCTCGTGGTCCGGCTGAAGCGCGACTGGGCGGCCGCGACGGTCTCGATCGTATCGGCGGCCTGCTGGCCCAAGGCTCCGGCAACGTCATGTGTCAGCAGATTTGTCAGGATGCTGAGTGCCCCCTTGGAGCGGAAGACGAGGCCGGTGTTGGTCGTCGCCGACAGGACGTGCTGGCTGTATTTCAAGGCCCAATGGCAGGATTCATCACAGATCACGATCATGTCGATCCCGGCCTCAACTGACAGCCCGGCGAGGGTCTCTGCCTGTACACTGTAGGGGTAAGTATCAACGATCACCAGTGTTTTTTTCTCCGCCGGATCGGTGAAGAGCGCACCGTAGGCTTCGTCCTGCCCGTCGAGATAGGATACTCTCGGTCGCACGTTTTCGAGCATCGCCGCAAAGCCGATGGCGATGTGCCGGATGATCTGGAAGCTGGTCATATAGACCGCCTCGGAGGCGGCCAAAAGTTCGACGCACTGATGCCAGTTCGGATCGTTGCGCAACCCGTGCACTTGCTCAATGGCGGCGATCTCAAGCCGCAAGTTCTGGCTGGCCCATTCCTCCAACCGGCCGGACTGACCGTAGCGTTCGAGGCGCTGACCAAGGCTGCCCTCCTCCGACAGGGCAGTCACGAATATTCGGCTTTGCTCGAACGACTTGGCTTCGGAAAAATCTCGGAAGCCGATCTTGCGGACAAATCGGCTGACCGTCATCGCGCTGACGCCGACCTTGGCGGCAAGAGAGGCATTGGTTTCGACCATCAGACCTTCGGGGTTGGTTTTCAGATAGTTCGCCAGCGACCGCTCTGCCTTCGAGAGGCTGGGCAAATGCTCCTGAATTCGTTGCGTTAATGAGGCGCTCATCCGATTATCTTACTGCGGTGCTGATCTTCGGAGTTCCCGGTGGCCAAGGCCGTCCGAACCGTGACCCGCCGCAAACGCCTGTGCAATAACGGGGTATGTTATGTCTAACCATGTTATTCTTGTAACTAGAACTCTATGGCGTTACAAGCGTAACCACAGGTTCTGGGGAGGAGCGGCGATCTATGGCAAGTACACACATAACTCGCTCGGGAAAACCGAGGGCCCGCGCACTGGGCTTGAACTTCGAGGGAAAACCAGGTCCAAGCAACAACATCACGGATGTTGACGGCGTATCAGTTGGGTACTCCACGATCGTCGAGGGTGATGGTGCGCTGCGCGTTGGTGACGGTCCCGTTCGAACCGGAGTAACTGCGATTTTACCGAGACGCCCCAAAAACCTCTCTATCCCGGTTTTCGCCGGCTACCACAATTTCAACGGCAACGGCGAAATGTCTGGCGCGCACTACCTCGACGAAGTTGGCCAACTGACCTTTCCGGTCACCATCACGAACACACATTCCTGCGGCGTCACCCGCGACGCCACGCTGAAATGGGCGAGCCGTGCGCATCCGGGCTCTCTGACTGATGCCTTCGGTTTGCCCGTTTCGGCGGAAACCTATGACGGGTTTCTCAATGACATCAACGGGTTTCATGTCACCGAAGATCATGTGTTCGAAGCCATCGAAACGGCTTCTTCCGGGGCTATCGAAGAAGGCAGCGTCGGCGGTGGGACGGGCATGAAGTGTTTTGGATTCAAGGCTGGGTCCGGGAGCGCCTCGCGGGTGGTCCGCTATGGCGACGAAAGCTACATGGTTGGTGTTTTCGTCCAGGCGAATTTCGGCACGCGCGAGCATCTGACTATCTGCGGCATAAACATCGGTGCCGGGCTGCCGGAACCCGCGATCGTGACGCACACACCGCCGACAGATCTGAGTTCGATCATCGTGGTGATTGCCACTGACGCGCCGCTGATGCCGCATCAGCTGAAACGCCTGTCGCGTCGCGCGACCTTGGGGATGGGGCGGCTTGGTACAATCGGAAACCACTCTTCAGGCGATCTTTTTCTCGCCTTCTCCACCGCAAACGAAACAGCACTGGCGGCGAAGGAAGCCAGCGCGCAACGTGCGGCATTCATCCCGGACCCGCATCTCGACCAGCTTTTCGAAGCGGTGGTTCAAGGGGTTGAAGAGGCGATCATAAACAGCATGGTGGCCGCTGAAACAATGGTCGGACGCGACGGTAACACCGTCCCCGCCATCCCGCATAACGTCCTGCGGCAATTGGCCGATACCGCCGAACCGGCGCGGGCAGAGGAGTGATTTCGAGAGGAAGGCAGAGAAGATCGAGATGAGCGCCGAAACTATTGCTCCAACCCCGGTCGTGTACGGCTTGCAAAAGCGTTTCGGACAACTCGAGGTTTTGAAGGGCCTCTCGCTGACCGTCCGCGAAGGCGAGCTCTGCCCAAAACGGACATCACAAATGTTGTGCAACTGTCTCCAGGATTTCCCTGAACTGCGAGTCCTCTTCGCGCAAAGCCGACCAGAGTAGAATGATGCCGGCCGTTGCATTGGGCGTCGAAACAGGAATTGTCACCAATGGTTTCCCGTCATAGCTGATATTGCCTGGTGGGCGCGAGTAGCTGATACCGACGCCGCTTCCATGCGCGGCCAGGGAGCGCATCATCTCCAAAGACGTCGCCCGATGGGCTACCTGGGGCAACACGCGAAGCTCATTGAACAGGTTTCGCAAATACCCTTCCGACAAATCTTCGGCGAAGAGGATAATCGGATGATCGACCAACTGTGCTAGATCGACAGAGCGTTGTTTCGCCAAGGGGTGATCGCACGAGAGAAATGCGACCGGGGCAACCTCTCGTAGTTTCTTGCGCCTAAATCTCCCTTCAAATCCAATGTCATAGGTTATCGCCACGTCCACGCGCCCCTCAGCGACATCGGATGCAAGGCCAGAAAAACGTCCCTCAAGGCCTTGGAAGGTGATTGCAGGGAAGCGTGATTTCAGCTTTTCCATCACTGGCGCAAGATACCAAGGCGCGATGTCCTCGAAACAACCCAACACAAAGGGGCGCGTTGTGTCGCGCCCCAACTCGATATCGCTCGCCATGCCAAGAAGTGCATGCGCTTTTTCCACGAACCGGTGCCCGAACGGCGTCATCATGATGCCGGCACCTTTGCGCCGGTCGAAGATCTTTCGTCCGATCCGCTCTTCCACGCGGGTAATCGCAACCGATAATGAGGGTTGCGAGACATGCAAACGGGCAGCTGCGTCGGTCAGGCTGCATGTTTCGGCAACGGTCACGATGTATTCGTACTGGCGTAGGGTAATGTATAGCATGAAACTATACATACTATGACTAGACATTATTGGGAATTAATTATGAGGGGATTTACATTACACTGAGACAGAGGAGAAACGTGATGCACACACTTTTGACCCAAGACGACATTGACACCTTTCAGCGCGATGGAGTCGTCCTGATCAAAGGGCTTTTCAAGGACCATGTTGAGAAAATCCGCAAAGGAATCGAGCGCAACATGGCAGAGCCAGGCCCCTATGCTGCCGAAAATCTCAAGGAGGGCGAAGGTGGGCGCTTTTTTGACGATTACTGCAACTGGACCCGTATCCCCGAGTTCGAAGATGCCATTCGCAATTCGCCAGCAGCCGAGGTGGCGGCGGATCTGATGCAGTCAAATAAGGTGCAGGTGTTTCACGATCATGTGCTGGTGAAAGAGCCTGGAACATCAAAACCGACGCCATGGCATCAGGACGGCCCCTATTACTTCGTTGGCGGAAAGCAGAATGTCAGCTTCTGGTCGCCGATGGATGTGGTTAAAGGGGCAAGCCTTCGGTGCGTTGCCGGCAGCCACGCCTGGGAAAAACCCGTTCTACCGACCCGTTGGCTCGCCGAAACCAACTTCTATCCCGACGAGGACACCTATATGCCGGTACCCGATCCGGATGTCGAGGGCATGGATGTCAGGGAATGGGAGATGGAGCCCGGTGACGCCGTCGCTTTCAACTACGACACCCTGCATGGTGCGCGCGGAAATACGACAGATGTGCGCCGCCGCGCGTTCTCATTGAGACTGGTTGGTGATGACGCCCGCTTTGTGGAGCGTCCCGGCCCGACCTCGCCTCCCTTTCCTGGCCACAACATGCAACCCGGACAAATGTTGAGAGAGGACTGGTTCCCGATCATCTATCAACGCTGATCTGCGGGAACGCAGAGGATCATTCGACAACTACTGTTCGCGGCCTCCTGATGGCATCAGGAGACCGCGAAAGTTCCACAACAACCGCGAAGTACAGAATAGCGGTCACTGGTGCCACTGAGGTGAATTCTCGCTATGTCCCGGGCCGGCCATGACAATCGTCGATTTCGCTGCGGCTCGCATGAACGGCCGCGCAAGTAGCTGCGGTGCGGCGCAAATCTCCGCAGCGCGACAGCGCGGATATTGCTGCGTGTGCTCGCGACAAAAACTCAGCACTTCTGGTCGGGGCTCCTACGATCTTGACCGGATTGGGCAGTACGAAGACGATTTGGTTCAGATCGCTTCCGCGCTTCAAACAGAGCGGCCTGATGCGAGACTCTGGCTTGCCGGGCATTCAATGGGTGGTGGGATCGTCCTGCGTTTCGCACTCAAAACGGCACGACCGGATATCGCTGGCTACGTGCTGATCGCGCCAGTTTTCGCATCGGGTCCTTTGGTTCCGAAGCCCTCACTGGCGCCGTCTGCCATAAAGATCGACAGGTTGCGGATCATGAGTCTTTTCTTGCTCAACCTCCTCGGCATTCGTGCCTTCAATCATCTTCCGGTAACCTACCTAAATCAACCACCAGACTATCCGGCCTATTCATTCAGCGCCATGGCGTCGGGTTGGCCGACGCCGCCCAAATCGACCGAGGACGGGCTGCGTGCCATGAAATCTCCCTTCCTAATCCTCGCGGGGGCTGACGACATCCATGTCCGTGCGGAAGGTTATGCGGAACTGACCGGTAAATTTGCGAGCGGCGGCGTTCGGATCTTGCCCAAACATAGCCACGACAGCCTTCTGAACGATTGTGAAACGCACTCGGCCATAGCCGCATGGCTCGAAGACCAGCTTGCGGAGTAAGCGCGGATGGCAAAGCTTAGATACGTCGGCTCTTGGAGCTTGATCCCCGAACTGAGCTTCTATGAACAAGGTGCGCCGCCCGACGCCGCTGAATACATGATCGGTTTTGCGGGTGGAGCCGTGCATTTATCGATATCCTGGACGGGGATTGTTGCATTAATTCGAAACGGCTGAAACTGGATCAATTTAGGCATGACCTCCACACAATATTTGGTGAAAGTTTCCAGGAGGCTGTCGAAATGTTGATCTGAATAGAAGCAAAAATTACTTTGCGTTCAGTTAATGCGGCAGTCCCATCTGATCAAATCGGTCTAATCCTTGATCCGCCACATCCTGAATCGTCCTTGTTGCGTCACTTCTCGGATCAGGCCTCGCTCTTCCATCCATGCTAGGTTCCTTTGAACAGCCGCGCGACTTGCGCCTGTTAGGGCCTCCGCCATCGGGGCCGACACCAAAGGCCACTCTGTCAACACAGACCGAAGAGCGGCCGGAGTTCTGCCCGAAAGCTGAGACATGGCTCCTTCCGCCCGAACACTCCATGTGTGGGTACCATCTAGATGGCGCATCGCCGTTAGAATTGCGCTGTTCAAACCATCCAACCAGCGTGCCAAGCGTTCGGTTGGCGAACCCGAGACACGCAGCCCGCCTGCCCCGCCCATGGCGAGCGGTGCGAAGATGCCGCCGCTTCCGTCGCTGGCCGCGACCCTGGACGCGGTGACGGCGGCTTCCATCAGGTCGCCCTGCCCACCGAGGCCAGCCAGGCTCCAGAGATGAAAGCCCATGCAAGCCCGCGTGATTGGGTGGAGATCGGCCGCGGCAGCCATTACGTCCAACCATCCGCCCGCGCGATCCTCGAAGCGCTCAGCGCAGTTTTTAATATTCTCGGGATCGCGGCGATCCAGGAAGGCGGCCAAGTCTACTTTCGGTCCAGGACCGCCTGTCAGGCGCCGAACAGCCCATCCAATCCGAGTCAAGGCATTTTGGTCATCCTGTGCGCCCGAGAGCCGCATCGATATCCAGAGCGCCAGACGATCAGAACTCACCCTATCCCCTGCAAACCAGCTGAGTTCCGCTGCCTCGATAAGAGCGAGGCGGTGCCGCCAGCCTTCAGGACCGCGCAGCAGCCGGTCATCCAGAGCACCCAGGCGTCCAGCAACCCGTGCCAGTCGCGCAGCGTGAACGCCTTCTGCCTTTGCCCAATCTTCGATGACAGCAGTGTCGGGCGGTTCTGCCCGTGGCCCGGGAGGCAAATCATCCGGTTCTTCTTCGAGTGGTCCCGGCAGAAACCAGAGATCCCCTTCGTGAACCTCTCCATCCTCCTCGATGGTGATGAGGGGGTCATTGAAATCATCAGTCAAAGCGGATGCTTGGGTCTTCATATGTGCAAAATACTGTTCTTTTGCACATTACCCAAGTGATTTTGTGGCAGTTGCCCGCGCTCTTTATTTAGTATGCGCGCGCGACTGACGGTGAAACCTCTCAGATCGCGCTCTGTGCAAGGAAACCAAGGGTTTTTGGACGTGCGCGACGAGAGCGCACTTACTTGCATTCGTTTACAAACGGTCGATTGGTGACGTGATCCGCAATTGGAAAAAGCCAGAGAAAGGGAAGCCCGGGTGCCGGGCTTGATAGGATAGAGAGAGTCTCATCCGGGTCCGGCGTAACAAGGACCCTGACCATGGCCAAGACCTCAACCCGCCCGAAACCCGCCACCGTGAAGAAGACAGAAGCCGCCGCATCGGCAACGGCTGACGGAGCGACCGACATTCGTCTGATCCCGCTCGACCAGCTGGAGCCCAGCCCGCTCAACGTTCGCAAGGTGGCGCCGAGCGCCAGCGTCGAAGCCGAGCTTCTCGCAAGCATTCGCGAAACCGGCATCAAGCAGAACCTGGTGGTTCATGCGCTGTCTGAGACACGTTTTGCGGTTGATGCCGGCGGTCGCCGCCTCAAGGCGCTGAAGCAGCTCGCCGATGACGGCGTGATCCCAGTTGATCACCCCGTGCCCTGCCTCGTCGAGGACGAGCGCAACGCCATCCTCACATCTACCACGGAAAACCTCCAGCGCGCGGCGATGCACCCGGCCGACCAGTTCGAAGCTTTTGAGGCGATGATCGCCGAGGGGCGCAGCGAGGACGAGATCGCGCTGAAGTTCGGCGTCTCGGTCGACCTGGTGCGACGTCGTCTCAAACTCGCCCGTGTCGCGCCCGAGATCATCGAACAATTCCGTGCGGGCGATCTGACCCTCGAATGCGTGATGGCTTTCACGCTGACCGACGACCATGACCGCCAACTGGCAGTTTGGAACGCGGTGAAGGGCGGCTATCACATCCACCCACAGAGCATCAAACGCCAGCTGACTGAGACCGCGCATTCGGCGAACTCGGCCCTCGGGCGCTTTGTCGGCATCGAGGCGTATGAGGCGGCAGGCGGCGTTCTGCTGCGCGATCTCTTCGACGATCGTGCCAGCGCCCATATGGAAAACCCCGAGCTCCTGGAGCGCCTCGCCATCGAGAGGCTGCAGGCTGCGGCCAAGACTTTTGAGGGGATGTGGAAATGGGTCGAGGTTCACCTCTCGGTCGACTACGGCGCGTTTCGCAGTTTCGGGCGGGTCTATCCGCAGGATGTCGATCCCGATCCGGACTTGCTCGCCGAGGAGGAACGTCTCATCGCCCGCGAAGAGGAATTGGCGGCGCAGAACGACGGCGAGGATTGGTCTGAGGCGGAGACGGAGGAATACTACGCAATCGAGCCGCGTTTGCGCGAGATCGAAGCCCTGCAGCGCGAACGGCAACCGTACGCGGACGAAGATCGTGCCATCGCGGGCGTGGTTCTGACCATCGGTCATGACGGGGCGCTACGTGTCGAGAAAGGCCTCGTGCGACCAGAAGATATCCCCGCTGCGACCGAGCCGGGCGAGGATAGTGCTGAAGCGGGTGATGCCCCATCCCCTGCCCGCCCGCACGTGACGCCGCCAACCTCCTCGACGCCGGTGCCAACCTCCGATCCGGCGGCGACCTTGCGCAAGGCGGATGGGATTTCGGCGAGCCTCGCCGACGATCTGCGCGCGACGCGTCAGCACATCCTGCGGGCGCATCTGGCGGCGGATTTCGAGGTGGCGTTCGATGCGATGCTCTACGCGCTCTGCGAACAGGCTTTGGGGCGGTCCTACAACAACGAAGCGCTCGACATCTCGATCCGGCCTTTCCAGGCGCAAGACCGCGAGGTGCTGCATGCGGATACTGTCGCCCAGAAAATGCTCGAGGCACTGGAACAGGACCTCGCCACCGACTGGATGAAGCTCGAGAAACCAGAGGACTTCCGGGTGATGTCGGCGCTGCCTCTTGCCGATAAGCAGGCGCTTTTCGCCTGGGCGACGGGTCTGGCGGTAAAGCCGCAGCTCTCCTCCGACAATCGCCCCTCCCCAATCATCGAGGAGATTGGCGCGCGGCTTGATGTCGATGTGGCGGCCTGCTGGCGCCCGACCGCGCAAAACTACTGGGGTCGAGTCAACAAGGGCCATGCAGTCGCGACTGCGCTCAAGCTGATCAGCGAGGACTACGCCGAAGATCGCAATCGCGAGCGCAAGGGCGATATCGCGGCCGCGATGGAGCGGGCTTTCGCGGAAACCGCCGGCGAGACGGAAGGGTTCGGCGCGGCGACGGTTGCGAAGACGACGCGCTGGCTGCCCGACGGGATGGCGTTTGCCGGTGCGATGGACGCTGACGCCGACATGGGTGACGATGTGCCCGAGGCCGAAGAAGGCGACCAGCCCGCCTCAGATACTCAGATCGATGCCGAGAACGACGAACCGTCGTCCTTGCCAGCCTTCCTCAGTGGGGATGCTGCCTGACGAAGCGACCACCGACCTGAACCTGACATGATCTCTGGGCCGTCCTCACATCGAGGGCGGCCCTTTCCGGCTGGCGGGTTGACCACAGCCGATAACGGATCAGCTGGCCCGTCCCGGAGAATTCCTATGACCACCACACTCGACCTCGACCCCGTTCAGGAAGCCGCACTTATCGCTGCGCAGAATGACGCCTTTCGCCGTACCATCCTTGGCAATGCCCCAGTTGCCGATGCCCCGCAGGGCCAGTTCGTAATGACACGCGGCGTCGCGGCGCTTGGGCTCGATGTGCAGCTGGAACTCACCCGCCGCGTCGCCGCTTTCGACACCTTCATTGCCGACAGCGACCCCCATGGCTGGCACGAGATGGGTGTCATTGAGCTTGAGGACACGACGGTCTGGTTCAAACTCGACCTGTACGATGTCGACTACCAATACGGCTCCCCCGAGCCCTCTGACCTTGCGCAAACGCGTCGGGTCCTGACCCTGCTGCTGCCGTCGGAATACTGACGCCCCCCATCCCTAGTCACCGCCCCGGACCGCCCTTGCACAAAGGGCGGTCCTTTCAGGCTGGCGGGTTCCAAAGGGCGCGATACCCGCGTCCGGCCCGCCACAGGAGACCAGAGATGGCCAAGACACTCGACTACCAGATTACCCTCTATCCCGCGCATCGCGATGGCGCCTTCGTTGTCACTCAGTTCCAGATGATGGCGAGCTACCCCGAAAAGCGCATCCAGGCCGCGGGAATGGATGACCTGATCGACAAGGTGACGCAGTTCGCAATGGAGCACGGCGAGAGCTGCAGCGCTTCGGTGCGTTGTCTCGCCCCGCGCAAACCGCCGGGGTTCAAGCGCGCGACCGAGAACCTCTATTTCAACCTGGTAGATCGGACGGCTGAAGACCGCGGCGACGCTGCGGCCTGAAGCCCCGCAGGAAACTTCCTGGGCGACCCCGCGTAATGGTCGCCCTCCCATTTCCTCAATTCCAAAGGATCAAAGACATGACACAAGAGACTGATTTCTACGCGCAGATACTCGAATCCCAGAGGCGTGCTGCCGAACAGCGGGTAGAAACCCGCGCGACGCTTCTTTCCGAACTGCGCACCCTCGGCGTAACGAACATCGAGGTGCAATACGAAGGCTACGGCGATTCCGGCAATGTCGAGGATGTCGTGGTGACCCCTGACACGATCATCCTGACGGAAGACCTGCGGCGCCGGGCCGAAGATTTCGGCTGGGACTTCGCCTATGCCCTGTGCCCCGGGTTCGAGAACAACGAGGGCGGCTATGGTGAACTGACTTGGTCGCTTGAGACTGACAAGATCGATGTCAGTCATTCGAACCGTTACATCGAGACCAACACCACTGAACACGAGGGGCTCTGACATGGCACACCCCCTCCATCACGCTGAAAGCTCAGCCCGAAAGTTTGGCGGTGTGCCAAACGATTACCAGCATGTGCATGACTGGTTTGACTCATCCAAAGAGCACCTAGGTCTCTTTGTTCACAGAGCCCAAAAACATCATACCGTTGGGATCTATGATGCTGAACGCCACTTCGGTCGCAGCCTGACCAACAGCGCGGGCCGGGTTGTTCCCATCCGCTGGATCGGCGAGCAGCATGTGCGCGAAGACTGCCAAGGACGCATCCCGTCGCTGGCGGACTGGCTCGGGCGCATCCAGCCAGAGCCGTGGATGGCCAATGGCCGGATCGACAACGACCCGACACAGATTGTTGGCGATCCGCGCGCAGTTTGGGTCGCGGCGGTGGTCAATCACCAGACCATTCTCGGCTTCGAGGACTGGCTGCTGAAGGTTTCGGTTGAGCACATCCAAGATCGTCAGAACCGCGCTGCTGCCTGATCCACCGGACGGCAAACTCGCCGACCACCTGACCACGTCCAAATCGACCCGCCTGCGGCCTCAACCGGCTCGGCGGGTCGATTGCGTTTCAAGAAAGGATATCGAAATGCAAGACCCTGTCTACGAGGAGGCCTACCAAGGCCATACCATCAAGATCTACCATGACCCGGATACTGAGAGCCCGAGGGAGTGGTCCAACCTCGGGAAACTGATCTGCTGGCACCGGCGCTATCGGCTGGGCGACAGCCATCCCTTCGACAGCCCAGATGCGCTCCTGCGCGATCTCTCGGGCGTCACAGACCAGAGCGACCTCTCGATTGAGCAGCTGCGCGAGCGCGCCGAGCGCAAGGCGATCTTATTGCCCGTGTTTCTCTACGATCATTCCGGTCTCGCGATGAACACGATCGGGTTTCACTGCCCGTGGGATTCCAGCCAAGTCGGCTATGTCTACGTGACGCTCGACGCGGTCCGGGAAGAGTTCGGCGTGAAACGCGTCACCAAGGCGATGCGCGAAAAGGCCAAAAACATTCTGCGCGCTGAGATCGTCACCTTCGATGCCTACCTCGGCGGCCAGGTTTATGGCTATGTCGTCGAGCGTGACGGCGAGGAGGTCGATGCCTGCTGGGGGTTCTTCGGGCACTATGAGTTGGACTGCCTGTCCGAGGCACGAGCATTTGTAGATCACCTGACTTTGCGAGAGCTGCACAGACCTGCCGGCGCCGAACAGGGCGCAAGCCCACCCCCGAGTTGAAATGCCCGACATACTCATATATCTTATTCATGCGTATTCTGGAGATGAGCATGGCAAGCACAAGCGTCACACTTGGCCCCCATTGGGACGAATTCATCGCCCTGATGCTTAAAGAGGGGCGTTACGGGTCAACCAGCGAGTTGATCCGCGCCTCTCTGCGCCTGATGGAGGAGCAGGAAGGTCAGCGGGCGCGGCTTCGCGTTGCGCTGATGGAGGGCAAACAATCCGGTGACGCCGGTCCGCTTGACATGGATGAGATCAAGCGCGAGGCGCGGAGCCGCTCTGGCGCTTCTGATGCGTGAAATCCATCACTCCCAGGCGGCAAAATCCGATCTCGTCGACATCTGGGTCGAGACAGATCGACAGTGGGGCGCGGCGCAGGCGGACCGCTATCTCGACGACATCGATCGTGCCCTGAAGGGGCTCATCGCCAACCCGCAAATGGGATCGGACTGCTCCGACCTCCAGCAGGGTGCGCGTAAACTGATCACGGGTCGGCACCTCGTGTTCTACGAGGTGGACCCGGACAGGATATTCGTGATCCGGGTCCTGCATCAGTCCATGGACGTGCCGAGGCATCTGCGGTCGTCCTGATAACGGGCAAATTTGCACCGGGGCTTTGCCATGAAAGAGCGAGAGACAGGGCGGGAGGGGTGACCCCTCCCGGGTGAGAGAGTGCGCGCGGGGCTTGGGGCCAACCCTCAACCCCGGAGATTGCCGATGAACGCTCACCCCCATTCCGTCCCGCTTGCGCCCGAGGCCGAGACCCCTGCCCGCTCGGAAGCCTCGCGCTTCGCCCAAAACCTTTTGCTGGCTGCGAAAACCCTCGTCCCCCAGTTCGAGGCGGGCAAGCCCATCGACGCCGCTGCCCTGCGCGCCGCGATGGAAGAAGCTTCCGGTGCCAGCGACACCAGTGGTGCCTGGGTCTGGAAGGACGTCTATGAGGCCGCAGAGGTCGCCCAGATCCTGATGCTCTCGCGCTACGGTGCGCTGATACAGCGGCAGGCGGCTACGCCGCACGCCTTTCTTTCCATGATCGAACGCCTCGCCGGTTTGGCGCCCTCTCACACGCGGCGCTCGGAAGACAGCATCCGTCTGCAACAGTTTTCGACCCCTCTGCCGCTCGCAGCCATCGTCGCGCAGGCGGCGGGGTTTCGGGCCGACGAACTCGTGCTCGAGCCCTCGGCCGGCACCGGCATGCTGGCGATCTTCGCCCGGATCGCAGGCGCTCGCCTGGCGCTGAACGAGCTCGCTGAGACCCGCCGCGCGTTGCTGGAGCAGCTTTTCTCCAACGCTGCAGTCTCGGAACACGATGCCGCCTCGATCGACGACCGTTTGGATCGGTCGATCACGCCCTCGGTCATCGTGATGAACCCACCGTTCTCGGCCGCTAGCCACGTCGAAGGCCGGTTCCGGCAGGCCACCAGCCAACATGTTCTGTCTTCCCTTGCTCGCCTCGCGCCCGGTGGGCGTCTCGTTGTCATCACCGGCGAGAGTTTCCGTCCCTCCACCAAGAGTTTCCAGCCTACGTTTCAGCGGATCAGGCAAAGCGCTGACGTGGTGTTTTCCGCAGCCATCGACGGCAAGGTCTTCGCGCGGCATGGCACCACGATCGACACGAGGCTGACGGTGATCGACAAGCGCGTGGCTGGTGCTGAAGAGACCGCACCGGCTGATATTGACGCCGCCTATCATCCGATCTGCGCGACCACGAGTGATCTTCTCTCCGTAGTACTCACCCATTGTCCCGCGCGCCGCAACCCCCTGCCCTGCCCCACTGGCGCGGCTCTTTCGGTGCCACCTCGCCCGACCCGCACCAACCTCCACGCCCTGCGCAACGCAGCACGCAAAGAAACCCGCGCCCTCGCCGAGGAACGCGCGAAGCACCCGTTCGACGACATCGACACGGCCCCGCTCGACTACCTGCCGAAAGCCTGGAGCGAACCCGAGGGCGCGCTGCAGGATACGGTCTACGAAGCCTATGACCTGCAATCGATCCGGATCGACGGCGCGGCCGCTCATCCGACCGCACTCGTGCAATCCGCGGCCATGGCCTCTGTCCCGCCGCCTGTCCCGACCTACCGCCCAATGCTGCCGAAGACCCTCGTCGCGGACGGTCTCCTCTCCGCGCCGCAGCTTGAAAGCGTCATCTATGCGGGCAATGCCCACGAGACGCATCTCAAGGGCTGGTTCAAGCGCGGCGAGATCGAAGGTCAGCTGATGGCAGCGTCTGAGGATGACGAAGGTGCCTTTCGCCTGCGCAAGGGCTGGTTCCTCGGCGATGGCACGGGCTGCGGCAAGGGCCGGCAGGTCGCGGGCATCATCCTCGACAATTGGCTGCAAGGACGACGCCGCGCGGTCTGGGTCTCGAAGAGCGACAAGCTCATCGAGGATGCGCGCCGCGACTGGATGGCGCTTGGGGGGCGTGAAAGCGATATCGTGCCGCTCTCGAAATTCCGCCAGGGGAGCGATATCCGTCTCCCAGAGGGCATCCTCTTCGTCACCTATGCCACCCTGCGTTCTGCTGAACGCGACGGGAAAGCCTCCCGCCTCGATCAGGTGACGTCCTGGCTTGGCGAGGGGTTCAACGGGGTCATCGCTTTCGACGAAAGCCACGCCATGGCGAATGCCGCCGGCGAAAAGTCCGACCGCGGCGACAAGAAGGCATCCCAACAAGGCCTTGCTGGCCTCGCGCTGCAAAATGCCGTTCCCGATGCCCGGGTGCTCTACGTCTCAGCGACCGGCGCGACGGTGGTCGGCAATCTCGCCTATGCCTCCCGTCTCGGGCTCTGGGGCACGGGTGATTTCCCTTTCGTGACGCGGGCCGAGTTCGTTGCCGCGATGGAGGCCGGGGGCATTGCTGCCATGGAGATGATCTCGCGCGATCTGAAGGCGCTCGGGCTCTATCTTGCGCGGTCCCTCTCCTATGCCGGGGTCGAATACGAAATGCTGGTGCATGAGCTGACGCCCGCACAGATCGCGATCTATGACAGCTATGCCGATGCCTACCAGATCATCCACACCAACTTGGAGGCCGCCCTTCAGGCCTCGGGTATTTCCTCCGAGACCGGTACGCTGAACCCCCAGGCGAAATCCGCTGCGCGCTCGGCCTTCGAGAGCAACAAGCAGCGTTTCTTCAATCATCTCATCACCGCCATGAAATGCCCTTCGCTCATCCATGCGATCGAAGCGGACCTGGCCGCGGGGCATTCGGCCGTGATTCAGGTGGTCTCGACCAGCGAGGCGGTGATGGAACGGCGCCTCGAAGAGATCCCGCCCTCGGAGTGGGACGACCTGCAGGTCGATTTTACGCCGCGCGAGAACATCATGGACTACCTCATGCACAGCTTCCCGACGCAGCTCTTCGAGCCCTACTCCGACGAGAACGGCGACCTACGCTCGCGTCCCGCCCTCGATGGTGATGGCAATCCGATTATCTGCCGTGAGGCGGAGCGGCGGCGGGATGAGCTTGTCGAGCATCTCGGTGCCCTTGCCCCGGTGCAGGGCGCGCTCGATCAGATCCTGTGGCATTTCGGGGGCGATGCGGTGGCCGAGGTCACGGGGCGCAAGCGGCGCATCGCGAGGACGCGTGAAGGGCGGCTCAAGGTCGAGAACCGAGCCGCCTCCTCCAACCTCGGCGAAACCCAGGCCTTCATGGATGACGCCAAGCGCATCCTGATCTTTTCTGACGCCGGTGGCACGGGGCGCAGCTACCACGCCGATCTTGGTGCAAAGAACCAGCGCCTCCGGGTGCATTACTTGCTTGAGCCTGGCTGGAAAGCCGACAATGCGATTCAGGGGCTGGGGCGTACCAACCGCACGAACCAAGCGCAGCCGCCGCTCTTTCGCCCCGTTGCCACAGACGTGAAGGGTGAGAAGCGGTTCCTCTCCACCATCGCCCGCCGCCTCGATACGCTCGGGGCCATCACCAAGGGGCAACGCGAGACGGGTGGGCAGAACATGTTCCGCGCCGAGGACAACCTCGAGAGCCCTTATGCACGAGCGGCGTTGCGGCAGTTCTTCTACAAGCTGCGCGCGGGCAAGATCGACGCCTGCTCCTACTCCAGGTTCCAGGAGATGACCGGGCTGACGCTCGATGAGGCGGATGGCACGATGAAGGAAACCCTGCCGCCGATCCAGCAGTTCCTGAACCGCTGCCTCGCGCTCCGCATCGACATGCAGGACGCGATCTTCGAGGCCTTCGGCGGGTTTCTTTCGGCGATAATTGAGGACGCGCGTCAGGCAGGCACCCTCGATGTCGGGCTAGAGACCCTGCGCGCCGAGAAGTTTGAGATCGTTGATCGCAAGGTCATCTTCGAGCATGAGGCGACGGGCGCGACGGCAACTGCGCTGACCGTGGAGCGTATCGATCGCAACGATCCGCTCACTCTGCCCCGCGTCAAAGCCATCTGCGCCGACACAAGAGGCGCGACGCTGTGCTGGAACAAGACCTCCAAACGCGCGGCCCTGATGGTGAAAGCGCCGGCCTTCATGGACGAGGATGGCGTGCCGATCTTGCGGGTGAAGCTCCTGCGGCCCATGGCGACCGAAATCCTCGCGCTGACCGAGTTCTCGAAGTCGCACTGGGAAGAGATCGATGATGCGATGTTCGAGCAGCTCTGGCAGGCCGAGGTCGACGCGGTGCCGGAGTTCACTACATCGAAGATCACGCTGATCTGCGGCCTCCTCCTGCCGATCTGGGACCGGCTGCCCGCCGACAACATGCGGATCTATCGTCTGCAGACCGAGGACGGGGAGCGCGCCATCGGCCGCTTGGTCAGCCAGGAACAGCTTCTCAATGTCTATGCGCGCCTTGGTCTCGACTGCCAGATTGAGATGACGCCGCAGGAGGTGTTCGGCGCGGTCATGGACGCGAAGACGACCCTCAGCCTGCTTGGGGGCTACCAGTTGCGTCGCTCTCTGGTCATGGGACAGCCGAGGCTCGAGCTGATCGGAGCGTCGGGCGCGGCACTGCCCGCATTGAAGGCCTTGGGCTGTTTCACCGAGGTGATCCAGTGGAAGACGCGGGTGTTCATCCCGGTGGATTGCACCGAGGTGCTGGCGCGGGTCCTTGCCGCGCATCCGGTTGGCGCAAGCGCAGCGGATGCAGCCGCATGAGCGCGCGGCGCAGCATCGCAGACCTCTCGGCTGATCTTGCAGACCGCGCCGAGAGTTTCTGCCGCCAGTATTTCCCCGAGGGGTCCAAGCAGGGCAACTATTGGCAGGTTGGCGACACTTCGGGCGCAAAGGGTCAGAGCCTCGCCATCCGGCTGCAAGCTCAGGGTGGGCGCAAAGCCGGATCTTGGACCGATTTCGCGACCGGTGAGTATGGCGATCTGATTGACCTGATGCATGAACGGCTTGGTTCGGTCACGCTCAAGGAAACGCTGAGGGAGGCCCGGTCCTTTCTCGGCGAGGCCCCCTGCCCTTCCTTACCTTGTGACACCCAAAGGGCTGAGTGCCCCGATGCTGCCTCTAGCAAACGCATTGCGCGGGCGCGGAAGCTCTTTGCCGCTGGCAAGCCGGTTCTCGGCACCTTGGCTGCCACCTATCTGCAGGGGCGCGGGATCACACGGCTGGGTCCGGCGCTGCGTTATCACCCGCGGGTTTTCCTGCGGCAGGGCGAGGACGACGCCGATCCGCCGCAAAGGGCCCCTGCCCTGCTCGCGAAGATCACCGACAATCGGGGCCAGATCACCGGCTGCGCACGCTTCTATCTCGACCCGTCCACCGGCGGTTTGGCCGAGATCGAGAGCCCGAAGCGGATCCTCGGACAGCTGCACGGCCATGCCATCCGCTTCTGGTCCGGCAAGGCGCGCAGCGATCTCATCGTCGGTGAAGGTCTCGAGAACACCCTCTCGGTCGGCACGGCTCTCTCCGAGTTTGACCTCGCCTCCTGTCTCACTGCCACCCATCTCGGCCTCTTCATCCCGCCGCCGGGGATCAAGCGTATCTGGATCGCGCGGGACAATGACGAAGCGGGACGAACCGCATCACTGAGACTGCGTAACCAACTGGAATCGCTTGGTATTGCCTGTGGTGGTCTCGTGCCAAACATGGGCGATTTCAACGACGATCTGCGGGCATTTGGCAAAGATGCGCTGCGCCGGTCGTTGCTTGAGGCCATGAAAGTACAAGGTCTGGAGATCGAGGACGGGTGAGCGCCAGCCCCATAAGTGACGTCCGACAGGGCAAAGGTTCCGCGGGTTCGATCTGAACCCGTTTGGAAAAGAGGAGCGATGGACCGGCGGGTCGGAGCAGAGTGCTCCTCGCCCGGACAGCAATGCGCCCCGCACCAGAAAATTCCCCTGAGCCTTCGGCTCATTCCTCGCGGGAGCAATTTTCCGGCCCTGGGCGCATTCTCCGCTGCGCTCCGATCCTGACGGATGCGGCCCGGTCGCCGCCGGTCCTGTTATCGCCCCATCCAAATCGGGTCAGATCAATCAGAGGAACCAGACAATGCCCCATCAGACAGACATCCCCGAGGAAACCGGCGTAACCTCCGCCATCCTCGACCACCTCGCACTTCATGGCGCAACACCAGGACCCGGCGAGACCGATCATCGCCCCCTGCCCCAGCCTGACGAGGTCGAGCTCGCCATGGCGACACTTTTCGACACCACTATCGGCCTCCTCACCGGCAGCCAGTTGGAAGACAATCTCGAAGAGATGCTCTGGTCCCTCACCTCGATCTTCCATCGCCGGCTTGCCCATATCCAGAAGCTTCTCGACGATAACGAATTCGAGGTCCGGGAAAGTTTGGCCATCCAGGACGGTTCCGAGGTCGCTTCGGTTGAACTGGAACGCCTCCAGTTGATCGGGCTTAAGCTCTGGGACCATCGCGACGCCTTCGAACAGATGCGCGATCTGGCCGTGGACCACTTCTCGGCCGCCACCGGGTCTCCTTGGCTGCCCCGCACCGGTTCCAAGGTCTCGCATCGCGGCCTGACTTCCGCCGTGGTGGACAGCCGGGCCTATCTCTCGGCCAAGCGCCGCAAAGAGACCGAGGTGCACTGCCCCGAAGGCACGCGGATCGCTTTCTCGGGCGGGGATTATCACGCCTACGATCTGATCTGGTCCGTCCTCGATGCCACCCATACGAAATATCCCGACATGGTGCTGCTGCACGGCGGTACGCCCAAAGGTGCCGAGATGATCGCGGCCCGCTGGGCAGATACCCGTGGCGTTACCCAAGTGGTCTTCAAGCCCGACTGGAAGAGCCACGGCAAGGCCGCCCCCTTCAAGCGCAACGACAAGATGCTCGAAACCATGCCACAGGGTCTGATTGCCACGCCCGGTTCGGGCATCACCGAGAACATCGTCGACAAGGCCCGCAAGCTCGGAATCCGCATCAAGAGGATCGGGGCTTAGGCCCCGGTTCACGCCCCGCGCAAGAGGTCCTGTACGACGGAAGGCTTCTTGGCGATCAATGCCAGCAGAACCTGTGCTGGGCCTGTCGGGTGCCGGCGCCCGTGTTCCCAGTTCAGGAGCGTACCTTTCGCGACGCCAATGCTCTTGGCGAACTCGGCCTGGGACAGGCCCGTCCGTTGCCGGACTTCGGCGACATCGACCTCCGCCACGGACACTTCATGCACTTTGGCGTCGGCCAAATCGCCATTCGCGAAGGCCAGAGCCTCTTCGAGGCCCTTGGATACAGATTTGAATGCACTCATTTTGCGTCGATGCTCCTTGGCCACGGCTGTTTTGCTGGGGCAGTAAGATACTTCGGCTTGAGCAACTAGCTATGGCCGTAGGTAAGATTAACCTTGCAAATCTTCCGTATCGTGGAGTAATTGCAAGGTATGTACAAACGCAAGACCCAACAATTCGTTCAGTCTTCCTTGGAGAGCCAAGCGGCTGTGGTCCTTCTCGGCCCCCGACAGGTCGGAAAGACAACACTTGCACTCGACATCGCATCAGAGCGCCCATCTGTCTATCTCGACCTTGAGCGTGAGGCGGACAGGCAAATCCTGACTGAACCAGATCTCTATCTGGACGAACAGGCGGGCAAACTCGTCATCCTCGACGAGGTGCAGCAGATGCCTGACCTCTTCAGAACCTTGCGCGGCCAGATCGATCAGCGTCGGCGGGCCGGGTTTCGGACGGGACAGTTCCTGCTATTGGGATCGGCTTCCAATATCCTCTTGCACCAAACGGCGGAATCCCTCGCCGGTCGTGTTCGATATGTTGAAATGCCCCCCTTGCAGCCTGACGAGGTGGGGGCCGATCAGTTGAACTTGCTCTGGCTGCGCGGCGGCTTTCCCGACAGCTTTCAGGCCGCGAGCGATCGGGCAAGTATGGACTGGCGTCTGGATTTCCTGCGCACCTATCTGGAGCGAGACATCCCTGCCCTCGGACCTCGGATTCCGGCAGCGACCTTGCGGCGGTTCTGGACGATGCTTGCGCATGTCCAGGGCGGCCTTCTGAACGCCGCGGCCCTTGCCGAGGGATTGGGCGTGTCCGGCCAGACCGTTGGGCGCTACCTCGATCTGCTCGTCGATCTCATGCTGGTGAGACGCCTGCAGCCCTGGCACGAGAATGTCGGCAAGCGTCTGGTGAAATCGCCAAAGGTCTATGTGAGAGACAGCGGCATCGTGCATGCGCTGTTGGGCATCGGCACGACAGAAGGCTTGCTCGGGCACCCGGTCGTCGGTGGCAGTTGGGAGGGGTTCTGTATCGAGGCGCTTCTTGCTGCCGCCCCTTTAGGCACCGAACCTTTCTTCTATCGCACTTCGGCCGGTGCTGAACTCGACTTGGTTTTGCGTTTGCCAAGCGGCGACATCTGGGCTGTTGAGATCAAACGGACGACTGCACCAAAGGTTTCGAGAGGATTTCACACAGGGGCCGAGGACATTGGAGCCAACCGAAAGCTCCTGGTCTATGCCGGTGAGCATGAGGTCCCCGTCGCGAAGGACATTCGAGCGTTACCACTGGCACATGCAATCGAGTTGTTGAGCGCGCTATGACCTCGTTTTTATCTCTGGCTCAGGACACTTCCATTGGTCTGAGGATAACAGCGACACGCGAAGAATCTCAGAGCCAGGTCTGGCCATTAGTCGGGCACCAGAGCGGATGAGTGTCTGGCAACTCGATGGTATCTGGACGCCTGCATCTCCGAATGCGAACGCAAACGCCCCTGTGATGCCACGGAAGGATGGGCGAATGCTCTGCCGTTGCCATCGATTTGTGATCTGACGGCTTTGGTCTTCGAAGAGTCTTGAAGTTTGGATGGACGAGAAGACAATCCCTACTCCTTGCGGCATCTCTCTCGTCTGTTCCCCTACTTTCCTTCATGGCCACCGCACTTCTCCCTTTGTCTGAGTTGCATGACATGCTGGTCGCAGCTGTCGTCCCGTCCACAAAGGTTGTCGCCGATCTTTTTCCCCTGACCCTGCGGGTCATTCCGCGCGGACCAAAAAGACCGGCGCCTGCCCCTCTCCGCTGCGCTCCGCCTTCGGTGTGGCCGGGCCTTGGCCAGCTGCAAGGTGACCATCATTGCAACGCAAACAAGGAGAAGAGCAATGACCACGAACTGCATCAAATTCACCAGCGCCGACATCGAAACCGCCAAGGGCGTCGGCTCCATCTCGACCCTGACCTTCGACCTCGACATCACGGTCGAACCCGTCGCGAGCTCGAACCCGATGGCCCCCACGCACCGCGTCCTCGGCCGCTCCCCGCGCGGCAAGTTGGTCGAGTGCGGCGGCATCTGGAAGAAGCAGAACAAGGAGACCGGCGCTGACTACTACACGCTGACCATCCGCGACCACGGCTTCAACGCCAACCTCGGCAAGGCCGCGAACCAGGACGATCTGTCCCTGCAGGCCGTCATCCCCTGGGGTCCCAAAGACGCCGCGTGACGGCTAAGGCCGGTCGGTTCTCCACCGACCGGCCCATCAAGACTCCAATCTTGAACGCGTTCAAGATTGGAGTTTTAGGGGTGGTGGAGCTTCTAAATAAGCGCCTGAAACTCATAGGCGCGTGGTATCTTTATTTTTCCTCCAAAACCGTGCTACCATAGAAGCAGAATCGAGTCGAACTCGGACCCAACCGAAGTCAGGGCTTAGGAATGAGCGGTAGTCTAGAACAGTTTTTGACGGACCTGTCACGTGGGCTTGAGCGCACGATGGTGGCAGTGAACAAGGAACTCACCTTGCGTCAGCGCATCAAGCGCACGTGGTCAATGCGCCAGTGCGCAAGGTTTATGAACGTCAGTATTCAGTATCTAACCAAGTTCGCCAATTCGAGCGACGACTTTCCCGCGGGCGAATATGTTGGAAGAGAGCGTGTTTTCACGCTTTCCGAATTGATGCACATGCGGGCCCTTCTGGCGGCCTCGGCAAAGCGGCCCTACGACTACCTAGCCTGGCGCAAACCCGACGCCCCCTTACCCGTCATCTCGTTTGCCAGCCAGAAAGGGGGCACGGCTAAGAGCCTGAGCGCCGCGCATTTTGCGCAGTATCTCAGCTTGCATTACGGCATGCGCGTTGGTGTCATGGATGCAGACCCGCAAAGCACGATAACGCTCTACTTTGTCGGGGGTGAAGGTCTTCCCCAGATGCCCGACGAAAACACCGCCTCCATGGTGGACTTTGCCGGCCTCTTCCAGTCGGAAGATGCGCCATACACTGATCACGATGCGCAGACGCTCGACAGCTTCTTTCTAAAGACCTCCTGGCCGGGGCTGCGTCTGCTGCCGGCACATGGCGAAACGTCTGAGGGAGAGATCCAGATTGCGCGCCTTGTGCGAGAGGCCCCCGCCGGAAAGAGCTTCTATCGCTACCTGCGCGATGCCCTTGATCGCTGGAAAGCGGGCCACCCGCCAAAAACGCTGCCCAACGAATTGGTAGTCGAGGGCAAGGTCGATCAGCAGCGACTGAACGCTGCGCTGACCGAGACCCTCGATGTCATCATCATCGACTATCAGCCTGCGTTGACACTTTTCCAGCTGAATAACGTGATTGCGTCGACTTCGCTGGTCATCCCGCAAACCATGAAGGGGTTTGACATCGCAACGCTGTCGACCTTTGTGACCGGCCTGCTGGGGATGCTTCAGCATATTCTGGCCCATGAACGGATCGAAATAGGAACTGGTGCCAACATGCTGTTGCCGACGATCGTCCAACGATCCAATGCGCAGGATCTAAACCACATCGGAAACCTGCTGGAACACTGCCCCACGGAAATTCTGCCGGTGTTTTATCTGCGTTCCGACGCAATCTCGAATGCGTCGGACGTCTATCAATCCGTATACGAATATGAGCCGGACACGCCGGGAAAACGCAAGGGGATCAACCGGTTCATCACGAATGCCGATGCGGTTAACGACGCCATAGTATCGCGACTCTGGCCGGGCTTCGAACGCGGTTATGCCAATACATGGATGGACGAGTTCTATGAAGATGACGGCGAGGGTGAAGCATGAAACGCAGTATTCCAAGGTCGCTGGTCAGCAAGGCTACTAGTCCCGACACATCCAAGGAGCGCACGCCCGGTCCCGAAGGCCGGGCAGAAACGGGCGACGCTGTTTCTACTCCTTTCAAGGGGGCCGGCAGTGCTTGGAAATCAGGGGCGCTTGCGCAATCGCAAGCCGCTGTGGAGCGAAGCAGAGCTGAGCTTTGTTCGGATATCTTAAACGGCCGCCACGAAATAAGCCTGTCGCCAGACCAGATATCAGATCCGATGGGGACAGACCGCCGTCAAGACTGGATGTCCCAGGAAGCATTCAGGTCTCTGGTAAACAGCATTGCCTCGAACGGGCAGGACACACCCATTCTGGTGTGGCCCGAGGATCCGGATTGGGAGCCGGATCCGTTGGAGCCGTCGAACGTCACTGGTGTTCCATTTGTCATGCTTACAGGACGCCGCCGACTGGCGGCCGCGTCGGAGTTGGGTTTACCTCTTCGTGCAATCCTCGCTTCGCCGGAAGCGCGAAACGCCGAGAACAGCAAGTTTGAGATGTTGTTTCTGCGGTTCCGCGAGAATGAGGAACGCGAGAATCTTAGCCCATTTGAGCGTTTGGTTTCGATTGGTGAAATGTATGAAACGTTGGCTTCTGGGGCAGACAAGCTGACAGCTGTGGCCTTCGCAAAGAAAATTGGCGTGCATGAGAGCCTAGTCTCACGAGCGAGGTCTGTTTTCGCTGCGCAGGATCAGATCTTGAACGCGTTCAAGAATGTCTACGACATGAGCTTTCGTGATTTGCAGGGAGCCTTAGCGAGCTTGGAGAGGGTGAACAAACCCAAGCTCAAACCGAAGGCAAAGCCCAGAAAGCTCACGGTCAAACGCAAGGTGGGCAACCGAAATCTTTCGGCGACTTCAGTCGATGGAAACCTATCCATCAAGGTTGCAGGTGTGCCGATAGACCAAGAGCGTCTCGAGAAGCTCGGAGATTTAGTCGCCGACTACTTGAGCGCCGAAGGTTCGGGGAAGGAAACCGACTGACGACAATGTCAGCGACATATCCTCCAGAACGACGAGGCAAGGAGCAAAAAGGAACGACAATCGAAATAAAGGCAAAAGAAAAGCCCCCAAGCGGTGTGGCCTGAGAGCTGATCTTAATGGTTTGGTCACCTTCAAGATAAGTCTCGCAGGATTCACTGTCAACGACGAACGCTCCTGAGCGAACGGCTTTCTTTTGCCTCCACATAAACGGAGGTGAGATACAGGCATGAAACATACAGGTTGGCGCAAGCCGACACCGGGTCTTGGGGTTGCTGAGCAACTTGCCCAAGCCGGTGAACGGGTAGCAGTACCCAAAACACGGGCATTCGTGGCACTTAAGCGCGTGGGGGCACATATCGGCTTGAAGGCCGGAGACATGTTGCTCCTCGACACGCTCGGGGCCTTTACCCAGGCCCAGGACTGGGAGGAGGGGCAGCGTCCGATCGTCTGGGCGTCGAACGCCTATCTGATGGAGCAAACGGGTTTTTCGCTGTCTGCCCTCAAGCGCCACGCGCGGCGCCTTGCTGAGATCGGCGTGATCTCCTTCCAGGATAGCCCCAATGGCAAGCGGTGGGGCCGCAGAGACGTCGATGGCCGCATCGTCGAGGCCTATGGCTTCGATCTGTCGCCGCTCTCAGCCCGTGTCGAGGAGTTCGAGGAGCTTCATGCTGAGTTGCAGGCTGAACGCGAGCTCTGCCTACGCCTGAAGCGCCAGATCACTGTGGCGCGCCGGATGATCCGAGCCCGGATCGAGGCAGCTCTCAGCAGCGCTCTGCGTGGGCCCTGGAGGCAATTCACGGGGCTTTTTGAGGAGCTTCTGGAACGACTTCCGCGCCGTCATGAAGCTTCAGAGCAGTTGGAGCGGCTATTGGCATGGTTCAAGGAACTCCAAGAACGGGTCGAGGCGGCTTATCTTAAGGCGACTGTTGCGACAAAACCTGTGGAAAACACCGATGATAAACACGCCCAAGTCACGAAGAAGACTCAAGAAATGAACCCCAGGGAGGTCATTTCTGAACCTCATATACTAATTACAAACCAACTTAATCCTGTAACTAGTAATTCCTCTGAAAAAGAGGAAGCGGCGGGTGTGGTGCCTAATGCCCAACCCGAAGAGCGGGTTGATAGGGAGCTGGAAGACTGGGTTGCCGAGGTACGCAAGAAGCGGACAGCGCTCGATCTGCCGACAATCATGCAGGCCTGTCCGGAATTCGCATCCTGGGCGCGGAATTTGGGTGGATTCCTGAAAGATTGGGGCGATCTGCACCGGGTTGCCGGTCAACTCAGGCCGATGATCGGGATCTCTGAGCATGCCTGGAACGTGGCGCAGGACCGAATGGGCACCCAGGTGGCCACGGCCGCGTTTGCCCTCGTCTTCGAGAAGCACAGTGCGGGCGAGGTTGCCTCGCCGGGCGGCTATCTGCGGGGCATGGTCGAGAAGGCCGGGGCAGGGGAGCTGCATCTCGAGCGCAGCTTCTATGGTAGGCTCAGTGGGCAGGCGGCGTGATAGGGCAGGGGCTCAGAGACCGGCGGCTTTGGTCAGGTTCACCCGGAACCGGTCCCGGCGGCGCTGATAGCGGCGGGTCATCTCGGCGGAAGCGTGGCCGAGGTGTTTCTGGACGTAGCGCTCGTCGACTTCGGCGGAGCTGGCGAGACCGGCGCGCAACGAATGGCCGGAGAACAGCGCCAGGCGGTCTTTCTCAGGCAGGTCCGACCGGATGCCGGCGTCGAGCACGGTGCGCTTGATCAGGCGCGCGACGTGTTTGTCGTTGAGGCGTGTCTCCAGCGCCTTCTTGCCGTCCCGCGAGGTGCCGACAAAGATTGGGCCAAAGTCGATCTTGGCGAAGTGCAGCCATTGTTCGAGCGCATGGACAGGGCAGGTCTGATCCTTGGAGCCGCGGCCGATCTCGACCTCGCGCCAGCCGGTCTTGGCATTGAGGGTGAGCAGGGTGCCCTTGTCGAACACTTCAACCCAGCCGCCCGAGTCCGGCGTGTCGTCCTTGTGGACATCGAGGCTGACGATTTCCGAGCGACGAAGGCCGCCGGCGTAGCCCAGCAGCAGGATCGCGCGATCCCTGAGGCCGCGCAGGTCAAAAGGCAGGGTGGCCACCATCGCAAGGATGTCATCGGCCAGGATCGCTTCCTTTTGCACCGGCGGACGGGCGTGTTTGCGTTTGATCCCGGCCAGCACGGTGGCGATATGGCGGTTCTTGCGATCGAGGGCAAAGCCGCGCTGCGCATAGTTCCAGGCGAGGCCCGACAGGCGGCGGTCGATGGTGCTGACCGATAGGGCAGGGGAGGGGCCCGCTCCGGACGCCAGGTCCGCAAGGTAGAGCCCGATCATTTCGGGCGACGGGGGCAGAGTCTCCGCGCCCTTCATCCGGCACCAGCGCGCGAAATGCGCCCAGTCTTTCGCATAGGCCTTCAGCGTATTGTCCGAGGCCGCGGCGCGCGCATAGTCGCGCGCGGTATCCACCAGCCGATCGAGCGTGCCTGAACCAGCCACAAAGGAAGGAAGGCTCAAAGCCTCGCTGCTGGGATGATCTCTCTCGTTGTTCTCGCTGACCGAAGGCCCATTTGGCGGCTTTGAGATCGATTTCTCGTTGTTTTCTGACATGTCGCTGAGCATATTCTTTGGTGTCCGATAATGCAAACTTATTGGACATAACATAATGATACAAGGCGGGGCGGTTTGCACATCATATTGTGGACGAAAGCGCCGCGCGAGACTAGTGTAGTGGCATGACATATCAGCCCGCCACCATCTCTGACGACCTGAGCACCCTACCGCAGCTACCCGGCTGGGTCACCTCCGGTCCTGTCGAAACCCTTGAAACTGTGGCCTTTCGGTCGGGAGCCGCGCTGACGGTGCTCGATCAGCTGGTTTCCGATCCGCGGTATGGCGTGCCGGTGAAGCTGCTCGCCAATCGACTGGCGCTGAGAGCCGCAACCGCCACCTCGAAACTGGAAGGTCGCCTGGCGCGGGAGGCCGATATCCGCGACGCCTACCATCTGACGCCACCCGGCGAGGCGCGGGGGCCCGACGGCGATCTTCTGGTGTTCTGGCGCGAGAGTTCGCGGGCGCGCCCGGGTGAGATCGCTGACTTGGTTGGAGCGGAGTATGCGGGCGAGGTGGGTGTCTGGCTTGACGTGGGATTGGAACGCGCACGGACCCATGGTCCGTTGTCGGGTTGCGTCGCAGCCCTGGGCGCCGTGCTCGAGGCCGACGACCGGGCAGAGCGCACCGCCTGCCTGTTCTCGGACGTCGTCCTTGCGCGGGCGCTGAACTGGAAGCAGGTGCTGCCTGTGACTGCGCAGCGTTTGACAAAGGCCGTTCTGCGCGACCTGACTGCAGAAGGGCAGGGGGCCGATCTGGCGGTCGAGGTGCGGGTCCTCGAGGCTATCGAAGAGTCGATCCGGGTGGCGCGGGATCTGGCCCGACGCGCCGAGACCCTTCGCGCCGTTGCGCCGAAGCTACGGGCCAAAGGATCGGACGCGGCGGTCGCGCTGTTCCTGACCGAGGATGCCGTGGCGCCTGCGTCGATGCTGTCTCCTTGCATTCGCGGCACCTCGATCCCCATGACTGACCGCGCCGCGCGGCGGTTTTGCGACCGGCTGGTCGAGCTCGGAGTTGCACGGGAACTGACTGGACGACCGACCTTCCGGCTCTACGGGATCGCATCATGACGACCACGACCAGGAAACGGAAACCGGCGAAGGAGGGCGGCGCTGTCTTTGACCGGGAGCTCGACGACCTCCCGCAGGAGCTCCGCTGGCGCGAATGGATGGGTCGGGTCGAGGCGGTGCTCTTCGCCAGTGCGTCGCCGGTCGGCCGCGACGAGCTGGCCCGCGTGGTAGGGCAGGGAGCCTCGGTCGAGATGGTGATCGACGACATCCAGGCCGAGCTGACCGGTCGTCCCTACGAACTCGCGCAGGTGGCCGGCGGTTGGATGTTCCGAACGAGGACGCAGTTCGCGGACGCGATCAAGGCTGCTGCCGATCTGGGCGAGCAGTCGCTTGCCTTCACCGAGATGGAGATGGGTTTACTTTGCGCCATCGCCTATCATCAGCCGATCGACCGGGCGGGCCTGGCCGACATCTTCGGCAAGGAGGTCAGCCGCGACCTGTTGGCCCGGCTGCGCTACAAGGACCTGATCGCCAGCGGACCGCGCTCGCCGCGGCCGGGCGCGCCGCATACCTTCGTAACCACGGAGACCTTCCTGGTGACCTTCGATCTGCAGAGCCTGCGGGATCTGCCGGAGCTGGAAGTTGTCGAGCCGTCCAATCTTGCTGGTTAGATGAGGTCGTCCAGATCTCGATTATTTAGTTCGCTTTCAGAAGCGGACTCCACGCGTGCTTCCAATGCCTCTTGAGATTCACCGACCGCAGCCGGTTTGAGATAGGGTACGATATCTGCGAATTGTCGATGGACTTCACGCCGCGACCATTTGGCTGACCACATAAGTGATCCAAACGAGGCCATCTCAGCATTTGAAAATCCCCGCCTCACGCAACGATTGGCGAACGCCATCGCTGTACACGGTTCCGTCTTTTCCTCGGAATGCACGTTGACATGACCCTGAAGGATTTGAAGCGGCGCCCCCATGAGATGGGCGAGATCAGGAACAAGCCTAATCACGAATTTTCGGGCACTGGTAGAACGTTTTTTGTCGCGTGTTTTGTCTGAAAGCCGCTTCTGAATTTGCATGAGAGGTGCGCCGTTCATCCAGTCCTGCAAGGCTGCGCGAAGCTTCGGAAGAGAAAAGGATGCACGGGAACGATCATCTTTGAGCTTCTTGATTTCCGTTCCGAAGAGATACTCTAGGGTTTCCAACTTAACCAAGCGAACGAGGTATTGCGGTTTAACCATCAGCCACTCAAAGACCCAATCGCACAGGCTGTCGACTGTTTCGAAGTTTCGAAAACCGTGCATGTCGAGCGCCTTTGACATGTCGTCCAGGATATCCTCCGGCAACCCCAACATGGATGCAGTGTTGCGCAAAGACAGCTGCTCGACGGGCAAGTCTCCGTCATCACTCTTCAGCAGTGAAAGGGCTGCGGAGGTTCTGCTCTCAACCCAGTCTTCATCCGCATCTTGACGTTTACGATAAGCCGCGAAGCTCCTAGCGAGGCCAAGTCGTATGTCCACTTTTCCATCGTCGCCTTGATCAGTTTCAGCCAAGCGCGCGACGACGTAGCGCTCCAGGTCACCGATGTCTGTTGCGCTGTCGTGGATGCGGTCCATCAGGGCCGTGAATGGATCGTCCAATACCAAACACTGATCGGTTTGCCCAAATATGTCTCGCAGCCTACTCCATCTTGAACCGATCCTGTTCTCTGCATCGTCCAGGCCAACGACCTGGCCTGGAATGACTAGAACGATACCGGTTGCGCTTTCACCGGCCCGCCCGGCACGGCCGGCTGCGTTCAGCAGGTCCTCTGGATTCAAAAGGTCCTTCCGACCGGAAGATGCGTCGAACTGGCTGTCCTCCGCAATGATGACCAGGTCCGCAGGCAAGTTCATACCCTGGCCGAGCGTCGGGGTTGCTGCGAGCACCGCCAACGTACCCTGGCGCTTGTACAGTGCCTCCACCAATTGGCGCTCCTCAGGAAGCAATTGTCCATGGTGGGTCGCAGCCTGGGATGCCAATTTTCCATCCACTAGAGTCAAGTACAGCTGATCAGCACCACCCATTTCATCGACGGAAATCTCATACAGACGCTGCTCAGTTTCAGTCAGTTCGACACTACACTCATCAAGTGCTGCCCCAGCCTTTTCTGATATAGAAAAGGCATTCGGTATGGATTGAGAAAAGACGAGAGTTCGTAGCCCTGCTCCAGCGGCTGCAGCAGCGACTGAAGATGCAACGACACCGGAGTTGGGCGTCACTTTCCAGAACTTGTTTGTCGAAAGCTGAAGTGTTTCGTTCAAGAGTGGTACAAGAGCATAGTCGCGGCGAACCTGTGACGCCCATGTCTGCTTCACGCTGAAGAACGCGTTTGGTTTTGCCGTCAGCTTGCGCTTTACCGCAGCAGGAACCCCCGCAGTGGAGCTTTTTGCGCGAGCATTCCGCAAGAGTTTTCGCAGGTCAGCAAGTCTCTTTTCATCGTAAACGACGCATCCCCTTAGTTGCCGGGTTGGTTTCCATGCATTGTCGAGAGCAAGAGAGTTTCTACCTGTCAGCTCCGCCAGCCAACCGCTCAGTTCATATGTGTTCTTCATCATAGCCGACATCAGGACGATATCGGCGTCCGGTACAACGCGGGTAAACCCCAAGATGCATAGCATCGCGTCGATTGCTCTCCGGTCTCCGTCAGTGCTCGGATGCATCAGATGACATTCATCGAAGATCAAAAGACCGACGTCATCAAACCGCTCTGGTTCCATATGACTGGTAAGGAGACAGGCTTCTGGAGTCATCACCATGACGTCCGGCAACTCGTCGCTATCCCCAGAAAACCCGAATTCGTCCATACGTTCACCGCGAACGGTTGCCCGCGGAAATGCACCGCGCAGGTCCCGTGCTGTCTGATCAACGAGAGCGTGCGTAGGAGCTAGGAATACCGCCTTGCGCCCGGATAACAAAGTTGCATGAATTTTGAGTTGTGCGGTCGTCGACTTCCCGGCTCCAGTGGGGAACCCTATCGCAGCAGATGTGCCAATCTTGAGGTACCCTTGGGCGACGGCGTCCTTGTGATTACGCCACAGATACGGGCGCGTCTCGGCAACCGTTTTCATGGCCTCGGTCCAACGATCCTCAGGTACGCCATCCGGAGGCGGTAGGTTAACGACGGCGCTTTCCATCAGGGCGGAGCCTGCAGCGATCAAGAGACTGGCCAAATGGAACGGTCCGGGAAAGACAGCGATTGCACCTTCGGGGAATGTATCCTCCAGATCTGATGCGCCGGCGGCGAGCGACTTTACTTCAGAGAAGACTGCAATTGGATCGACCATCCCCCTCACTCGACGCCCTTGCAGCACGAAGGCCAAGGCTCGCACACCTCGCAAGAGTCGATAGTAGAGCGCTGCATTGGCTCGCTCGCCACCGGTACCCGAGACGAGTCGGTCTTGGGGCGGTCGCTTTCGATTCCGAATACGACCAACTTGTCCTTTTGCGAGCATGATCAAGTGAAGAATCAGTTCCGACTGCAGCCAATCGCCGCTCGGGATGCGGATAGAGTCTGCCACCTCAGCAGCATCAGCCGATGCCCCGGCTACCAAGAACAGGAGCATTGCCGAAACATCCGGACTGATCGCATTCGGCGATACAAATGAAACTGGCTGGTCCGAGTCCCGTAGAGCGATCGCTTGATGAACCAACTGATAAGCCGTTGCGGCAACAAAGCCTGCCGCTGCCCGGTTTTCTCTATCGGGATTAATGGCTACCAATGCTTCATTGGTCTGCGCCAACCGGCGTGCAAATCGAATTGTGTCCTCGAGAAGCTCTTCCCCATTTTCACTCTCGCGAAGCAGTACCCTTGCCGATACGATCTCGGCGAAAGCACGTGCAAGTCGGTCAGGCAAACCTTCGCGGTCCAGGTCGGGCAAGTCTGGGGTGGACCTGATGAGTTCGGACGTTGCGGGATCATACATTGGCTGCCGCCTCGGCACTGTCGATCTTGACGAGCGCTTTCTCCGCTACACAATCTATCCAGTCGCGAACGTCTTCCAAAACTAAGGTTTCGGCGCGCCGGCGTGCTACGTCACCCAGTACAGACTTCTCATACCCTTCGAACAAGCCCTTGCGTCCCTTTGCCGATGCATATTTGCCACCAACGGTCACCGCCACGCGGTATGCCCGTTTTTCATTCCATAGAATATCGGCAACAGTCCCGTCGGGGTCTGGGTCTCTGGATACCTCAAGTAGCGAAGTTACCGACGCAATGAGTTCGTTGTCTCGTCCGCCTGTTTCAAACTGCTCAAACTCCGGCCAGACCTTTGATTTAACTTGGTTCCGAGGGTTCTTGGTCGCCTTCTCTTCGCAGATGACAACATGGGCAATGCCGTCGCTGTCGAACTCAATAATGAGGCCATCCAACCCTTTGTCCGCTTTAATCATCTGTGGAGCCCGTATGAGAGCCTCATCGTCGAAACGGTGAGCGGCGATCCACGCAATGACCTGAAAAACCCAACCATCCCGATGGTAGGTCTTGTCGCCAGTGCCGACGGTCAAAAGCTTTCGCGCACCTTCGAAACCGCCTTTGGGATAGCGCGCGGGCAAATCGCCTGTGGCGCGCAATATGCGCTCCACTGTTCGCGACTGACCTATTGCGACGCGGGCCAGGAGCTCAGCAAGCTGGTCCTCGTCCTCAATCGTCCAAGTGGAGCCCGACCAACAATCTTTCTGCCGTATTGGGGTTAGGGTTACTGGCATGAGCTAGACGCGCAACTCAGCGATGTCGATCAGGCTTGGCGTCTTAACGGTAGCTGCAGAATGAGTGTTTCTCATCGTCGGACTCGCTCAAATGTAGAACTTGAATGGCTGGCGTTCGGCGTCATTGGCGCTTCCCATGACCAGAACATATTTATTTGTCATTGCGCTGCCCTTGTCTCGGCCAGAAAAGCTGCAAACGGTCGAATATCTTCCCTCACGCTCGCTGTCTCTAAAGCGGCCATGTAAGCCGCGCGCTGTTCGAGCTTGATGACTGTCCATGGTTGCCCGGCAGCGGCCATCATGACGTTCATCAGAAAGCGCGCTATTCGACCGTTCCCGTCCAGGAACGGATGGATAAATACGAAGATGAAATGTCCAAGGACGATCCGAACAGTCGGGTCATCTTCCGCCTTGAGTAGGTCGAAGAAGACCGGCATGCAGTCTCGAACTGCCTCAGGACTCATTGGGACATGCTGGGATTGCCGAATGTACACAGGGGACGATCGGTAGCCTGCAAGTTGAGAGGCCTTCAGGATGCCCGCTGTGACAGACGGTGCGAATAGGTTGCGATACCAATCACTCAGATCGCGCTCAACAACCTCACCCGCGTCAGCACCTTCCAGAACTGCCCGAATGCTTTCCTTCACTCTCTGAAATGCTTCCCAATATCCACGCGCTGCAAGGGCGTCTTTCAGCGCTCGGTCTTGCTCATCTGTTTCTGGGTTCCAGGTCCCCGAACGCACTTTGTCAATCAGTTCCGGCGAGACACGATAGCCCTCAATGGAGAGCGAATGATACGCATCCGTGACATAGATTTCGTCGATCTGCTTGAGATAGGCGTCGATGTCATTGGTGATGGGTTGGGCCTTTGGAAAGAGATCAATAACATCGTCGCGCATGCTCTCCCACTTCAAGCGGATGCGATGCACGTGGGGCGAGGTGATCCGCCCGGCGTTTGGCACAAGAATCGACTGCTCAAAGGGGTTGATCTCGCGAACGTCATGCGAAGCGGCTTTCATCGCCGCAAGGATTTCGTCTGCGACCTTTTCGGACCCGATGCTTCTAAAAGCACCAGCAAGCCTGCCGGCCGCTCGCGTGTGCCCCCCGTCCAACAGCTTGCCAAGCAGCCGTGAGGCATCCGGCATCATAGCAAGCACAGTGCGCGCTTCTGTCGGATGGTTTTGGAAGAAGACCTCGGGAACGAGGATTAGGGCATCCTCGACGGAGAATAGGCGTAAATTGTCGACGATTTCGAGCGCCTCATCTGACGCGATCGTTGCGCGCGTCTCAAAAAGCGACGTGTTGTGGGGCAGATCGGTCTTAGAGTTTCCGCCCTTGACCGCTCTTACCAATAGCTGAGCAGGAACTGTCGTGTTTCCAGCATGTATGATGAGGGACTGTTCAGGAGACAGAGACCAGTCAGTGCCAAACCGATCTGACAGGTATTGTGCGCAGAATCCCCAAAACGATGTGTACCATGCTGTGCTCTCACCGGCGTTTTCATCGGGGCGTGATGGGATGTACCAGCCCTTCATGACTTCCTTCAGGAAGCCTGCCTTCAGCAGCCGTTCGCGGTGAGTGCGTGACATGTCTTTGGAGCGAATGGCAATCGAACCACCAGACTGTAGTGTCTCGAGCTCTTCCAAGGAGCTTGCAAGCTTCTCTGCGGCACTCGGCATAATTATTCGGCTCCGTTCGAGATTTAGGTTTTAGCGTCGTACATGATTTAGGTGTATGTGTCGAACGATCTTTAGGGTTTTGTGATGCGCAAATCTTAGGTTTTAGTGTTATTGGCCCCTCCTGCCCTTTGGTCAGGACCGCGCCCTACTCGGTCGGCTGCGCGCAGCCGCCCTCCCCGAGCTGAAACGCCGCCTCTCCCTGCGACGTGCCGCTGGCCGCGCCGTCTCCTCCGGAGCCAGCCCGACCAGCCGTCGCACGGTCGTGGTAACGCTTCATCTCGGCCATTCGGTAACGGTCGCTGGGGCGGGCGTGTGACATCAGTGATCACGTACCTCGCGTCTCGGCCGCTGTTGGTCCTCGCTTTGCCGGACACGCAGCTCCGCGCCGCGATCATGGGTCGCAAACGATGTCCGACGACCGCCGGATTGCATTGACCGAAGCTGGCAGAAGGCCGGTGATGGTCGTGCTGTGCAAACCCAAGCTATCGGGTTGCCGTAGAGGGTCAGTTCGAAATCCCGGTGATCCGAACAGGTTGTCGAAGCTTCGACGTTCTCCATGCTGCGCTTCAAGACAACACACATCGGGTTGCCACGGAAACCAGCCGTCGTGGCACGTGAGGCAGGGACAGCAAAGCTCTGACTGGTCGGGATTCGGATCGGGGCAAGAGGACAGAGAAGACATCGCCCGCCCTGCAGCGCCTCCCTCGGCCGTTCCCCTACCTTCCTTCGCCGCCACCGCTCTTCTCCTTTTGTCTGAGTTGCATGACATGCTGGTCGCAGCTGTCGCCCCGTCCACAAAGGTTGTCGCCGATCTTTTTCCCTTGCCCCTGCGGGCCATTCCTCGCGGAGCAAAAAGACCGGCGCCTGCCCCTCTCCGCTGCGCTCCGCCTGCGGTGTGGCCGGGCCTTGGCCAGCTGCAAGGTGACCATCATTGCAACGCAAACAAGGAGAAGAGCAATGACCACGAACTGCATCAAATTCACCAGCGCCGACATCGAAACCGCCAAGGGGGTCGGCTCCATCTCGACCCTGACCTTCGACCTCGACATCACGGTCGAACCCGTCGCAAGCGCGAACCCGATGGCCCCCACGCACCGCGTCCTCGGCCGCTCCCCGCGCGGCAAGCTGGTCGAGTGCGGCGGCATCTGGAAGAAACAGAACAAGGAGACCGGCGCCGACTACTACACGCTGACCATTCGCGACCACGGCTTCAACGCCAACCTCGGCAAGGCCGCGAACCAGGACGATCTGTCCCTGCAGGCCGTCATCCCCTGGGGGCCAAAGGACGCCGCCTAAGCCAACAGCCAGACCGCTCCGGCGGTCTGGCTTTTTCTCGTTTCAAGAAACGACAATGGTTCGGGTCCGAAACCCGTGTCTGAAGGTTGCGGCATATTCCGGACGACGTCGCCGTGGCGGGTAGGAAGCTGGATAGGTCGCAGATGCGGCTTTGATCTTTCTGTTCAGTGACAACGTGCATCGCGCGAACCCGAGTCGGAACCGAATGTCCGCAGGAAGAACTGGCGGCCCGCTGGGCGAGACAAGCGCTCCCCTTCCGCCGGTCGAGCAATCCGCGCCTGGGTCGTCTTGGCGAAGCTGCCAGGGGCGGCGAACTCACCCTGTGCCGCGTGGGTGTAGCCGCAGATCAACGTCATGTGTCCGGGGGACGAAGTATCACGTCAGGGCCACCGCCGCGCGCCTTTCCGTCGACCTGTTGGCCTTTCAGATCGCTAGCCCGGGGTCGAGCGGTCGGCAACGCCGGGGGCAGGTTTCTGGGCGGCTGACGCCTTGAGCGCTGCGGGGCATCGCTCACAACAAACCTGCCCCCGTCGTGCTCCATTTCATTCCGCCCCGTGCCGGGTGCAGCCCGCTCTCATGCCCCCGGTCTTTTCCACGATCCGTCCAACGACGATCAACGGAAAGGATCATATCATGACACTCGAACAATCCATCGACCTCGCCGAAATGCAAGCCGACATGGCCTTCGAGGCCTACCTCGCCGCCTTTGATGAAGACGCCCATCCAGAGACCCTCGACAGCCTCGAGACCGAGGCTCTGATCGCGCGCAGCCGCTACGACGACCTGTGCTCTCAGGGACTGGGTCACTGACCCAGACACCCCTGCGGGTCTTCGGATCCGCAGGGGTCTGACGTCGTCTCTCAGAAGCTCCGTGACGCCCTCAGGGGGTGTGACCCGCGCGATCCAGCGCGGGCCATTTTCGTGTGCCTGGTGCCCGATCCGTGACTGGCTCGCGCGCTCGGATTGCCTGACATCGCGTGCCGCCCGGGCGCAAGTTTCGGAAGCTTTCTCGACCTGGATGTCCTGCATCGATGAGGGTGGGACCCGTTCCATGTCGCGCCGCGGCGAGGGGTCTTGATGGCGTCCAATGCCTGCAAAAAGACACAACATGCAAAACGTAATATTGCGCAATGTGATGTATTGAATTATAAGCGAAGGAGAGAAGGAAGACGTTGGCAGGATATAGCCAATGTTTGCACATTTTGTCCGAGGGGTCTGAAGATGGGCCGAGCCCGCAAAAACCTGACGCTAGAGGCGCGCATCGAAGTGGCGCGGCGCTTTGCAGCGGGCGAGAGCGCGAAGGATCTGGCGGCGGCATTCGGCATCTCCCCGCGCCATGTGAACCGGCTCGCGAAAGAGGAGGCGGGCGAAGGGATCGCGGTGCGCGATCCAAGCGAGACGGTGGCGTTCCGGGCCAGTCGATCCGAGCTGGAGGCCTTCGATGCGGAGTGGCGCGCGCGGGGTTTTGCCAATCGGTCCCAGGCGCTCAATTCGGTGCTGCGCGGGCGGTGCGGGTTCCTCGATGTGCCGCGTGATTTGGTTTCGGAATTCTGCGTCGCATGGCGTCAGGCGAAGGACGTGAGCGACGCCGGACTGGTGCTCGCCAAGGCGGTGCATCGCGGTCGGCTGGAGATCTCGGAGGCGGACCGCGCGGTGCTGATCGAACTGCTCGATCTTGCGCAGTCCATGAGCCGTGAACTGGGCCGAATGAAAGATGCGGCGCAGGCGCTGCGTCATCAGGAGTGGCCGGAAAAGGAAGAAGGGCAGGGGGCGGAGAGCGCGGTTCTGGAGGATGGCCCGCGCACGATTGGGAGTGGCCTGAGGCTCGTCAGGAATGGCTGATCCGCTCGCCCTCTATACCTCGGTCATGGGGCGGCTCTGGGAGGATGAGCGCATCCGCGGCCAGGCCGCCGCGCGGATCGACGCGCGGCTGGCGGGGCGTCGGCAGGGTCGGAGTTTCGCGCGCGTCGGATCCATGTCGGCGCGCAACGCGCTGAAGGCGGCGTCGGGTCAGAGCCGTGCGGCGGTCTTCAAACGGATCCGGGCGGGGGGCTGCAAGACACGCGCCTCGCTCGGAGCGCAGCTCTCTTATATCAACGACAAGGCGGTCTATACCTACTCGACGATGACCAACGTGCTGACCGATGCAGCGGTGCTTTCCGAGGGGCAGAAAGAGGACATCATCGAGGATTGGGCCGGGGCTTGGCGCGGCTCGACCAAGCTCGGGTTCACCTCACACATGCTGCTGTCCTTCCCGACTGACGTGACGGTCGACCAGGTCCGCGACATCGCGATGGACTGGACGGAGCATTTCTTCGAAAGCGGCGAATATGGCGACCAGTGGGACTATGTCCTCGCGGTCCATGACGACCGGGCGCACAAGCATGCGCACATCATCCTGAATAATCGCGGCGTCGAGAAGGGTACCTGGTTTTCCTGCTGGGCCGAGGGCGTGATGTCGCCTCAGCTGATGCGTGAGAAGCAGGCCGAGATCGCGGAACGCTACGGCGTGATGCTCGACGCCACCACCCGGCTTGAGCGCGGTATTTTCGAGAAACCCGCCGGAATCGAAGAGATCTACCGCGCCAAGGAAGAGGCCCGCCTGCCGCGCGAGATCGTCATGACGGCCCAGGAATCCGCCATCGCGCAGGCGCAGGTGGTGGGCTTCGCCAAGGACTACAAGAACCTCGCCGACCTGCTGGATCGGATGGACCAGCGTCACATGGCACGTGCCGTACGCGGCATGGCGGACGGGCTTGGCTCGGGCACGCCGTGGAACTTCACCGAAGGAGAGATAGACATGAAGGACATCAAGACCGTCGGTGATGCGATCGACTATTCGGAGCGCACGATCGAGGCGCTGCGGCTCAAGGCCGAGGAACTGGACCCGGCCGAGCGCGCCGCTTTTGAAGCCAAGGCTGCGCCGATCATCGCGGACCTCTCGCAGATGGTGCCCGACCCGGAATTGCGCGCGCGGTTTGGCAAGCAGCTCGAGGAACCCTATCCGCCGGGGGCGGGCAGCGAAGTGCTGATCGCCTCGCTGCAGTCCGGCAATGACGAAGGGCTGCGCGATGTGCTCGAGCGCGCCGAGGAGGTGGGCATGGACAGTGAGGAGTTGGTGGCCCGGATCGCGGCGGGCGGCACGCGCAACTACGGTATGGCGCAGGACTGGGTCGAGCGGGACATGAACGCGGTGCTCGCAAAAGACGGTCTGAGCGTCGAGACCGCAAGTGACGACCAGCTCGATGCCGCGCTCGAGAAGGTCGACGGCGTGATGGACGCGCTGATGGAACGGGCGAAGGAACTGGGCGTCGAGATGGGCCGGACCCTCGCGGATGAGGAAGAGGCAACACTACCGCTCATCGACGAAGACGACCGGACGCCCAATCCCTACCTGCAGGACCTCGCTGACATGTTGCGCGACGGCAAGCTTACCGAGGAACAGGAAGAGACCATTGAACGGACCCTACAGTCCGAGCTCTTCAAGGAACTGGGCGAAGAGGGCTTGGCCGAACTCCGCCGCGGGAACTACGAGGTGCTGGACGCAGCCCTTCCGAGCAAGCTCGACCAGATCACCGTCACGCAGGAATTCCTCGAAATGACTTTTGAAGAAACTGGCGACCAGGTCTTCACCGACCGTGCCGCCGGGTTGCAGCGGGACAAGGCGACCGAAGTGGCACGGTTGCGCGGCCAGCAGGAGGTGCAGGAACTAGGCCGTGATCTTGGTCGCGCCAGAGAACTGGATCGTGGTCTCGATGACGAGATGGAATTCTGAAGGGGGATGACCACCATGACCAAGACACTTCCCCTCTGGGCCGCGTTCCTCTTCGGTGTGATCTGCGGCGCTGTCATCGGCACCATCGTTGCCGCCTTCTACCTGACCCTGGCCCTGAAAACCGGCTTTGCCAGCTTCGACATGCTGGCGCTCTGGAAGGCCAGCGCCGCAACACGCATGGCACATCCCGAGGCTTTCAAGGTGGGGTTTGGTGCCGTCGGCTTTGGGGCCATCGGTTTTGGCGCTCTGGCGCTTGCCTGGACCTGGAAGAAGGAGCGGGACGACTATGGCTCGGCCCATTGGCAGACCAAGGCGGAGCTGAAGAAGAACGACATGCTGCAGGCCCCGGGTAAGGGCTTTGTCTGCGGCAAGCTCGGTGCGCCGACCTCAAAGGCCGAGTTCATCTCTTCGACCTCCATCCCCCATGTGATGATGGTGGCCCCGACCCGTGCCGGTAAGGGTGTGGGTTTCGTGATCCCGAACCTCTTGAGCTTCGCGGGTTCGGTTGTGGTGCTCGACGTGAAGGGCGAGAACTTCGAGAAGACCGCGCGGCTCCGGGCGCTCAACGGCGATGAGGTTTATCGCTTCAGCCCCTTTGATTGGGCCAATGCCACGCATCGCTACAATCCGCTCTCCCGGATCGCCAAGGCACCGAGCTTCGCGCAGCGCTTCACCGAGGTCTCAATCCTGGCGGACCTCTTCCTCGACAAGGACAACAAGCAACTCGACACATTCTCCGAGGCCGGCAAGTCGATCTTTGTCGCGGCCTGCCTGCTGGCGATCCAGCGCGGCACGCCGAACCTTGGCGAGGTGAACAAGATCGTCGCCGGGGGCGAATACAAGAACGCCCAGTACAAGACCTATGCCGACGAGGCCGAGGAAGACATCCTGCGCGAGCTTTGGACCAACGCGGCCTCAGCCTCCTCGCGGCTTCTGACCTCGAACATCCAGGCGCTGATGACGGCCGGCCTCAAGCAATGGGACAACCCAGCGGTGCGCTCGGCCACCAAAGCTAGCGACTTCGATTTCTCGACTTTTCGGAAGCAACCGCAGTCGCTCTACATCGCGGTGTCCGAGGATCACATCGCGACGCTGGCGCCGCTCCTGCGTCTGATGTTCGCCGATCTCATCGCGTCGATCCGCCTGAATGAACCGGGTCCGGACGAGCCTTGGCCGGTCATGATGATGATCGACGAATTCCAGCAGATGGGGGCCATGCCCTATCTCGAACGCGCGATTCATTCGCTGGCGAGTTACGGTGGCCGCGTCGCGATGATCGCGCAGTCGCTGGCCTCGCTTGATCGGATCTACGGGCCTGAAGGCCGTGAAAGCCTCGAGAACGGGGCAGGGCTCAAGCTCTACATCACCCCGCGCGATCAGCGCACCGTGAAAGAGGTCTCTGCCGCCGTCGGCAGCACCACTCGCGAGGCGGTTACCCGGATGTATGGCCGCAATAAGGGCTTCCTGGGCGCAACCTCGACTTCGGCGCGGCTGGAAGAGCGACCGCTGCTTTCCGAGACCGAAGCGCGCCTCATGGATCCCGACGAGGTGATCATCCTCGCCTCGCCCCAGCACCCGATCAAGGCGAGCCGGATCAAATATTACGACGATCCCTTCTTCCAGGATATGCTCGCCCGCCAGGAGGACAAGCCGTTCCCCTATCCGCCGAGCGTTCAGGGCGTCGGGCCTTGGGGTGGCGATGGTCGTGACGAGGCCGATGCAGACGAGCAGGCGAAACCAGCCGAACGCGCGCCTGTCCGGGATCGCTCGCAGCGTCGCGAAGCGCGCACGATGAGTGTGATGGCGATGGAGGCCGGGCGCGGGCGGCCTGAGTCCGGGACGCTCGAGCGGGAAGCAGCTGTGCCGAAGGAGTGGGAAGCTGCGCTCGACCGTCAGGAGGATTTCATCGAGGAGTTGTTGGGTGGGTGAGGAAGGCTCCGTCGCCAATGGAACAGATCTGCCGTTCGACCGCCAATCTTCTCAGTGACCGCACATGTACTATTTATGGTTGCGAAATCGCGTCAAGCACCGGGCAGTCCGGTACACTCTCTCCCGAACATCGAGCCGCCGTCACTGAGAGCACTTTCTCTATACGTCTGAGGTCTGCGATCTTCGCCCGTACGTCCGCAAGGTGCCGCTCCGTCCGTTCCTTGACCTCGGCGCAGGTCGGCGCCGTGCCGTCTTCGAGCCCCATCAGCCCGCGAATGTCCTCCATCGAGAACCCGAGTTCGCGGGCACGCAGGATGAAGCGCAGGCGTGTGGCGTGCGCGACGGAGTAGATTCGGTAGCCAGCGGCGGTGCGGGGCGGGTCAGGCAGCAGGCCGGTCTTTTCGTAATAGCGGATCGTCTCGATGTTGCAGCCAGTCGCCCGGGCAAGATCGCCGCGTGTAAAGCCGCTCTCGCGCTCGTGATCGGTCATGGGCAAGTTTCCTCTTGAGCCTGTAGTTACTACAGACCCTACACCCATCGTCAATCACAGACGAGAGGTGCGCGACATGGCGCTGACAGACGAAAGAACGGACAGCGCGGACGGGGATCGCCCGGCCCGAAAGGGTTGGTTGGCGGCAGGTGGGATGCTCGGCGCGTTCCTCGCCTCGGCCTGCTGCATCGGGCCGCTGGTGTTGCTGACCCTTGGCATCTCGGGGGCCTGGATCGGCAACCTCACGGCGCTGGAACCCTACAAGCCGATCTTCGCCGTGATCGCGCTCGGCTTCATCGGGGCGGGTTTCTGGCAGGTCTATTTCCGCAAGCCGACCGTCTGCGAACCCGGCTCCTACTGCGCAAGGCCAGCCTCGGCGCGCATCACCAAGACCGCGCTCTGGGCTTCCCTGATCCTCGTCGTCGCCGCGCTCACCATCGACTGGTGGGCCCCGCTTCTCTACTGATCCTGAAAGGACATCCACATGAAGAAGATCCTTGCACTCGCCTTGTTCGGCCTGACCGCCGTTGTGCCGATCACCGCCATCCCTGTTGCCGCGCAGACCGTCGCCGCCGAGCAGACCGTTACATTCGCGGTCGACAACATGACCTGCGCGCTCTGCCCGATCACCGTGAAGCGCGCGATGGAAGGCGTCGATGGCGTGCGCGCCGTCGAGATCGACTTCGAGGCCCGCACGGCCACGGTTATCTTCGACACCGCCGCGACCAGCGCCGCCGTCATAGCAACGGCATCTGCCAATGCGGGCTACCCGGCGCGTGTCGCAGGCTAACGGGATGACCGAGCAGACCGACCACAAGCTGATCGCGACAGCTGTCGTCGGCACCGTCATCGCAGCGCTCTGCTGCTTCACGCCGATCCTGGTCGTTCTTCTCGGCGCCGTGGGCCTGTCGGCCTGGCTTGGTTGGCTCGACTATGTGCTGCTGCCCGCGCTCGCCTTTTTCGTCGCACAGACCGTGTACGCGGTCTGGAGACGGCAGCGGCGCCAGACCACTCGAACGGATGGATGACCTGATGAAAGACGATTGCTGCGCGCCCAAGGGCGATTTCGACCTTGCCGTGATCGGCGCCGGATCGGCCGGCTTCTCGGCCGCGATCACCGCCGCCGAGGGAGGCAAGCGCGTCGCGTTGATCGGCCATGGAACCATCGGCGGGACCTGCGTGAACGTGGGCTGCGTGCCCTCCAAGACGATGATCCGGGCCGCGGAAGCCCTGCACGGTGCGCAGACAGCACATCGGTTCCCGGGCCTGAACGGCGAGGCGCAGGTCGCCGACTGGTCGGCGCTGGTTGCGGCCAAGGACGATCTTGTCGCGACACTGCGCCAGAAGAAGTACGCCGACCTGCTGCCGGGCTACGAGGGCGTCAGCTATCTCGACGAGGGTCCGGCGCGGATCGTCCCCGGCGGGGTCGAGGTCGGCGGGCGCAGGATCACGGCTCCCAAGGTGATCGTCGCGACCGGTGGCCGACCCGCCGTGCCCGACATCCCTGGGATCCAGGACGCACCAACGCTCGATAGCACGTCGCTGCTGGAACTGGACCGGTTGCCCGCAAGCCTGATCTTCCTCGGCGGCGGCTATATCGGCGTGGAACTCGCGCAGATGATGGCGCGAATGGGCACCCGCGTTACGATCGTCTGCCGCTCGCGCCTGTTGCCGCGCACCGAGCCGGAGGTGTCCGAGGCTCTGACCGAGGCTTTGCGCGCCGAAGGTCTTACCATCCTCGATGGCGCGACCTATCACGCCGCGCGGCGCGACGGGGACCTTGCGGTGCTGACCGTGACGGTGGACGGCGCGGAGCGCGAACTGACAGCCGACCGCCTCGTCCTGACGACGGGACGCGCGCCCAACACCGAGGGGCTGGGCCTGACCGAGATGGGCGTCGAGACCGACGCACACGGTGCGATCCGGGTTGGCGACGACATGCAGACCGCGAAGCCCGGCATCTTCGCCGCCGGTGACGTCACCGATCGCGACCAGTTCGTCTACATGGCCGCCTATGGCGCCAAGCTCGCGTCCCGCAACGCCGTTCTGGGCGGGGCGGAGCGCTACGACAACGCCGCGATGCCCTGGGTGGTGTTCACCGATCCGCAGGTCGCCGGCGTCGGCCTGACCGAGGCGCAGGCGCGCGCGGCGGGTCATGACGTCAAGACCAGCGTGCTGACCCTCGACAACGTGCCCCGCGCGCTCGCCGCCCGCGACACGCGCGGCCTGATCAAGCTCGTCGCGGACCGGGCGACCGACCGACTTCTCGGCGGCGTGATCATGGCGCCGGAGGGGGCAGACACTGTCCAGACGCTCGCCATGGCGCTGAAGTTCGGCATGACGACAAAGGCGCTCGGCGAGACGATCTTCCCCTATCTCACGACGGTCGAGGGATTGAAGCTCGCCGCGCAAACCTTCGACAAGGATGTCGCAAAGCTGTCGTGCTGCGCGGGGTGAGCGGGTCCCGGCACACATCAGTTTCACAGTCTCCGAAATAGATCATGAGCCACAAACACGATCTGCCGCCTCTTGGAACCGGCAAGGCGGCATAGTCGCCGCGACGCGGGTAAGGGCCGGTGGCCCAAGCGTGGAAGTCGTCAACTTCCTTGCGTTCGGCGGGAGCTGGGCGCCAAAGGGATGTGACTCGAAGAGGATAACGATCTGCACGACCGATGCAGCCGATCATGCTCGGCGCATGTGTAGCGCGAACGGCAATGACGAGGAGGCCGACGGATATAGGGCCATGGCCCGGCGGACGGACCGCCGGGCCAAGGACGTCAAGCCGCGCGGGCCTTGCGGGCGGGGAAGTCGATGTCGGTCTCGGCAACGTGGTTGAGGTAGTTGGTGAAGATGTTCGCCACCACGTTGCCGACCGTCTCGACGATATCGGCCTGTGTCAGTCCGGCGTCGCGGGCCGCGGCAAGGTCGCCATCCGCCACCATGCCCCGCGCCTGCACGATGGCCACGGCGAGCCGCAAGATCGCCGCGGTGCGCGGATCCTCGGAGCGCCCGGCAAGATGCGCATCGATCGTCTCTGGCGCGACTTGCAGGCCGGCCGAGATCGCGGAATGCGCCGAGGCGCAGTAGTCGCAGGCATTGGCGCCGGCAACGGCCAGCGCGATCGCCTCGCGGGTGCGGGCGTCGAAGCTGCCGCGTCCAAGCGTTTCGCCGAGTCCGAGAAGCCCGGCAAGCACCGCGGGCTGGTTCGCGGCGACGCGGTAGAGGTTCGGCACCATGCCGATCTTGCCCTTGATGGCGGTGAAGAGTGCGGCGGCCTCGGGGGTGGCGGCGGCGTCGGAAATCTGGGTGATACGAGCCATTGGATAGGTCCTTTCGATATGCAGAGGGATCAGGCCGCGACCATCGCGGTTTCGGGTTTCGAGAGTCCGATGACCGCGACCACGGCGGCGCCGTTCAGCCAGTAGTAGGCGGCATCGAGCCCGGAAAAGCCGAGCGCGAAGGGCAGGATCAGGAACAGGACGCCGACCGCCAGATCGACGGCGAGGTGCAGCTTGTAGGGCAGCACGCGGATCACGCCGAGGTGGTGGTCGGTGAACACGGTCAGCAGGAAGGCCGCGACGCCCACGATCGGCGAGATCGTGAGGGCGAGCGGATTTGAGGCACCGAGCCCGAGCAGGAACGGCAGGGCGATGAGGGCGAGCGCGACGGGGTAGTCGAGCCAGGCATGGATGGTCTTGGTGACGAAGCGCATGGCGCAGGGTCCTTTCGGTTGGAGATGAAACGACGAGCGACGCCGCCGTGGCCTCCAACCTAAGGGTACCGGTGCGGACGATGAATTTCAGATAGTCCATATAGTATTGCAGATCGTCCGAGAGCTCGGACGCGGCTCTAAGCTGCCTCGTGACGCGCCACGCCGGATTGCCGGAAGGCGGCGGGCGATATGCCGATCTCCTTCTTGAAGACCCGGCTGAAGGCGGACTCCGAGGCATATCCCGAAACCTCCGCCGCCTCGGCCACCGAGAGCCCCCGCGCTGCGAGCGCCTCGCGCGCGATCTGCATCCGCCAGGAGGTGACATAGGCCATCGGCGTCACGCCGAGTCGGTCCGAGAACCGCTCGGCAAAGCCCGTCCGCGATAGCCCCGCCTCGCGGGCGAGGCTCGCGACCGTCCAGTCTGCTGTCGGCGCGCGGTGAAAGGCGGTCAGTGCCCTTGCAAGATGGGGGTCGGCAAAACCGGCCACGCCACAGTCGGCCTCGTGCTCCGCCTCGATATGGGCGCGGACCGCCTGCGCGAAGATCGCCTCGGACATCTTCAGCGCGATCAGATCGCCGCCGAGACGTGCGCCGCCGGCCTCGGCCCCGATGACCTTGAGCGTGGCTTCAAGCCAGGGTCCTGCCTCCTCGCCATAGCCGCGCAGGTGGATGAACGGGGGCAGGCGGTCGAACAGGATGTGGCGCGACCCCTCCGCCAGGGCGAAATGCCCGCAGATCAGTTGCGTGTCGCGCGGGCTCTCGTCGCCGCCCCAGACCAGCGTCCCATGACCCGGAAACCCGGACCGGGACAGCACATCGTCGAGCGGCAGGGCCTCGTCGGGGCCGGTGTGACGGCAGCACAGGACATGGGCCGCGCCGTGGGGAATCACGATCAGGTCGCCCTGCGCGAGGTGCACAGGAACCGGCACCCCCGCGACACGCACCAGCGCCTCGCCCCGATGGGCAAAGTGGAAACGTGCCACGTCGCGGAAGGCGGGCACGCGGACGCCCCAGGGCTCGGTGAAGCTCGTCCGGAAGTAGAGCGAGCCACGAAGCGAAAGGCGGGTGAGGATGTCACTGAGAAGGTCCAACATGGCGGAGAGTTTATCAGCAATTTCAGGCGCGTCCAGCGTGTCGGACGATCCGGCATGAATTCCGGACTTTCCGGCATTCAAACGCCGGATCACCTGGGGCAAACCGGTGGCGTTGAAACAACCAACCCGGAGACACTCCCATGAAGACCCTGACTCTTGCCCTCGGCCTCGCCCTCGCCACGACCGGCCTCGCCGCTCAGGCGGACGAGCCGATGAACGACCTCGAGATCGCCCACACCGCCTATACCGCAGGCGGGCTCGACATCCGCTATGCGCATCTGGCGCTGGCGATTTCCGAGAACGAGGCGGTCCGCGACTTCGCCCAGACGATGATCCGCGACCACACGGCGGTGAACGAGGCGGCCGGCGCGCTGATCGCCGAACTGAACGTGACGCCGCAGGACAACGCGCTTTCGCAGGCCCTCGTCGAGGGTGCCGCCGCCAAGCGCGCGGAACTGATGGCGCTGAGCGGCAACGCCTTCGACTGCGCCTATGCGGAGAATGAGCTTGGCTACCATCAGGTCGTCAACAAGACCGTCGCCGAAAGCTTCATCCCCGCCGTCACGGTGGCGCCGCTGAAGGCGCTGCTCGAGGACGCGCTGGTGACCTTCAAGGCGCACGAGCAGCACGCGGAGAACATGGTCGCGGGGCTGACGTGCGCGGGCTGACGCCCCTGACCCGGCGCGGGTTCGGCCGGGGGCTGGGCGCGGCCCTGTCCCTGGCCGGGCTGCCGGGGCTTGCGCGGGCCCATGACGGCACGCACGAGGTCGAGGTGGGCATTGCCCGCTTCGCCTTTGATCCCGCGCAGGTCGAACTGCTGGTCGGGGACAGCATCACCTGGACCAACACCGACTTTGCCCCGCACACCGCCACGGCCGAGGACGGCGCCTGGGACACCGGCACGCTCGAGCGCGACGGCCGCGCACGCATCACCTTCGACGCGCCCGGCGACTATCCCTACTTCTGCGCCCATCATCCCCACATGAAAGGAACCGTCACCGTCCGGACCCGGTCCGGCGCATGACGCGCGCGGGCTGCCCTGTTCCAATCCCCTTCGGCCGGCCCGCACCATTCCCAGGAGAGCTTACCATGTCACCTGCCATCACCCTCGTCAGCCATGCACTTTGCCCCTACGTCCAGCGCATCGCCATCGCGCTGGACGAAAAGGGCGTGCCGCATGATCGCATCACCGTCGATCTGGCGAACAAGCCCGGCTGGTTCCTCGCGCTGTCGCCGCTCGGGCGGACGCCGATCCTGAAGGTCGGCCAGGCGGCGCTGTTCGAATCCGCCGCGATCCTGGAATTCCTTGAGGAGACGCAGCCCAACCCGCTCCACCCCGCCGACCCAGTCGAACGCGCGCGGCACCGCGCCTGGATCGGCTTCGGCTCGGAATGCCTGAACGACATCGCCGGTTTCTACACCGCCCCCGAGTCCGGGACGCTCGAGCGGAAGGCTGCGGCGCTCCACGCGCGGTTCCGGGTGATGGAGGGCCAGCTTGGCCCCGGCCCCTGGTTCGCCGACGACCATTTCAGCCTGGTCGATGCGGTCTTCGCGCCGGTATTCCGCTACTTCGACACCTTCGACCGGATCGGCGATTTCGGCGTCTTAGATGGTCTGACCTGGATGCAGGCCTGGCGTCGCGAACTTGCCGAGCGGCCGTCGGTGCGGACCGCAGTCGCGCCCGACCATGACGACAGGCTTGCCGACTTCCTGCGCCGGAAAGACAGCGCGCTGTCCCGGTTGATGGAGCACCCCCGCATCGCGCTGCGGCAAACAGCGTGACCGGCGTCGTCCCCGCCCTCCGCTTCGCGCGGCTGACCGAGGTGCCGCTGGCCGAACTGCTGGCGCACATGTCCGACCCGCGCCTGCGCGAACACATGCCGCTGCTGACGGGCGCCTGGGGCGAGGCCGAGGCGCGGGCCTTCGTGGCGGCCAAGGAGGCGGCCTGGGCGCGCGACGGTCTCGGTCACTGGGCCTTTCTGGCCGATGGCCGCTATGTCGGCTGGGGCGGGTTCCAGAAGGAAAGCGCGGAATGGGACTTCGGCCTCGTGCTGCGGCCGCAGGATTTCGGGCTTGGCCAGCGGATCACGCGGGCGGCGCTCGACTTCGCGCGGGCCGATCCGCGCATTCCCTTCGTCACCTTCCTCCTGCCGCCCTCGCGCCGCAACCTCGGTGCGCTGCACCGGATGGGAGCACAGTCTGCCGGTCGGCATTACCACTCCGGCGCGACATTCCTGAAATTCCGCCTCGACACCCCTTCGACGGACGACATGCCCAAAGGAGACAACCTGTGACGACCATCGACCATCTCAGCCTCGGCGTTCCCCACGTGCCTGCGGCGCGCGCCTTCTACAGCCGTGTTCTGGATGAACTCGGCATCCGCTGTCTGGCCGAGGGAGAGGGCTTCGCCGCCTTCGGCCGCGACCGCGTCGCCTTTCTGCTGCTGCGCCCCTTCGATGGCGGACCTGCCTCGGCGGGCAACGGCGCTCACGTCGCCTTCGCAGCGCCGGATCGCGAGGCGGTCGCAAGGGCCCATGCCGCGGGCCTCGACGCCGGGGCAATCGACGAGGGAGCTCCGGGTGTGCGTGCCGCCTATCCGATGCCCGGCGTCTTCGCCGCCTATCTGCGCGACCCCTGGGGCAACAAGATCGAACTGGTCCATGGCGGATTCGGCGCCTGATCGCGGCCCAGCCGAGATCGAGCGGCTGCGCACGCAAGTCGCCGCCTGCACGGCATGCGCGGACCTGCCCCTCGGGCCGCGTCCACTCGTCCAGATCGGCGACAGCGCGCGCATTCTGATCGCGGGCCAGGCACCGGGGCGGCGGACGCATCTGGCCAGGCGCCCATTCGATGACGCTTCAGGGGTGCGGCTGAGACATTGGCTCGGCCTCGACGCGGCCACCTTTCGGGATCCTGCGAAGGTTGCCATCCTGCCTATGGGGTTTTGCTATCCCGGAACCGGACGATAGGGCGACCTGCCTCCGCGCCCCGAATGCGCGCTCCGCTGGCGGCAGCCATTGCTCGACGCTCTTACTAATGTGCGCCTCACCGTGGTGATCGGACGCTATGCGCAAGCATGGCACCTGCCTGAAACCATTAAGCTGTCGCTTGGGAATGCGATGCGGGACTGGCGTGCGCGCTGGCCCGAGGTGATCCTGCTGCCCCACCCAAGCCCGCGCAACGCAAGTTGGTTCCGGGGCAATGTCTGGTTTGAGGACGAAGTGGTGCAAGTCTTGCGTCAGCATATTGCTAAGCTTCTTCGCGATCCGTCGCCATGATGGGGATTCGAAGCTGAAGGCTTCTGGTTCAGTATTGAACTGGTGCATCACATCATGGTCTGGATATTGGAACATCCGTTCCAAATTTTTCTCTTTGCATAAAGAGCTTAGGTCTGGTGAGACGGACATAGTGTTCACCCATCACCGCAAGTACGCAGGTCTTGGATATTCAAGTTTCTCAATACATTCGGTAAGTGAGATTTCGAATCATCCCAAGATATGGTTTGGTTTTAGTTAGGGGCTGTTAAATCTCTTGCAGTGCAAGCGCCTGTCAGGATTGGCGCACCAATCCACCCACCGGCAAATAGAACTCCGTAATCCCGCGCTTCCCCTCAGCCCGCCCAAGCTGGACGATCACATCGATGGATTTCCGGATGTATTCGCGCACTTCGGCGAAGGTCAGCGGTGTGCCAGCCTGCAGCACCATGATCGCCAGCCGGTCGATGGCGAGTTCTGCGGTTTCAGCGTGGATGGTTGAAACCGACCCACCATGGCCGGTGTTGATCGCCTCGAGATAGGTCAGGGCCTCGGCCCCGCGCAACTCGCCGACGATGATCCGATCGGGGCGCATACGGAGGGAGGCCTGCAGGAGGGCGTTGGCGCTGCGTTGCGAGCCGGCACCGCGGTCGGCCAGGAGGGCGACCGTGTTCGGCTGGCCGGGGAAGAGTTCGAAGGCGTCCTCAATGGTGATCAGCCGTTCGTGCTCACTGACATGCGTCAGGAGGTGACGAGCGAACGTGGTCTTGCCGGTTGAGGTGCCGCCGCTGATCAGGACGTTGAGCCGTGCCTCGACCAGGGTTTGCAGCGCGGCCTCAAGGTTCTCTTCGGCGAGGGAGGCGATGTTTTTCATCTTCTCGGCGCGGAGGGCATCGAGCGAGACGGCTTTGCCGAAGAGATAGGCGGGGGCGTAATCCCGGACGCTGCCCGAGGCAAAGAGGCGGATGGTGATCGAGGCGCCGCGATCGATGGCGGGCGGAACGGCGACCTGGACCCGGAGGGGGCGGCCTGCATATTCTACCTTGCCGGAGACGAGGGGGTTCTTTTCAGAGACGCGGGCCTTGGCGTCGCCGACGATGGTCTGGGCCATGTTGAGAGCGGTGATACGATCCACGGTCTGGCCTTCGTGGCGCATGGTGGCGTCGCCCGCGACCTCCAGCCAGACCTTTCCGTCCGGGTTGATCGCGATCTCGACCACGTCGTCCCGTCTCAGGAGGTCGCGGAACGGGTCGAGATAGCGCTCGAGGTAGGAGGCTGGCGAGGCCTGATCCATCAGTAAATCACCACGTCTCTATCCACGAGCACAGTGACCGAGGCGCCCTGATCGACATAGATCGTCGGCGCAATCGAGACCTGATCGGCAATGACGGACCCGACCGCGTCCTGAAGATCGCTGCCGACATCGCCCAGGACGATGCTTGTGGTTTCATTATTGGCACTCTCCGCAGCAACGGCCGGTGCCGCCCCGATCACGGAAATCAGCGCTGCCCCGCCGAAACGCTCAGCGAATTTGGTGTCGACAAGACCGGTTAGTCCCGAGCGGCCAAGCTGGTCCCCGCCCACGGCGGCAATTTCCATCGAGGTGCCGTCCGGGGTCAGGACGCGGGTCCAAAGGATGAGGATACGTTTCTGATGCATCTCGATCCCCGAGCGGTATTGGCCAAAAAGGCGGGAGCCTCGGGGGATCAGGATCCGGTCACCGGAAAACGCCGGAACCGGCTCAGAGACGACCGCGACGACAGACCCGGGCAGATCGCTGTTGATGGCGGTCTGGAGCGCCGCCTGGATGACGGACCCTTGGGTCAGGGTGCGCTCAGGGTAAGCGAGGCGGGTGGCTTCCTGCACCTCGAGCGGGCGGGCGGTCTGCAGGAATTGCTCATTGCCCGAAAGCACGGGTCCCCCGGTGCCTGCGGCCGCCGGATCGGCCACCGCCGCGCCACTTTGGCCGCCACGCGGACCGTCGGCATAGACCACGGCGGGGGATTTGATCTGCGCGGTCAGAAGCTCTTCGGCGATCCGCTCGGCCTCGCGCTGACGCTGTTCCTCTTCTTGCCTGCGGCGTTCCTCGAGCAGGCGCTGGTCAGCAATCAGCCCCTCACGGTCGAGCTCGGCCTCGAGCCCTTCCCGCTGCGCCCGTTCGGCATCTAGCATGGCTTGCAACCCGGCGATACGGGACTCGGTCTGGCGCTGCAGGTTGGCAAGCTCAACTTCTTTTGCGGCAAGCGTTGCTTCGAGTGCTGCCTTCTGCTCGTCGAAGGCTTCGCGCAGGTCCGCGACGGCGGATTGGATTTCCGAGTTGCGGGCGGCCTGGCTGGCGGCGAGAGCTTCGCGGAGTTTGGCGATCTCGGCCAGCACTTCGGCGTTCGGTTCCGGGGCAGGGGCCGCGGGCACGTCGAGTGCTTCCTCGACGGCGATCAGCGCGTCATTGACCCGTTGCTCGGTCTCGTCGGGTGGAAACTCCAGCCGCCCGCCGGTGCCGGGGCGGCGGTCCTGGAAGGTCTCGACATCGGAGGTCTCGAGTGCGCTGTCGCCCTCCTGCAGGCCGGTGGCCAGGAAATACGCGACCCCGGCACCGCCAAGGGCGAGGGCGGCGGCGAAGGCACCGACCCCGAGGCTGTTGCCACGGCGTTTGGATTTACCGCGCTGGCTGAATTGATCGAGACGGTCCTGCAGATCGGGAGGGGTTTGATCGGCCATGGTCAGTTGCTCACGTAGATGGCGCTCTCGTCGCGCATAGCACAGATCGCCTCGTCGCCGATGCGCAGCGTCCAGTAGGTGTTCACCCCGAGCACCCGGACGGTGTTGCCTTGTTGGGTCCAGTTGACGGTGCGCTCACGGCCCTGGTCATCGGCCTTGAAGAGGGCGGGTTGGCGACCGTTCTCCGGGAAGACGAAATACGTATAGCGCCCGTCGTCATAGATATGGCTGGGGCGGAAGTCGCCCTCGCCCGAGACGCGGTAGTTGTAGTTGCGCGGCGCCTCAATGCCCTTGGGCTGGGTAGCCGCCGTCGCGCGGCGTTCCTCGTCGGGGTAACGGAAGCGCACCTCGAAGAACATTCCGGTGCGGTTCGGAATCGAACCCTCGCGCAGATGGAAAGAGTAGGTGCGTCGGTTGGTGATGACCGTCATGTTGGTCGAGGCCTGCGCCACATGTGGTTTGATCGTCAGCACATTGCCAAGTTCGGGGATCGGATCGACCTGGAAGCTCTCGGTGTCGCCGACGATCACCGCCTCGAACCGCTCGCCCGCCCCGAAATGAATCGTCGTCGAATGTCGAAGATCGGTTTCGATCCGGTAGACCTGGTTTTCATTATAAACGGCGGTGCGGATGCGGATGTCGAGCGGACCGCCTTGCGGCGTGGCCTCGGCGAGGGCGGCAACAGGAAGGGCAAGCGCCAGGAGGAGCGCGGGCAGGGATTTCATCTTGGTCAGTTCTCCAGGGTCTCGGCGTCGACGCGGTAGGAGGTCACCACGAAGCCCAAGGGGTTGGCCCAGACGTCCTGAAGGCGCTGGCGGGTTTCGGGTTGGAAGTCGTAGCCGACGGTGGCCACGTAAGACCGGGTGACGGTGCGGGTGTCGCGGGGACGGCGCAGCGTGCGGGTGAAGCGGACCTGGGCCACGCCGCGCTCGATCTGGTTCACGGACTTGATGACCACCTCGATCTTGGCGTCGCGCCCGTAGACGGTGATCGGGTAGTCTTCATTGGTGGACGACCAGAGATCGCGTAGCGTGCGCGCGGCATCGCCGTCGGAGCGGTCGAGCACCGAGTTGATGCGCTGCTCGCCATCGGTCAGGTCATAGGTCTCGCGATCGTCGACGTAAGATACGAGATTGGCCTGGATGATGGCGTCGCTCTCAGAGAGCGTCAGTGCCTGCACCGCCGCGACCCGGTCCATCTCGCCGGTCTCCTTGTCGACCACGACCACGAAGGTTTCAGTCGATTTGAGGGGAAAAAGACTCGCGCCCGCGACCATGCCGGCCACGCCGACCAGCACCCCTGCTGCCGCGACAAACCATGCAAAGCGCTCGCGTCGCCTTGGCCCGTAGATGAAATCCGCCTCGAAAGCGTCGCGGTCAGGCGAGGTGGAACTGGTCACAAGCTTCTTCACGTCAGTCGTCTTTCACATCAGGGTTTGCGGAAGGATTTGGCGGCGGAGAGGAGCGCGCCGGGGCTTTGGCGAATCATCTCGCCGGTCTTCACCACGCCCGCATTGGCCATCTGGTTCAGCTCATGTGGGGATTTGCCGGTGACAAGACGTGAGGTTGCGCCAGTGCCATACTCCCGCGTGTTCACAAAACCCTGGCGGGCGAGACCGGTCAGACCCGCGGCGTTGGAGGCAATGCCGACGACACCGGTGAGGTTTGAGGCGATGTTGGGCACCGAGGCCATGATCCCGGCGCTGAGGATTAGGATCACGAGAAAGGGCAGAATGAGGCTGACGGTCTCGACATCGCCCGGATCGGCGGAGGCGTCGCCTATGGCCTCGGCGATGGCGACGATGATGCCCGCGGCCCCGGCGGCGGCGACGGGCATGAGCGCGTAGCCGATGGTGGCGCGGGTCCAGGCCTCGAAGAGGGACTGGGTCGGTTTGAAGAGCGAAGTCACGATCATGAAGGGGGCGATCACGATCATCAGCGCGAAAACGATGCGGGCGAAGGCGATGATCCCGGCGGTTACGGCGGCAAAGACGGCGGAAAGGACGAAGAAGATGGCACCGAGGACCGCGCCGAAGACCCAGCCTGCGCGGTCGCCGATCGTATCGCCATAGGCGGTGATGCGGGCAACCATGTTGTCGAGGCTCTCATAGACCCCGGCTTCGTCGCCCGAGCCGGTGAGCGCGAGGATCGAGGCGCCGACGGAGTCGGGGACTTCTGTGACGATGCCATAGATGACGCTGAAGTTGTCCCAGCTCTGCGCGAAGATCCCTACGAGTGCCACCTTGATCCCGAAGGCAAAACCGGTGCCGAAGGGCAGGGGGCGGAGCTGCATCACCGCGTTGATCCCGAGAAGGACGACAAGGAGGGTCGCGCCCGCCGAGATGACATTGCCGACCGAGGCCGCCGAGGAGACAAAGCCGTCCTGCGCCACGGTGTTCACCGCAGCGTCGACCTGGCCGAGGATGTCGCGAATGACCCCCATTTACTCGGCACATGCCTCCGTAACCTGGGCTTCCAGCGCATCGGCTTTGGCGTAGAGATCCAGCACTTTGAACGGCAGGCGTGGGTTGTTCGAGGTCTGGAACCGGGGCAGGGCGGTGAGCGCCTGATGCCAGGTGAACTGACTCAGCAGGCAGGTGCAGGTTTCCGAAACGAGCGCTTCTTCGGCGATCAGGATGCGCAGGATGGCGCGGTAGCCATTGCGCAGGTACGCGGTCTCGGCCAGATCGGCGGGCGGTTTCGGGACGCGGCAGTCGTCGGCCTCGTCCCGCGCGACGACCATCGAGCTGAAGGGCGTGTCGCCGGATGGTTCGGTGTTCGGGGTCTTGGCCAGTGCGGCACTGTGAAGTGCGGCCAAGACAAGAGCGGCAAGACCAAGAGCCCGAACTGAAGCCAACTTGTGGGTCATGGACATTCTCATGGATCCACCGCCATCGAGCGGAACTTGCGCTCATCGGCGAGGGTCGCAGCATCGACGACGCCGAGCTGGCCAGCGCTGACGCCTTGCGCCGCTTCCAGCCGCCAGATCTGGGTCAGGATGATGCCAAGCTCGGCGGTGACGCGGGTGTTGAGATCAACCGCGGCTTTGAGGCCGTCCTGATCATCGATCAGCCCGACCATGGTCTCGAGCCGCTCGAGGCTTTGACCGGCCTCTTCATGACTTTCCTGCGCGGCGACCGACAACATGGCGCTGGCCCCGGCCGAGGCGGCAATCCGGTTGTCGGTAGGCTGGTCGGAGCCTGAGAGTGTCCCCAGGCGTTCCGACGTGAAACCGCTGCCAGAGAGCACCCGCTCGACCGAGGCCGAGAGTTCCGCGCCCGGATTGAAGCCGCTCAGGAAATCGCCGCTGGCCAAAGACTGCGCGGTATTGAGGGGCGCGACCAGCTTGCCGCGCAGCGCGCGGAACTCTTCGACAGTGGCGAAAAGTTCACCTAACCCGCTGCCCTCGATCAGCGAGGTCAGTTGCGCCTCGAGGTTGGTAAGCTGCGACAGCTGGGTTTCCAACTCCAGCCGCATGGTGGCGAGCTGCTGCATCTGGACGTTCAGGTCCTCGGCCATGTGCTCGAGCTGGGCCACAAGCTGACCAAGCTGCGATCCATCGAAAGTCGGGACACCTTGAGCCGCGGCGGGCGAGGCGAGCCCAAGTGTTGTGACGGCGGCCACGGTCAGGAGAAGCTGTCTCATTCGGGAACTCCCATCTGCATGAAGTCGCGCTCCGCCAACCGGTCGGCGACGAGGTGCTGCGCGTAAGCCGCCTCGCGTTGCTGGTTGGCGGCCATCAGCCGGACACGAAGAGTGAGGATGCGGCCGATCTCGGCCTTGGCGTAGGTGTTGAGCTCCCAGGCCGCCTTGGCATTGGGTTGGGCATCGATCTGCAGGATGATCGCGCGGAGGCGGTTGATGACCTGCTCAGTGGTCGCCGAACTGTCGGCGCCGTAATAGACGCCGGCCTCCGAGATGCTGGCATATTCGGCGAGGGCAAAATCCGAGGGCGAGAGCGTGCCAAGTGCGTCGGCGCCCCCCACCACGGCCAGGTATTCATTGTAGAATTTGGAGATGTTGCGGACGTAGCCTTGGGTCTCGGCGAAGGGCGGCACGCCGCCATATTCGATCACGCGTCCCGGCCCTGCGTTATAGGCCGCCAGCGCATGGGGGATATTGCCGAAGCGGTTGAGCTGGGTCGTGATATAGCGCGCGCCGCCGCGCAGGTTGTCCTTCACGTCATAGCGGTTGACGCCGAGATCGGAGGCGGTGCCGGGCATGAGCTGGGTCAGGCCATAGGCCCCGACCGGACTCTGTGCGGCGACGTTGAAGCGACTCTCCTGCTTGATCAGGGCCTGGAAGAGACAGCGCCACTGGGTGGCCGAGAGACCGGCGCGGGCCACACCGGGGGCGCCTGCGAACTCGCCCGCGACCTCGACGATCATCATCTCGACCGTCTCGCGGCCCTCGCCGAAAAGGCGGCTGTTCATCGGGCTTGGATCGGTGTTCGGGTAGACCGCCGCCACCCCGAAATCCGCATTCCCTTCGAGCGCGCGGATGTCGAAGCCGGGACCGGTGATGGCCGCCGTCATCTCCTCGAGGACGCGCAGCTGGTCGGCCTGCACATCGGCCAGAGTGGACTCGGTGCGGTCCATGTCCTGCTGGACGCCCAGATCTTCGGCCAATGCCGTCACCCGCGCGATGGCGCGTCCGATCGCAGAATTATCCTGCGTCGGCACGCCCTGGGCGAGCGCGGGCAGGGCGCCGAGGCCAAGGCAGAGCCCCGCAGATATGATCGCGACACGGCTCATTCCGGACGGGGCAGGGGTTCGAATGTGCAGTCGGGCTTGGCCGTTGCGTGAGCCGCTGCGCCCATGGTCGAGACCGAAAACGCGGACCGCGTCACCTGCGGCTCGCCATTGCGTCCGAAGCAGGGCGAGGTTTTCTCGGTGTACTTCTCGCAAGCAGAGAGAAGGCTTGCGGCGGCGCAGAGCGCAAGGAAGGGTTTCGAACTCATAGTACATGTCTCCAGAAATCGGGATTGGCGCGCCAATCGGCGGGCACACGGGCCTCGCCAGTGGCGCCGCCGCCAAGGATGGGAAGGAGGTCGCCAAGCGCAGAGAGGTCCGCATCGACGAAGACGCTGTCGCCCGCCGAGCGCACGAGCGCGATGCGCTGGCCGATGGTGGGCTGGACGAGGAGGGCGGCCTCCTTGGCGTTCACGCGCAGGAAGTCGTAATCCGAGATGGTGGCGCGGTCGTTCGGAAAGAGGATCTGCGTCGGCACCGTCTCGACGATGGTCTTGCCGACGCGGCTGTCGCGCAGCTGGCTCGGATATTGCGTCATCATGATCACGACGCAGTTCATCTTCCTGAGCGTCACAAGCCAGTTTTCCAGCCGTGCCCCGAAGTAGGGATCGTCCAAGAGCTTCCAGGCCTCGTCGAGCACGATGATGGTCGGGCGGCGATCCTCGACCACACGTTCGATCTGCCGGAAGATATAGGAGAGCACCGCCATCCGCTCGGTGGTCATGTCGAGGATCTCGGTCATGTCAAACCCGACGATATCGCCCGTGAGCTTGAGGCCTGTGCCGCGCTCGGGCTCGTCGAAGACCCAACCGTAGCGCCCACCCGGCGCCCATTCGGCGACGCGGCTTTGCAACTCGCCATCGTCATCAAGCGACTGGAACAGGGTCTCGAAACTGACAAAGCGTTGCAGGCCTGCCCCCGCGTCGGCGTTCTGGCCGACCGCGCTCTGGATATGGCGCGATTGCTCTCCCGAGAGCGTGCCGTTGCGCGTGAGAAGGGTCGCAAGCCAGTCCGAGAGCCAGGCGCGGCCGCGCTCGTCGGTCTCGGTGGCGAGCGGGTTCAGACCAGTCGGCACGCCCGCGCGGATTTCGTTGTAGCGGCCGCCAAGGGCGCGGACCGCCATCTCGAGGCCGCGATCCTTGTCGAAGAAGAAAAGCCGCGCGCCGACCCGTTGCGCTTGGGCTGCGAGGAAAGCCGTGGTCAGTGTCTTGCCGGTGCCGGTGCGTCCCAGAACCAGCGTATGGCCGACGGTCGGTTCCTTGCCGGGGCTGCCCGCCTCGTGGAAATTGAAGCGATAACCGGAGGTGCCGACCGTCGGCAGGACCGAAATGGTATGACCCCAGGGCGACTGGTCACGTCCGCGTCCCTCGACGCTGCCATGAAGCGCCGCGAAATCCGCGAAATTGATCGAGGAGATCGGCGTCTTGCGCGCCCGGTAGCCGAAGTTGCCGGGCGATTGCGCGAAGTAGGTGGCTTTCAGCGCCATGTTCTCGCGCACGATGACAGACATGATCTCCTGGCCCACGCGTTTGATCTGGGCGGCGGCGCGTTCGAGCGTGTCGCGGTCTGGGGCATAGACGGCGATCGAGAGGTGATGATCGCCAAAGGCGATGCGCCCCGCCTCCTGGTCATCGGCGGCCTGACCCAGCTGTTCGCGCAGGGAGACGGCGGCATCGTCGGAAGCCTGCATCTGGCGGATGATCCGCTGTATCCGCTCGGCCATAATATTGTTCGGGATCGGGCTGAAGGAATTCGTCAGCACGATGTCGAGCGGCAGGTCGAGCGCGTCGAGCAGCGTCACATCGGTCAATGCCGGGTAGGTCTTCATCGAAAAGAGCGCGCCGTATTTGACCTGACCGGTCACGGCGTCGGTGAGGGTGACAACGTCGCCGTCGAAGGTCGCGCGGCAATTGCTCAAGGTATGCGAGAGGGGCAGGGCGCTTTGCCCGAAGGCGATGGGGGAGAAGCTGCCTGCGTTCAGCGTGTTGAGGTAGCCCAGCCACTCGCCGCCCGATTTCGTGAGCCTGACGGGGTTGGCCGAGGCAAGCGCAACCTCGAAGAAGCCCATGACCTCGTTCAATTCCTGCATCCGTGTCGCGCGGTCCTTGACCCAAGCCTTGCGGGCCAGCGCGCGCAGGAGCGGAATGCGCGCCGAAATGTCGGGCCGCCTGATGACGCTGAGATAGAGCTGGCGCTTGGCCGGTCGCAGGTCTTTGACATGGGCCTGCCAGCGCGCGTCGATCGCGGCTGCGAAACTGTCTCCCTCGATAGGGCGCATGCCGAGATCCTGCGGCACGGAGATCCGGTGGACGTAGAAACCGAAGGCGTTGCCGGTCTGGGCGACGATGGCTGCGACCGCGCGTTTGAGCGCATCGAGCCGGGCATCCTCGGTGGTCATCGGGTTCAGCCCGTCGAGGCGCAGGGTCGCCAGGAGATCGCCCTCGCGCAGGACCATGACATCGTCATCGGCGAGGGCAAAATACGGCAGGTGTTCGGCGAGATAGCTCTCCCGCGCGAACGCCCCGCCGCCCGCTTGATGCAGGGCTGTTCCGTGAGTGGAAAGAGTGCCTGCATCAAGCGCCAAAGCTGTCACCTCCGTGAAGCTGGCGGTTCTTCGTTGGGCGCACCGAGCCGTAGGAAACGCGCAGCACTTCGAAGAAATGTGGCTCGCGGTCGGCGACGAACCAGAGGATCGGATAGGCGACGAGCCCGATCAGGAAGAAGATCATCGACTTCGTCCAGATGAACGGCAGAACGACCCCGGTCGCCAGCACCACGAGGTATCCGACGGGGAGGCCCAGATACTTGGGCGGACGGGCGAGGCCCAGAAAAAGGGGGGATCGTTCTGCCACTGCTTTACTCGGATCTCAGGAGAAGCCGTCAACGATGGTGCCGGCCGAGAAGATCAGCACGATCCCGATGATGACCGAGGCAAACCAGCCCCAGTTGAGCCGCCCCATCATGCACATGAAACCGGTGCCGATGACCGCGAGCGTGGCGACCGCGATCCCGATCGGACCGGTCAGGGCAGCCTCAACGGTTTCCAGCATGGTCTGGATCGGTGACAAGTCTTGCGCGAGGGCTGGCGTTGCGAAAGCCGCCAAGGTTGTGGCGACAGGCAAGAGGCGGCTGAGGCGATGTCGGAGCATGCGAAGTTTCCTTGTTTTACTGAAGATCGATGAGGACGGGCGCGCGGGCTGGAACACCGTCTGCGACGCGGATGTCCGGAGCGGAAACAGGCTTACCTGCCAGCCGGGACCGGATCCGATGGATGCGCGCGATATAGTCGCGGGTCTCGGTGAAAGGCGGGACGCCTGAATACTCGATCACGCGGTGCGGCCCGGCATTATAGGCTGCGAGCGCCAGGTCGATGTCCTTGAACGTGGCGAGCTGCGCGAGCAGATAGCGCGCCGCGCCATCGAGGTTCTGGGAGGGATCGCGCGGATCGACTCCGAGGCCGCGGGCCGTGTCTGGCATCAGCTGGCCGAGACCATAGGCGCCCTTGGGGCTGACGGCAGTTGGGTTGTAGCTGCTTTCGGCCTCGACCAGTGCTCGGAACAGGACCTGCCAGTCGTTGGCGCGCAGATTAACCTGGCGCAGGGCACGGTTCCCCTGATGGCGATCAGCAGTCGTCCGGATCAGGGAGAGGATGTCGTCGCGTCCGGACGGCGGCGTGGCGACCAGCGAGGCCAGAACCACTTCGGCCTCAGCGCTATCATCCAGCCCCGCCCAGGCAGGCCTCGCGCCGTGGAAAGTCCAGCCCGAGGTCCGGGCCGTGCCGTCGCGACCGAAGGCGATGACGTCAGCCGCGCTCCTCGAGGGTGATGCTGTAGTCAGGACCAAAGCGCAGATCGCGCCCGTCACCGAACTCGAGATGATGTTTGAAGAGCCCCGGCCATATGTTGAAATACCGCGGCTCAGGTCCGTGTGGGGTGATCCGGGTCGAGACCAGAATGGCTTCCGGCTCGCCCGCGCGCAGGTAGATGCACTGGTAGCGCGGCTTGCCATCGTCCGTGAACCCTACGAGTTCATACCGGCAGCGGAACGCGATGCCTTCTTCTTGAAGGTCTTTCACACCATCGATGGTGATCAGGATCTGGTTGCGCGCTATCGGCATGTTCGGACTCTCCCCACGAGAGCCCTTCTACTTCACGACACTAAGGCCATAAAGACATATAGAGTCAATACGACATATTGCAGAAAAAAACAAATTGCACGATAGTTGCCGCAACTTTTGCGGGAGAGTGACATGAAACGGCAGGCGATGGCGGCGATAATCGGGGTGTTTGGTGCTCTTGGGGTGCCGGTGAAGGCGCAGGCCTATGATATCGACTGCGCCATCATGCTCTGCATGGCGGGTGGTTTCCCACCGAGTGCCGTCTGCGCGCGGGCCTATCGCACGATGATTCGTCGGATCACACCCTGGCCGAGCCTGCCGCCTTTCGGGGTCTGCACCTTTGCCCATGTGCCGGTCGAGCTGGGTGGGCCCGGCGGAGAGGGCGAGCTCGATACAAACTTGCCGGAGTATGAATGGCTGAACCGCACTCATGTGATCTGGTTCACCGGGCGCTCCTACGAGCCGCGCGACGAACCGCGCCAGTGGGACTGGTCGATCCGCTCCTGCGATCGCGAAAACCGGACCTGCCGCTACATCCAGCGGGTCTACGGTTCCCACACGCCCTGGCCCGCGACATTCGTCTCCGAAAGCGGGCAGGAAATCGCCTACCCGACCAGCGGAGGCCTATGGCACTTCTATTCCCGCAGCATCATGGTCGAATACGGCGACTACGAGGGCAACATGGGCCACTCGGAGTGGTTCTCCTACTGATTCGGATCGCCCGATGCCTTCAGCGAAATGGGGCGAAGCTCGGCAAGGCAGGTATCATAGCCATCAGGATCGACATGCCAGCGGCGGCTCACCGAGCCATCATTCCAACGGTAATCGGTGAACAGGTGAATCTCCTGCGCACCGTCGTTCAGAAACCCTTCCTGGAAAGGCCAGCCTGTCTTTCTCTTCGCCATGTAACCGCGCCACTCGTACCGTTCTTGCCGTTCTGTCTTTCGTAATCGGGGCGGGATCAAAGCCTCGGGAAGCGGATTAGCGCTTCGCGAAAAGCTCTTCGGGATCGACGTTTAGCGCCCGGGCGATGCGTTCGAGAAGATCGAGGGAGGCTGCGAACTTCGAGTTCTCGAGCCTGCCCATGTGACCGCGGCTTACGTTGGCCTGATGAGCAAGCGCTTCCTGGCTGAGGCCGCGGGCGCGTCTCAAGTCCTGGATGTTCAATGCTACACGGTCCCGCAAGTTCATGCCCGCGAAACGGACACGGTGCACGAAATATCGCCACGCGATATATGTTACATTCGAAGATGAGGGAGCAGAAAAATCGAAAATCGGTGCTTAGAGACAGAGGACCAATGTGCATGCAGTTCCGGGTACTTGGTGTTGCAAATGCTACTAGGGCGAGTAGCGATGACCGTCAATACACCATGACACGAAACAGCGTCAGTCACGCATAATGAAGTTTATGTTAAATAATGTTGCACTCCGCCTAGTTTCCGAGACTCTATCTTATTCTAATTACTTCCGCTGATACGCAATCTGAAAGACTCCGACGCTGGCGAGGCCGGATGGAGCGAGAAGCGTGGAAGCGTTGGCTACCAGCCACCAAACCGCGCCCATGTCATAAGATCTGCGCCAGCGGTTTCAGGAATGACATGGTACCGCTGATGTTGCGCAGCTGTTGCACACGCGTGGTTAGGCAAGATGCGCAAGCGGGTGCCCACTGGAAGCTCAGGGACCGCACCACCAAAATCAGGCCGACGGGCGATCACGCCGTGTTCCTGATTGGCTTGGATCATGATCAAACCAGGTATCACCGTGCCGGCTACATCGCAGACAATCCCATAACCCTGATCGACGCGCTGATTGGCTGTGCCTCGGTCCCGCGACATAGCCATCCAGCCTGCGTCGCAAATGGTCCAACCCTTGGCCGCCTGGTGTCCGATGACCGTTGTCAGAACACTCAACGCGATATCGCCTATGTCACACACGTCGATCCCTGCCATCACCAGATCGAAAAAGACATAGACGCCCGCGCGAAGTTCGGTCACGTCCGTCAGGTCTTGCGCGGCGTGGGCGGTTGGGGTGGATCCAACGCTGACTACGGGACAGGGCAAACCAGATTTTCGCAACATGGCCGCAGAATTGACCACGGCAAGCCGTTCCTCTTCTGCGCATATCGCCTGCTGCGTTCGGCCGACAGCGCCATAGCTTTCGCCTGCATGGCACAAGACGCCACTCAACTCTGCGCCGCCTTCGTGCAGGATCCGCCCAACTTCGATCAAAGCGGGATCGTCTGCCGTTAATCCGCTGCGATGCCCGTCGCTATCGATCTCGATCATTGCCGGGATAGTTATTCCAGAGGTTTTGGAAGCTGCGGCTACCGCCTTGGCTTGCGCTGCACAATCGAGCAGCACCGTCAGCCTGCACCCTTGCCGGTGCAGCGCTACGACACGGTCCAGTTTGTCCGGGCTGATCCCCACAGCATAGAGAATATCCGTGATCCCTGCCCTCGCAAAAACCTCAGCCTCTGCCAGCGTCGAAACCGTGGCAGGCCCATTGCCGTTTTCCAGCACATAACGCGCTGCATCGACGCTTTTGATCGTCTTCAGATGGGGCCGCAACGTTACCCCAAGAGACGTTGCATGGCGCGATAATCGGTCAACGTTGCGTTTCATGCGGGCCTCGTCGACCAGCAAGCAGGGGGTGGGAAGAACGGAGAGGTATGAATCAGACATGCGAGCAGTCTAGCGCACTGAAGCACACACCATAAGAGTTTGATTTTGCGTTAGTAAACCTCTCGAGTTCGGGCGAAAATTGAAATAGAGAATGCTTGAAGAGAACAGGAATGAAGCCGCTTCTAAATTTTTCAAGGACGACAGACTGCCATGAACGCCCTGCCCCATTTTGTTGATGTCCACGCGGATGTACTGGACGCTTTGAACAACCAAAAACCGGTCGTTGCCCTTGAGAGCACGATCATCACGCATGGCATGCCGTTTCCTGAAAACATGGACATGGCGATATCCGTCGAAGAGGAAATCCGCCATCGCGGTGCTGTTCCCGCCACCATTGCCGTTCTGGATGGACGCCTGAAAATCGGCCTCGATGCAGAAGAGCTGAGTCGCTTGGCGAAAGTATCGGACGCCCTAAAAATCTCGCGTGCGGACATTGCGTTTGCGATCTCTCAGAAGAAATCAGCCGGAACTACCGTTGCAGCCACGATGATCGTTGCGCGAATGGCCGGCATCCGGGTGTTCGCCACGGGCGGTATTGGCGGTGTGCATGCCGGGGCCGAAACAAGCTTCGACATCTCAGCGGATCTAACGGAATTGGGAAAGACCGATGTTATGGTCGTCGCCGCTGGAGCGAAGGCTATTCTGGACGTGCCGAAGACACTGGAAGTTTTGGAAACCCAAGGCGTCGCGGTCGTGGGGTATCGGACGGACACGCTTCCGGCGTTTTGGACTGCGGAGTCTGACCTCGAGATACCGCTGCGGCTCGACAGTGCAAACGAGATCGCCGAATTTCAGAAGGTCCGCGACGACCTTCGCCTCGAGGCAGGGCTCCTTGTTGCGAACCCGATCCCGGCGGATGACGAAATCCCATCCAATATCATCGACGGCTATATCGAAACGGCGCAATCCGAGATGGCGGCGCAAGGCATTTCCGGCAAGGCGGTAACGCCCTTTCTGCTACAACGCATATTCGAGCTGTCAGAGGGGCGGAGCCTCAAGGCAAATATCGCGCTGGTGAAGAACAATGCACGGCTGGCCGCCGACATTGCCGTTGCATTCCACGCACCGTCCCGCCCTTGATACGCTTGAGAGCGGTGAAGTGGCGATCCAGTTTTGGCCCGCGCCGTCCGCCGCCATTGTCTCGAGCAATGATGATGACGTAACGATTTCACCGAGTGATAGTGTGCACTAGTTGAAGACGACCGTCCTTTGCCCGTTCAGCATGACGCGACCCTCAAGGTGCATCTTGACCGCGCGGGCCAGCACGCGGGATTCGATGTCACGACCCACGGCAACAAGATCGTCGGGCGTCATGGAATGGACCACGCGTTCGGCCTCCTGTTCGATGATCGGGCCCTCGTCCAGATCGGCGGTCACATAATGGGCAGTGGCCCCGATGAGCTTCACCCCTCGTTCATGGGCCTGGTGATAGGGCTTGGCCCCCTTGAAGCTGGGCAGGAAGGAATGGTGGATGTTGATCACCCGCCCGGAGAGCGCGCGCGACATCTCGTCGGACAGAACTTGCATATAGCGCGCCAACACCACGAGATCCGCATCCACATCTTCAACCAGCGCTAGCAGTCTCGCCTCGGCCTCCGGCTTGGTGTCTCGGTTGACCGGAATGTGGTGAAAAGGCAAACCCTCCTGTTCGGCGACACGCTGAGCATCCGGATGGTTCGACACAATGCCGACCACCTCCGCGTCGAGCCAGCCGACACGCACCTGGTAAAGAAGGTGCAGCAATGCGTGATCGAAGCGCGACACCATTATGAGAATGCGCGGCTTACGTCCGGTGTGACTCAGGATCATCTCCATCTCGAACCGCGCTTTGATCGGAGCAAGCGCATCGAAGATTCGCCCCTCATCGTCTGCGCTTGCCAGAAACGCCACGCGAAGGAAAAAGCGGTTACTCTGGCGATCCCAGAACTGTGTGGTTTCGACAAGATTAGCGCCCTGCTCCGCAAGCGCAGTGGTGACAGCTGCCACGATCCCCGGCGCCGCAGCGCAGGACAGTTTCAAGATGTACTGCGGCTCTGACTTCGTTCCAGGACCTGACTTGGGTTCAGCACTCGGGCAAGTTGACAGCAAGGCCTCCAAGGCTCGTCTCCTTGTATTTGGTGTTCATGTCTTCGCCGGTCTGCCGCATGGTCTCGATACAATTATCCAGCGGCATGAAATGCGTGCCATCACCTCGCAGAGCGAGGCTTGCGGCGCTGACGGCCTTGATGGCCCCCAATCCGTTGCGCTCGATGCAGGGCACCTGTACCAGCCCAGCCGCAGGATCACAGGTCATGCCAAGGTGATGTTCCAGCGCGATTTCGGCGGCGTTCTCGATCTGCTCGTTGGTGCCGCCCAATGCGGCACACAAGCCTGCCGAGGCCATCGCCGATGCGCTACCGACTTCGGCTTGACAGCCACATTCCGCCCCCGAGATCAACGCGCGGTGCTTGATAAGGCCGCCGATGGCAGAAGCGGTCAGAAGGAGTGTCTCGACACCCTGTTCTGTCGCACCGATGCAGTGGTCCCGATAGTAGCGGATGACCGAAGGTACGACGCCCGCCGCGCCGTTCGTGGGCGATGTAACGACCCGTCCACCGGCGGCGTTTTCCTCATTTACCGCCATTGCGTAGACCGACAACCAGTCGTTGGAGACAATTGTTTTTGCTTCGCCCAAGGTTTGCTCACGTGTCCCTTTGTTGCACCCCTAAATCGGCTGAGCCGCTTCACGATCGGGCGCATCCCATCCAAGTCGTTCCCCGGACATCATCGCGCGACATGCCATCGTGCCGACACTATCCGGTCATTTTCCTCTGGCTGCAAGAGCTGGACCGGCGTTGAATTGCGGCAGTCGCAAATCGTCCCCAATCGGCCACCGGCGGGATGACGGATCAGGGCGCAAAAGTCTTGTCATCATCCCTGTTCTTGTGAATGGCTCCTCAAGCTCTCGAGAACCCGGAGCCTCCGGCAGGGCCGCTTTGGTTCAACTCGCGCACCAAATGCTGCTGCAGGGGCGTTGATGTATGACGGGCATCGCGGTATGATAAATTATTTACTAAAACGTTTCGGGGGATACTTGAGCCATCAAGCATCACCAAAAGCCCGAGAGCGCCGAAGGCGTGGCAGGGTTTTGGTGATTCAAGGCTTTCCCGAAACACTCTAAACTTGGGGCGATGGTTTGGTCACGATAAAAGATATTGCCGATCGTGCTGGCGTCTCTGCGGCGACAGTTTCGCGGGTTCTTAACGGGGACCCAACCCTTTCCGTGGGTGACGTGAAGCGCAAACTCATTATTGAGACAGCGGAATCGCTGAACTATCAAACCCCTAGAAACCGGCTTGGCAAGAGACTTGGAGCGATCGCCATCGTGCACTTTTTGGACCCGGCAGAAGAACTGGGCGATCCGTATTACGTTGGCCTGCGTCTCGGGATTGAAAGGCGGTGCAAGGAACAGCGTATCAACGCGGTTACTGTGCGTCGCGATCAGATCGGGGATCAGAACTCGCCGGGACCATCCGTGCGGGCAGCGATTGCCATAGCCGCAGAACCCTCGGACGACAGCTCCTGGATGGCACCCTTCGGCCAAAATATCGTGTTTGCAGATTGCACCGCGCCCAACAGGAAATTTGATACCGTGGAAACAAATCTGCGCGATGCGATGCGTGAAACGCTGACTTGCCTGGACTCAAATGGCGCAAAGCGGATTGCCTTTGTCGGTCTGGGCAAGGAACTGAATTCCGAACACCGCGACGAAGTCCGCTATGCGGCATACTGCGAGTGGATGCGGGAGGCCAACCGGTTCGACGCCTCTATGTGCAAGGTCTCAAATGACGGCGGTGACCGGCATTGGGAGCGGCTCGGCTACGGTTTGACGGTGGATTTGCTGGACAACGTCGTGCAGCCGGATGCAATCGTGGCCTTCAATGATGGCGTGGCCGTAGGGGTATACCGTGCCCTTCAGGAAACCGGTCGTTCGATTCCGCAAGATGTATCAGTGGTCAGCTTCAACGACGTTTCGGTCGCTCAATTTTTGACACCACCGCTTTCGACGGTCCGCATCCCCGTGGAAACGATTGGTGAAACTGCTGTTGATCTTCTTGTGGAACGTCTTCGCGGACGGCGTGTGACCAAGCATGTTACGCTGGAGACGGACATCGTCTGGCGTGAAAGTAGCCGACGTTCAACCGGTCTGTAAAATCGGCCCGGAGGCGGCAACGGTCGTTGCCGGGCTCACATCTGTGGCAGCGATGTCTTGGGCGGTCGCGCAAAGCAAGCTTCATTTGGCTCTACCGAGCATTTGGGCCCCTCATTGAAGCCGAAGCTTGTTGCGGTGGCGGCGCTTGTGCGCACGTAGAGTTTGCTCAACAGGCTGAGTGGAAGCATGCCGCCCGATTGGCAGCCACCGGGCCAGGTCATTTCAGAACTCGACACAGCAAGCAACAGACTCCATCTCGCGTCGGCGTTGCTAGAGACTGATACCGCGCAACTGCAGACAGACCGTCTGATTGTTGAAGTAAATTTTTACTAAATTTTTTTCCGAATCGTGCTATGTCCGATCTCGGGCAGCGTTGTCCGATCTCAAGGAGGAGAGAGAATGAGACTAAATTCACTGAAATCGACCGGCAGCCTTGGCGCCATGCTCACCGCCGGCGCCCTGAGCCTTGCTGCCGGAACGGCATCGGCCGAGACCATGCTCACGGTCTGGAGCTGGGATCCGAATTTCAACGGTGACTCGATGCAAAGGGCCATGGCGCGCTATCAGGCCGAACATCCCGACGTGAGCCTGGTGGTTGCCGATTTCGGCAAGGATGCGCTGGAGCAGAAACTGCAATCGCAGCTTGCCTCGGGCAGCAACCAGGGCCTGCCGGACATCGTGCTGATCGAGGATTATGCCGCCCAACGATTTCTGCTCACCTTCCCGCAGGCATTCGAACCGGTGGGCGAGCATGTCGACCTGTCCGGCATGGCGCCCTACAAGGTCGCCTTGGCAACGGTGGACGGGACGGCCTATTCGATGCCCTTCGATTCCGGTGTCACCGGCGTATTCTATCATCGCGCCGATCTGGAAGCGGCGGGATTCGCGCAGGATGACCTGGTGGGTATCACCTGGGACAGGTTCATCGAGATCGGCCAGTCGGTGGAGGCCGTGACCGGCAAGGATTTCCTGGTTCAGCCGTTCAACCGCACCGACCTGCTCCGGCTCATGCTGCAATCGGCGGGCACCTGGTACACCACGCCGGACGGTGCGGTATCGCTGGGGGCCGATCCGCGGTTCCGCAAGGTTGTCGAGGAATACATCAAGGTCATGACATCCGGCATTGTGCAGGATGCCGCGGGTTGGACCGAATATGTCGGGGCCTTCACCTCGCATGACGTGAGCGGCGTCGCCACCGGCGCATGGATCACCGCCGCCATCAAGGCCAACGCCGATCAGGCCGGGGAATGGGCCGTGGCGCCGATCCCGCGCATCGACGGTATCGAAGGTGCGGTGCATGCCTCGAACGTCGGCGGTTCCAGCTGGTACGTCATGGCCGAGGGGCCGAACACCGAAGTGGCGCTGGATTTCCTGAACGATGTCTGGGCCGGCGACAGCGACTTCTACGCCGATATCCTCGCCGACAAGGGCGCGGTCGGTTCGCTGCTGGCGGCGCGTCACACCGCCGCCTACGACGCGCCGGATCCGTTTTTTGCCGACCAGAAGATCTGGGCCGACTTCGCGGATTGGCTCGGCGTGGTTCCGGAGGTCAATTTCGGCGTTTTTACCTTCGAGGCGGAAGCGGCCTTCCTCGCCTATGTGCCAGACGTGATCCGCGGCGATGCCGCGCTTGACGACGCGCTCGAAACCTACGAGCGGCGCCTGACCCAGGCCATCCGGTAATCCCGAGACGGGGCGGCGGCCGCGGCGGCTGCCCTGCCTTGGCCGCGGCTGAATCGAAGGAGGTCATGCGGTGAAATCTATGAAATCGAACGGCTGGGCATTCATCATGCCCGCGATGGTCATGATCGGGCTCTTCATGATCTACCCGATCCTGTCCTCCTTGTGGATGAGCTTTCAGACCGGCAGGGGGATGAATCTGTCCTTCGGCGGCTTCGACAACCTCCTGCGCTTGACGGAGGATCCTGTCTTCCTGCAAGCCCTGCTGAACACCGGCACCTTTCTGGTGGTGCAGGTGCCGATCATGATCGTTCTGGCTCTGCTCATGGCCACTTTGCTGAACAATCCCGATCTGAAATTTCGCGGCTTGCTGCGAACCGCGATCTTCCTGCCCTGCGTCACGTCGCTTGTCGCATATGCCATTCTCTTCAAGTCGATGTTCGCACTCGACGGGGTGGTGAACCAGACGCTCATCGGGCTCTACCTGATCGACCAGCCGATCCCCTGGCTGAGCGATCCGTTCTGGGCCAAGGTTCTTGTCATCATCGGGATCACCTGGCGTTGGACCGGGTATAACATGATCTTCTACCTTGCGGCCCTGCAGAACATCGACCGCTCGATCTACGAGGCCGCGCGCGTGGACGGGGTGCCACCCAGAGCGGTCTTCTTCCGACTGACCATTCCGATGCTGAAACCGGTGATCCTGTTCACCTGCGTCATGTCGACGATCGGCACGCTGCAACTGTTCGACGAGGTGGTGAACCTGACCGAAGGCGGGCCGGGCGATGCGACGCTCACGCTGTCCATGTACATCTACAATCTGACCTTCAAGTTCATGCCGAGCTTCGGATACGCCGCGACGGTGTCCTACGTCATCGTGGTTCTCGTGGCGATCCTCAGCTTCATCCAATTCTACGTTGCGAGGGACCGGAAATGAGATCGTTCAGAACCCTGGCGACCTATGGCTTCCTCGGAGTCATGGCCTTCGTCTCCGTCTTCCCCTTCGCCTGGATGATCATCGGTGCCACCAATACGTCCGCCGATATCATCAAGGGCAGAAGCTGGCCGGGATCGGCCCTGGCCGAGAACCTCTCGACCCTCGTCACCACGAACAATGTCCCGGAGATCCTCTACAATTCCTTCAAGGTCGCGATCATCGGCACGGCCCTGACGCTGCTGGTGGCGTCGATGGCGGGCTACGGTTTCGAGGTCTTCAAGTCCAGGTTCAAGGACAGGGTATTCGGCGGCCTGCTGCTTCTGATGTCGATCCCCTTCGCCGCGCTGATGGTTCCGCTCTTCGTCCTGACCGGCAAGATCGGGCTGATCAACACCCATATCGGCGTCATCCTTCCCTCGGTCGCCGCGCTCTCGCTGTTGTTCATCATGTTCTATTTTCGCCAGGCGACCATCGCTTTTCCGAGCGAGCTGCGCGATGCCGCCCGCGTCGACGGGCTGAAAGAATGGCAGATCTTCGCGTTCATCTACATGCCGGTGATGAAATCAACCTATGCCGCCGCGACGATCATCGTGTTCATGGCGCAATGGAACAGCTACCTCTGGCCGTTGATCGTCTTGCAGACCAACGACAAGAAAACCATCACGCTCGCCATCTCGTCTCTGGGGACGCAGCAATTGCCCGACTATGGCGCTCTGATGGTCGCGACGATCCTGGCCACCCTGCCCACGCTTCTCATCTTCTTCGTCCTCCAGCGCCAATTCGTCCAGGGCATGCTGGGTGCAGTCAAATAGGAAAGCACGATGCCGCACACAACGAACATCAATACCGACTGGCAGTTCCACGAGGGCGATGCGCCCGAACTGAGGCAGCAGGCCCGCCGCGGGCGGGCGGTCACTCTGCCCCATAACGCGGTCGATCTGCCCTACAACCATGCGGATCAAACGGCCTACCAGCGCCGGTACACCTATCAGAAGCTGATCCGCCCCGATCCCGCCTGGGACGGCCAGGAGGTGACGCTGCGGTTCGACGCGGTGATGGCGGATGCCCGGATCTACCTGAACGGCACGGAAATTGCCGCCCACAAGGACGGATATACGCCGATCCACGCCCGGCTGACCGACCGGCTCCGCCCCGGTGACAACCTGTTGACGGTCGTTCTGGACGGGACGGAAAACCCCGAAATCCCGCCCTTCGGAGGGCAGATCGACTATCTGACCTATGCCGGCATCTACCGGGACGCCTGGATCGAGGTCGCGCCGGCCCTCTCGATCGCGGGCGCCAAGGTCGAAACGCCCGATGTCCTGGCGGCGGAAAAAACTGTACATGCCGTCGTCACGCTGGCCAATGCTTGCGACCAGGAGATCGAGGGGCGGATCACCGCGGAGCTGATCGACCGCGGCGGCAGGACCGTCGCAACCGCCACGGTGCCGGTGTCCGAGGCCCGGGTTGCCATCGACCTTGCCGGCCTGAAGGACATCGCGCTGTGGGATGTCAAGGACCCCGCGCTCTACACGCTGTCCCTGGTCCTTGAAACGGCGCATGGCCGGGATGGCTGGTCGACGCAGTTCGGGTTTCGCAGCGTCGATTTCACCACCGACGGCTTCCGGTTGAACGGCAAGCCCCTGAAAATTCGTGGATTGAACCGGCACCAGTCCTTTCCCCATGTCGGCTATGCGCTGCCCCGCGCCGCCCAGGAGCGCGACGCGGAGATCCTCAGGTACGAGCTCGGCTGCAATACCGTGCGCAGCTCGCACTATCCGCCGTCGCCCTGGTTTCTCGACCATTGCGATCGCATCGGCTTGCTGGTGCTCGAGGAGATCCCTGGCTGGCAACACATCGGCGGCAGCGTATGGAAGGCGGAATCGGTGCGCAATGTCGAACGCATGATCCGTCGCGACTGGAACCATCCCTCGGTCATCATGTGGGGTGTGCGGATCAATGAAAGCCCGGACGATCACGCGTTCTACGCCAAAACAAACCGCGTGGCGCGCGCTCTCGACACCACCCGGCCCACCGGCGGGATCCGCTGCATCGCCGAAAGCGAGTTTCTGGAAGACGTCTATACGATGAACGACTTCGTCCTGGGGTCGCATGAACTCGGTGGCAACCGCGGCCGGACGCCGTTGCGGCCGCAACGGGAAGTGACCGGGCTGGGGCACGACGTCCCCTATCTGGTGACGGAATACAACGGCCACATGTTCCCGACCAAGAGCACCGACAACGAATTGCGCCAGAACGAACATGTCCTGCGCCATCTCGAGGTCATGGACGCGGCCTATGGCGACAGCGCGGTCGCGGGCTGCATCGGATGGTGCGCCTTCGACTACAACACACATGCGGATTTCGGCTCGGGCGACGGCATCTGCTATCACGGCGTGATGGACATGTACCGCGAACCGAAATTCGCGGCCTATGCCTATGCCAGCCAGACGGAGCCGTCGGAACGGGTGGTCATGGAACCGGTGACCCACTACGCCCGGGGCGAACGCAATATCGGCGGGATCTTTCCCCTGATCGTCCTGACCAATTGCGACGAGGTCGAGATCCGCTATGCCGGCACCGCGCCGCGGCGGATCAAGCCGGACCGGGAAGCCTTCCCGCATCTGCCGCACCCGCCGGTGATCATCGATCGCAAACATTTCACCGACGCGGAACTCGGCGAATGGGGCGAACGCTGGGAGACGACCGCGCTGACCGGGTATCTGGACGGCGCTGCGGTTGCGGAGTGTCTGCTGCCGGAGAGGAAGATCCCCAGCGCGCTGGAGATCGCCCCCGACCGGACCGCCATGGCGCCGAAAGGCGACTGCCTGCGCGTCATGGTCCGCGCCCTGGATCAGGCCGGGCGGAAACTGCCGTATTTCTCCGAACCGATCGAGGTCGAGGTCTCGGGCGCGGCACGCCGTCTCGGGCCGGCCCTGCTTGCCATGCAGGGCGGCAGCGTCGGGTTCTGGATCGAATCAAGCGGCCGGGAGGGACCGGTCGAACTTCAGATCACCAGCCAGCGTTTCGGCCGGCAATCGGTCGGGCTGCTTTCGAAGGAGGATGCGGGATGAGTGGGCTCAAACTGCGCGGCGTCAAGAAGTCTTTTGGCGTTGCGAATGTGATCAAGGGGATCGATCTCGACATCGAGCCCGGGGAATTCGTGGTCTTCGTCGGCCCGTCGGGTTGCGGCAAATCCACCTTGCTGCGCCTGATCGCCGGGCTGGAAGACATCAGCGACGGCATGATCGAGATCGGAAACAGGCGGGTCGAGAAACTCGATCCGGCGCAACGCGGAATCGCGATGGTCTTCCAGACCTATGCGCTTTACCCGCATCTCACGGTCGCCGAGAACATGGGTTTCGCGCTCAAGTATTCGGGAACGTCGAAGGCGGAGATCGACAGCCAGGTCAAGGAGGCCGCGCGCATCCTCGAGCTCGATCGGTTGCTCGACCGCAAGCCCGGCCAGCTGTCGGGCGGCCAGCGCCAGCGGGTGGCGATCGGTCGCGCGATCGTCCGCCATCCCGAGGTCTTCCTGTTCGACGAGCCGCTGTCCAACCTGGACGCGGAGCTGCGTGTCCAGACCCGGCTCGAGATCGCGGGCCTGCACAAATCACTGGCGTCGACAATGATCTATGTCACCCATGACCAGGTCGAGGCGATGACCCTTGCCGACAAGATCGTCGTGCTGCGCGCAGGTCTGGTGGAGCAGGTCGGCAGTCCGCTGGCGCTCTACGACGACCCTGACAACGTCTTCGTCGCCGGGTTCATCGGATCCCCGAAGATGAACTTTCTCACCGGCGAGGTCACCGCCGACGGCGTGAAACTGACCGAACACGGCGATCAGGTCATTCCGCTGCCGCGGCTTGCTGCCTCGCCCGAAGTCGGAACCGGAGTGACGGTCGGCCTGAGGCCGGAGCATTTCGCGGCCGACGGCGACGCCGAACTGCAGGTCGACGTCGAGATGGTCGAAAACCTTGGCGGCGAGGTTTTCGTCTATGGTCGCAGCAACGGGGGTCCGCTGGTGACGATCAAATCCGACGACCGCAGCTTTGCACAGGGACAGCGCCGCAGCGCCAGTTTCTCGACGGCGTCGGCGCTCCTGTTTGACGACAACGGAGTTCGTCTTCGATGAGATGCGGGGGACTGGGTCTGCTGCCGGAAAATCGTGAGTTTGGCCCACGCGCAATCGTGTTTTCAACTGCGGCCTGGTTGAATTGAGTGCAACGGACACGTCCGCTTCGGGGTTCCCGCCGTCGCATGTATCTGCGATCACGCGAAGTGGCATCCGTTTTGCCGCTTCGTCCAGCGATCATCGGAGATTGAAAGCGATAGTTAAGGCAGACGCGCAAGGTGGCCTCAAAAGCGCTGCCGCATCGCGAGTGGCTAGAAGAGCTTGCAGCCACTTAGCGGATTAACATTTATACCACTTTCGGCACTGGAAACAAAGACATGGCGAACGACAGACGCAATCGGGCCTGGTATGGCAAGTTGGACAAGGACGGCTTTATCCATCGCAGTTGGATGAAAAACCAGGGGTTCCCGGATCACGCCTTTGACGGGAGACCGGTGATCGGGATTTGTAATACATGGTCCGAATTGACCCCATGCAATTCGGGCCTGCGCGAACTGGCCGAGGGTGTGAAGCGCGGCGTTTGGGAGGCGGGTGGCTTTCCGGTTGAGTTCCCTGTGATGTCGCTTGGCGAGACACAGATGAAGCCGACCGCCATGTTGTTTCGCAACCTGCTGGCAATGGACGTCGAAGAGTCAATCCGTGCTTACGGAATGGACGGAGTCGTCCTGCTGGGTGGCTGCGACAAGACCACGCCGGGGCAATTGATGGGCGCGGCTTCAGTTGACCTGCCGACAATCGTCGTCAGTTCTGGCCCGATGCTCAACGGCAAATGGCAGGGCAAAGATATTGGTTCTGGCACGGATGTGTGGAAGTTCTCGGAAGCCGTGCGCGCGGGCGAAATGACGCTTCACGACTTCATGGCGGCTGAATCCGGCATGAGCAGGTCTAAGGGCGTTTGCATGACGATGGGCACGGCCTCGACCATGGCCTCGCTTGTCGAAGCGATGGGGATGAGCTTGCCAACAAACGCGGCTTTGCCTGCTGTAGATGCCCGCCGCATGGCCTTGGCGCATCTAACCGGCAAACGAATTGTCGAAATGGTCGAGGAAGACCTGAAGCCGTCCGATATCCTTACCAAAGAAGCGTTCGAGAACGCCATTCTGGCCAATGCTGCGGTTGGAGGATCGACGAACGCGGTGGTGCACCTGCTGGCTTTGGCCGGACGGGTCGGGGTGGACCTGACGCTCAGTGATTTCGAGATCGGATCAGATGTGCCTTTGCTGGTGAACTGTATGCCATCCGGCAAATATCTCATGGAAGACTTCTGCTACGCGGGCGGTATGCCGGTGGTGCTGAAAGAACTTTCGGCCAAGCTGCGCGCGGCTAAAACGGTGTTGGGCGGAGATATCTCAGCCTATGCCGAAGGGGCCGAGTGCTGGAACCGCGACGTGATCCGCTCATTCGACGAACCGCTCAAGCCGGCCGCAGGGTTGCGCGTTTTACGGGGCAATCTTGCACCACGTGGCGCCATCGTGAAGCCGTCGGCCGCAACCGATGCGCTGCTTGAGCATGAGGCAGAGGCCTATGTGTTCGAAAGCATCGAAGACCTGAAAGCCAATATTGACCGCGATGATCTGCCCGTAACCCCGGACACCATTCTGGTTCTCAAGGGCTGCGGTCCCAAGGGCTATCCCGGCATGCCGGAAGTGGGCAACATGCCGATCCCTGCAAAGTTGGTGAAAGAGGGCGTGCGCGACATGATCCGCGTCAGCGACGCGCGTATGTCGGGCACGGCCTTCGGGACCGTGATCCTGCATGTCAGCCCCGAGGCCAATGATGGCGGCACCTTAGCTCTGGTCAAAACGGGGGATCGGATCAAGGTTTCTGCGTCAAACGGTGTGTTGGAATTGTTGGTGTCGGACAAAGAGCTGGAGGCGCGTCGCGCCAACTGGCAGCCTGAGCCACCGCATTACACACGTGGCTATGCCAAGATGTATATCGACCATGTGCTGCAAGCGGATCAAGGCGCAGACCTTGATTTCCTTGTCGGCAAAGACACCCGCCCCGTGACACGAGAAAGCCACTGATGAGTATTCCAGCAACATTCCACGACCTGAACGGCAAGAGCGTTTTTATCACCGGCGGCGGCTCGGGGATCGGTGCGTCTTTGACAGACGGATTCCTGGCGCAAGGTGCGAAGGTTGCCTTTGTGCAGCGCTCGGACGCATCAGAGTTCTGCGACGAGATGGAAGCCAAGCATGGTGTCCGACCCTTGTTCATACCGTGTGACATTACCGATATGGCGGCTTTGAAGTCTGCTATTGACCATGCGGCTGAGACGCATGGCGCGATTGAGGTGTTGGTCAACAACGCCGCCAATGACAAACGCCACGCAGTCGAGGACGTCACCGAAGAGTTCTGGGACTGGATGCAGGCGATCAACCTGAAAGCCTACTTCTTTGCGGCGCAGGCGGTTGTTCCGGCAATGAAGGCGGCCGGTAAAGGTACGATCATTAACTTCACCTCGATCAGCTATATGATGGGGAACGCAGGCTATCCGCTATACACGACGGCCAACGCCGGACTGAACGGCATGACCCGAAGCCTTGCGCGCGACTTGGGCGCGTCGAACATCCGCGTCAACGCCTTGGCGCCGGGATGGGTTCTGACGCAAAAGCAACTGGACCTTTGGGCAGACCCGATTTCCTTAGCATCGCATCTTGAGCGTCTGTGCCTTAAAGAACATCTGGTGCCGGAAGATATCGTCGGGGGCGTCCTGTTTCTGGCCTCGGATGTCAGTCGTATGATGACGGGTCAGACGATGGTCATTGATGGCGGCGTCGTGGTGACGGGGTAGGCAATGTCTGACTGGATCGCGATAGACTGGGGTACCAGCAACCTGCGGGTTTGGCTTGTCAGCGAGAGCGGAGAGGTCCGGGATCATCGCCTGTCCGACAAGGGCATGGGACAGCTTGAACCTGCGGGTTTTGAGCCTGCGCTCATCGCGCTGATCGACGACTGGCTTAGCGAAGGCGAGGTCACACAAGCGGTGGCTTGTGGCATGGTGGGAGCACGAAAAGGCTGGATCGAGGCGCCTTATGCGGCGGTGCCGTGCAAACCGGAACAGACCGATGGGGTGCAAGCCCCTGTCACCGATCCAAGGCTGTCGGTCACTATTCTGCCGGGGCTGAGCCAAATCACCCCAAGTGCAAATGTCATGCGTGGCGAGGAAACGCAGATCGCAGGCTACCTTGCTGCCAATCCCCGTTTTGACGGGGTGATCTGCATGCCGGGAACGCATACCAAATGGGTGAATGTGAGCGCGGGAAAGGTCGACAGCTTTCAAACCTGCATGACCGGAGAACTCTTCGCGCTGCTGTCAAAGCAATCGGTCCTGCGTCATAGCTTGAGCGGTGACGGCTGGAGCGACGATGCTTTCGACGCCGCCTTGTCAGAGTGCCTGACACGCCCGGCATCTTTTGGTGCGCGGCTTTTCGAATTGCGAGCAGCCGACCTGTTGCAGGGGCAGGCCGCAGCGGACGCAAAAGCGCGACTTTCGGGAATGCTGATCGGATTGGAGCTGGCGTCCGCCAAAGCCTATTGGCTTGGCCAACAGGTTGTCTTGATTGGCGATGCACGTCTAAGCGCGCTTTACCAAAAAGGGTTGGGAGCTCAGGGCATGGCAGCCACGCTTGCAGACGCAACGGCTATGACACTGGCCGGATTGGGCGCAGCATACAAATACCAAACAGGGGGCACAGAATGAGCCGGAATTTAGTCGCGATCCTTAGAGGCGTGACCCCGAACGAGGTTGAGGGTATCGGTGAAGCGCTTGTTGCAGCCGGTATCACAAAGATCGAGGTCCCGCTGAACTCACCCGATCCACTTGAGAGCATTGCTGTTTTGGCCAAGGCGCTTGGGCTGCAAGCGCTGATCGGAGCAGGGACAGTTTTGACCACAGAAGACGTGCAAGCCGTCAAAGCTGCTGGTGGCGCTTTGATCGTTTCTCCAGACTGCAACCCCGAAGTTATTTCGGAAACGAAACGGTTGGGGATGGCATCCTATCCCGGTGTCATGACGCCGACTGAATGTTTTGCTGCATTACGAGCAGGCGCGGACGGGCTGAAGCTTTTCCCGGGATTGTCGATCGGACCGGACGGGTTGAAAGCCATTCGGGCAGTCTTGCCAAAGGTAACCAAGGTGCTTGCGGTGGGCGGAGCCGGACCGGACAACTTTGCAGCATGGAAGCAGGCAGGCGTTGACGGGTTTGGCATCGGGTCAGCGCTTTACAAGCCGGGTGATGATGCCACGGCCGTTAGGGCCAAAGCTGACGCGATCGTCGTAGCCTATGACGAGGCATTCCAAATATGAGCGGTGCCGTTCAAATTATTGATGAGCGCGTTTGTCATCTGGGCGAGGGGCCACTTTGGCATCCAGAGCGGGGTCAGCTCTTCTGGTTTGATATTAACGCCAAACAATTGCTGACCCGCGAGGCATCGGGCCCGTTGATGTGGCAATTCGACGAGCACGTCTCTGCCGCTGGCTGGCTGGATCACGATACGCTTTTGATCGCCTCTGAAACGGCGCTCTTCAGGTTCGATATTGCTACGGGTACCAGTGAACACGTCATCGATTTGGAAGCTGACAATCCGGTCACACGCTCAAACGACGGCCGTGCGGACCCTTGGGGCGGGTTCTGGATCGGGACGATGGGGAAACAGGCTGAAGATTGCGCAGGAGCGATTTATCGCTTCTATCAGGGTAAGCTTGAGCCACTCTATCACGACATTACCATATCGAATGCCATCTGTTTCTCTCCAGATCGCAATTTTGCCTATTATGCTGATACTCCAACGCGCCAGATCATGCGGCAGACGCTGGACAGCGAGGGGTGGCCCACGGGGCCAGCGACGGTGTTTGTTGATCTGAACGCTGAAGGGTTGAACCCGGATGGTGCCGTTGTGGATTCTGAGGGCTACCTTTGGAACGCGCAATGGGGGGCTCATCGCGTGACCCGATATGCGCCCGAAGGACGTGTAGATAGCACTGTGAATTTAGCGGCTTCGCAACCAAGCTGTCCTGCCTTTGGTGGCCAAGACCTTACCAATCTCTATGTCACATCGGCAACAGAAAGCCTGTCCGAAGCGAATGACGCTGATGGTCGTGTTCTTAGCCTGCCTGTGGCCGTAGTCGGACAAGCTGAGCATCGTGTGAAATTGGTATGATACAGCGTTGTCCTTATGCCCCAATTAAAGAGAATAGTGTCAGATTTTTCTCTTTTTTTCCGGGACTTGCTGTGCCCTTGCGTATGCGTCCGGTGTGACCGGGCGTTGACTTTCAGCGTTGGTGCCAGTGCCAGGGTGCGAGTTCGTCGATGCGGTTGATCTTGTGATCGGCTGCGGATTTCAGAAATACCGGACAGCGATTCCGCTAATTCCCGGACAGCCGTTTCAGTAAATCCCGGACAGTTCGGGCACGACTGGTCAGCTGCCTGCAATCATGTTCAGGAAGCCATGGTTTCGGTCTTTTGATTTTCGGTCAAGTCTGGTGTGCGGTCTTTTCTGCGCATGCTGTCTCCCTTGAGTTCGATGCGATGGGCGTTGTGCACGATCCGGTCGAGGATCGCGTCGGCGATGGTGGGTTCCCCGATCATGGCGTGCCACCCGGACACGGGAAGCTGGGCGGTGATGATGGTGGATCGGCGCTGGTAGCGTTCTTCGAAGAGCTCCAGCAGGTCGAGGCGTTGCTGGTCGCTCAGCCCGTGCGTGCCCCAGTCATCGAGGACCAGCAGCTGGACGCGGGCGAGCTTATCGACCAGACGGGGAAACCGGCCGTCCAGGCGGGCCATGGCCATGTCCTCGAACAGCCGGGGCACGCGGACATAGGAGACGGAGTGATCAAGGCGCGCGGCCTGGTGCGCGAAGGCACAGGACAGCCATGTCTTTCCGGTGCCGGTTTGGCCGGTGAGAACGATCTGTTCGTGGGCCTTGATCCAGTCGCCCTGGGCGAGCGACAGGACCTGGCGCCGGTCGAGGCCGCGGCTGGCGCGGAAGTCGATATCTTCGATGCAGGCATTGGGGAAGCGCATCTTGGCGTTTCTCAGCCGGTTGGCAAAGCGCTTGTCGGCCCGATAGGTGGCCTCGCGGTCGAGCATGAGCCCGAGCCATTCATTGCGGTCGAGGCCCTGGTCGGCGTCCTGGTCGTTGAGCGCTTTCCAGGCATCGGCCATGCCGGTGAGCCCGAGCGCGGCCATCTGATCGAGGGTGGGATGTGTGAGCACGTGTCTCTCTCCTTTCCGGGGTTATTGGTAGTATCCGGGGCCACGGATATTGTCGTGGCGCGGCGGGGCGGTGACGGGCTCCGGCGGACCCGGGGCCCGGTCGAGGCCGGTGATAAGAATGGAGCGCACCGATCCGTAGCTGATGGTGCCGGTGGTCAGCGCGCGTTCGCAGGCGGCTTCCAGCCTGTCCGGGGTGAATTGCCGCCGGAGGTTCAGGACGCCGAGGGCGGAGCGGTAGCCCTGTTCGGGATGGGGCCGGTCGCGCATCAGCCGCTCCACGAGGGCGGCGGTGTGATAGCCGGTTCTGGCGGCGCGTTCGATCAGGCTTTCCGGTGTCATGCCGCCGTACCGCTGATGCGCCTTGGGCATGTGTTCCCTGATCGTCGTGTGACCGCCGCGCGGCCCCCGGCGATGGTGGACCGCAACCCTTTCATGATTATAGAAAATCTCGAGGGTGCGGTGGGTGAGCCGGACATCGACCTGCCGGCCGATCAACCGGTGCGGCACGGAATAGAAGCTGTGCAGCACCTCGATGTGATAGTCGGGATGCACCTTAGCGCGCTTCCATTCGGCGTATTCGAAAGGGGCGTCGGGCAAGGGCTGCAGCGCGGGGCGCTCGATCTCCTCGAACAACTCCCGGCGGGATCGTCCGACACGCCGCATGGTCCGGGCGTTCAGATCATCGACCAGCTCCGCGATGGCGACGTTCAGCGCCTCGATGGAAAAGAACTGCCGGTTGCGCAGACGGGCCAGGATCCAGCGCTCCACGATCAGCACGGCCCCTTCCACTTTGCCCTTGTCGCGGGGCTTGGCCGGGCGGGTGGGCAGCACCGTGGTGTCGTAATGCGTGGCCATGTCGGAAAAGGTTCGGGTGAGCGACGGCTCGAACCAGAGCGGCTTGGCTACGGCCGCCCGGAGATTGTCGCAGACAATTGCCTTGGGGACCCCGTGGAAAAACTTCAGCGCGCGCGCCTGCGCCTCGATCCAGTCGGGCAGCTTCTGGCTGAGGCTCGCCCAAGCGAAGGTGTAGTTCGACGCGCCAAGCACCGCGACGAAGATTTGCGCACGGTACTCGGCGCCCGTGGCCGGATCGACGATCGGAACCGTCTGCCCGGCGTAATCCGTCTGCATCGTCGCTCCGGCCTCGTGCCGGTTGCGATAGCGCGGGCTGAGGCGGCTTTCGAACGCCCGGTAACTTTGACAGAACCAGGTGTACCCATAGCCGTCCGGATGGGCGGCACGGTATTCTTCCCACAGCAGCACCAGCGTCACGCCCTTGCGCTTCATCTCGGCGGAAACCCTGGGCCAGTCAGGCTCCGTGAGGTCTCTCGGCGGACGCCCGACGCGTTGAAACAGCGCCTGCTTCAGGGTGGTGTCGTCGTCCCGATCGGCGGGCAGCGGCCAACAGTTCAGCCCGGCCTCCCGCGCCCGGAGCAGGTAGGTCGACACGGTTGTCTTGCTGAGCTTCAGACGCAGGGCGATCTCGCGCACGGAAAGCCCCTTGTCGCGTTGCCCTTATAGGTGAGACACGGCGCGCTTAGCGGTATTTCTTGCCTCTAATCATGAGATTCGATTGCCAACGGGAATCCACTTTTCCGATGTCGGCCAGCGATCCGACCAATCGTGGCGAGGAGTCGAGGCTCCTTTTCGTAGGTTCGAAGCAGGGCGGCATACGCGAAGTCGTCGATGCCGGTGCTGAACATTGCTGCTTTGAGCAGTGGACGTGACTGGGCAACCGCGATGGCGGCGAGGCTGAACAGCCTCACTTCTGGTCTCGGACTCTGAAGCGCGTGCACTGGATCGCCGCGGACAGCGCGGAGCGCCATCGCGAAGGTAACCGCCCGCATGGCCCGACGAAGGTGCATGGAGCGGTCGGCTTTGATGGCTTGCTCGAGCAGCCCTGCCCCGCCACGGGCGCGGCGCAGCAGCTTTTCGGGTACAGGCGGATCATCGGATTTGGTGAGGATGGGACGAAGTCTTGACCCGCAACTCTTGCAGTCGAACGCCCAGGCCTGCCGCCAATGTTTCAGGGCGCGGCCGCTTCGGGAACAGTTGGGGCACGACTGGAACGAGGTTCGTGCCGTCAGCGCAGCTTCGATCGGGGACAATGCCGGAAAGGTCAGCGATTTCACCAGCGCGGTCGGCATGCGCGCGACCGACGCGATGCTGTCCGCGGCGCCGGTCTCGAGTTCGAAGTCGAGGATGTCGGCATATCGGCCGTCTATGCCGATATGCGCCAGCAGTTCGGTGAACGCGCAATGATTGGCCGCCGCCAGCCGCGCCAGCCAGCCGGAGAGCAACTCGTCCGGGTAAGGTGCGAGGGTTATGGGCAGAGGGCGCAGCCTCACGCCCCCGACTTTTCAAGGCGCCGCTGGGACGGAGCGTGGCGCGACCAGAGCGGTGTCCAGTTCGCGACCGCCTCGTCGGTGATGCGCTCCTCACCGGAGAGAATGGCATCGATGGCCAGGTCCTTGACCAGGGCGAAGATGCGCGAGGTCACCCCGCCCGTCAACGCCAGGATTTGCCGGAGCGATTTGACCTGCAGGTTGGATTTCTTCGCCAGCGGCATCGCGGCGATGAGGGTCTGGATCATGTCGGAGAACTCGGCATCATCGCGCCAGTTCGCAAGGTGATGCTCGTCCAGCCGCCGCGCAAGCTGGACGTCGCCACGGATCGCATCGACCGCCTCGCTGACCCCGAAGCAGACCAGCGACGCCTCCAACTCGTTGCTGAGATAGCGCAGGACATTGAGGAAGCGGCGCTGCTCGCGGTGGGTTCCGGCAAGCAGGTTGTGGACCTCGTCGATCATGATCATCCGCAAACCAAGATCACGAAGCAACCCGACAACGCGGACCTCGAGCGACGCCACACTTTGCGCACGCAGGCTCAGCGTCGAGGACGGCGCGCCGACGGCCGCCAGAATGTGCAGGTAGAACCGCCGCTCGTCCGGGGCCGGCGGCGCCTGCAGGAGGAGCAGCGGCGTGCGGGTGATACCCGCGACCGGGTCGTATTCCGGCGCATAGCGGCGCGAGAGATTCCGGGCGATCATCGTCTTGCCGATGCCTGATGCGCCGTGCACGAGAAGCCCGGGCATCCGGGTCTGCCGCGGCGCGTCGATCAGGCTTTGCAGCCTGTCCAGCACACGCTCAGCGCGGGGAAAGCCGATCCAGATGTCCGATTGAATGAGGGCGACGCGGCCGTCGTTTTCGGTTTCCCCTGCCCTCAATTCACCATCTCTCCACCTTGAACAACGGGCGCGATGTATCACCGGTATCGACCGGGCGCAGCCCCTCAGAAGGCTCCTCCGCAGGAAGAGTGTCTTTCCCGGCATTGCGCCTTTCCCGGGATCTGCGTTCTGCTTTGGTCAGCACCCGGCTTTCCCCCTCGATCTGGCGCTGCCTCCGGATCAGCTCGGCAAGGACCAGTTCATTTGACCCTGTCTTGCCCAGGGCTCGTGCCATCCTCATCGCCTCGCGATAGTCCCACAGCGACACGGGCGGAATCTCCAGGTTGCGGTACCGCGCCTCGACGCAGCGGCCGCCATCAAGTTCGACCCAGATCGCGGAAAGATCGCGCGGGTCGTAGCGCACGACCACCTTGTCATCCTTGCGGCCAACCCGCCCCGCCAGGGCGTCCGACCAGTACCGGATGGCGAACAGATGGATGCCGTCCCGCCGGATCTGGCGCTTTTCGCTGGGAAGGAAGCTCACCCGGAACGCATCAATGTCGAAGGGAATGTCGCCGGACATCTCCACTGACAACGCCTCCCATCGTGCAACCGGCGTGCAGCCGAGGCTCGAATGAACGCTGTTGTTGTAGCGGCAGATTTCCAGGGCGAACCAGAGGTCGAACTCGCTCAGGCTCATCGTGGCCCTGGCTTCGGCATCATAGGCGCCCTTGGCCGCGACGGAAGATTGCGTCGTTCCGGGCAGGAGGTGCACCGCCCCCATCATCGTGCCGATCAGCCGCTCGATATGGCCCCCGAAATGCGGGCGTCCCGGCGGCCGGTACTCAAGATCGATCCCCCATTCCGCGCAGGCCTCCTGAAAGGAGTGCGACCGGAAATCCCGGCCGTTGTCGACATGAATGCTGCGCGGCCTGCCCTGCGCGGGCCAGGGAGCGCTACTGCCCAGATCGGCGAGAAGCTCCGCCTTCGGCGCAACGGCCCGGGTCAGACAGAGCGCCACGGAGAGGCGCGACGGGGCCTCCAGGCTGACATGATATCCGGTCACCATCCGCGTGGCGATATCGATCGCCAGCGTGACCCAGGGCCGCCCGATCGGTTTGCGCTCGAAACTGTCGACAAGAATGATGTCCGCGAGCGTGTGGTCGATCTGCACGACATCGAGGGAAAGCTTCGCCTGCTTTCTGCCCGGCACCGGAGCGAACCGTCGTCCCGCCGCCTTCGCTCCCTCCCTGGCCAGCATGACTTCTCGCTCATCCAGAGCATCAAGCCGGCGCTGAATTGTCCGGCGCGTCGGCGCCTGCCATCCGCGTTCCCTGCAGGCGATGCGGATCTCCGTCACCACGCGCGACAGGCTGGCGCGTTCCCGCCGCAGATAATAGCGGCGAAGCTGATCCGCGATCAGCGCCTCGACCTCATCGGAAATTGCCCTTGTGCCCTCGCGCCGTCCGCGCTTCCGCGGCACCAGCGCGCTGGTGCGCCCGCCCTCCTCTGCCAGTCTCCGTATCCAGCGCCAGACGGTCGCCCTGCTGACGCCGAGTTCCCAGACGGCGTCGCGGATACCGCTTTCCAGACCGCCAGCGCCCGCAAGATGGGCCTCGACGAGCGGACGCAGAACAGCAAGCCTGCGCGAGGCCTCCGCGCCGATTGTCCCGTCGTGCTCCCCTGCCCTGTCCACCGGTCCCGCCCGCGCTGCAAACACTGTCTCAGCTTTAGGGGCAAAAGTCTCGGCTAGGGACCGTTCAAAACCACG
>NZ_JSWJ01000019.1:0-159004 GCF_000826845.1 Phaeobacter sp. S60
TGCAAAGCCCGCTTTCTGCGCGTCGCTGACGTCTACACTGATCGCAGTATCGCCTGGATCAATTGTACAGGCTTGAAGGTCCGCTTTCAGGAGACCTTTCGCGCTCGCAGCGGCCCCTGCGCTGCGCCCTGCCTGAATGTCGTGATTGGGCTGCTTGGCGTCGTATGGTAGAAGCGTCCTGGTGAAGTTTCGCTGCAATCCTGCTGCCGCATCGCCGCAAGTCGGCAGTGAGCCCAAACTCTCTTCTGCTTGAAAGCCTTGCACGCCTAATTTCTTCGTGTGACATGGAAAGGTATGGGCCAAAAACCGCTTCATCCGGACGTACTTGAATTTATTTCCAGCCTGCGAAAGCTGGAAGCCATTCTTGCAAAGCACGATCAGGAGTTTTGGGCAGAGAAACTGTCACGAGTGCGCCAAGTCGCAGAAAAATCTGATGGTTACAGTGTACAATTATTTGAAGGATTATTTGGTGGCATGGGAAGCTTAAGCGACTTGATCCTTGATGCTCCGGCTTCCGCCAACATCGAGCTTGCGGAAGAACGAACACGTGCATACGAGCTGGCGCAAACATTGAAATAAACATCCCGGAACGACTGCTCCGTCCCGCGACTGCGAATTTTCTGACGCCCTGTTTTCTGCCTTGCAGCGAATGTCTCCTTCGACGGGCCGCGCCGCAGCATCTTGAACTGTCGGTGAAGGTCGGTTTTGGGCCGGGTCTGTCGAGAAGGGCGGCCATAGTTTGCAGTTTTGCAGAGTCTGCTTTCTGCGCGTCGCTGACGTCTACACTGATCGCAGTATCGCCTGGATCAATTGTACAGGCTTGAAGGTCCGCTTTCAGGAGACCTTTCGCGCTCGCAGCGGCCCCTGCGCCGCGCCCTGCCTGAATGTCGTGATTGGGCTGGCTTGAGCCGATCACAACTTGCTTGGGGCAGGCTGGTGCAGGGATCTCGGTGCTGTGCCGCCGCATGGCGGCAGAGAGCCCATATTAACCAATGCTGCACGGCACTCCAATGACGGCTCTCGGGATAAACTGACCGCCACTTTCAAAGTTTATTTTTTCTCATTCACGCATTGTGCCAAGCCTGTTGGGCGAACTGCGGCAGTGTCGGTCCACTTTTAGTGTCTCTGGCGTGCTCGCAAAAGAACTTGCAAGCTTGGAAGTATGTTTGAAGTGCTTCAAGTTCTTCCCCCTTGAAAGGATCGGGGTTGGCTTTGAACTTGATTGAACGCTGATTTGCGTTCCTCTCGTGAGTGACGTCGGCTGTTTTTCCTTCTCTGTGCGCAATCAAACGATGCCTGTCATCTTCAAGCCTATTCCACAATTCACGCAAGGACTGAGCGTCGTCGATAGCGCCGTCGGCGAAATTTCTCATTGGTTTCCACCATCGGCAACCAAGCAGCTTGTTCTCCGACACTTCCTTACCTTCTTCGTCGAATCCGCCGCCGCGTTTCCCAAAGATGGATTCAATTTTCACTGGGAGTAGCTGCTGTAAATGATGGGCCACTGCCTGAGAGACGGGCCTTTTCCCAAACAAAGCATCAACTGTTTCTTCAGAGCAGACTTGGCTGTTCGTTTGACGGTTCGTCCAACGAAGTAGCTGGATGATCTCTAGTATTTCATCGAAGGTGTAACCCCAGACAGCTCTACGGCCTTCCTCTGGATTTTGGCACATTCTCACGCTCCATCAATTTGAAACCACAGGCGGCAAAGCAAACTCTGCCGATCGAGACGAGAAATCCTTCTCAGTATAATCCGAAAAAGCAAGCAACCGATGTGGGTGGGCGAAGTTCAAAGCTGTAATTTGGACAATTGGGATGAATGTCTGCTCTGTCCGCTTCCCTTCCGTTCGACAGTGGTTGGTGGCTGCATCTGCAGCGAAGGTCTGCTCTCTCCATCGCTCGTGCAGCATGGGACCGTTGCTCAGGTGGCAGATACTGAGACTTTGCAAAGGTCGCTAACTGCGCGTCGCTGACGTCTACATTGATCGCAGTATCGCCTGGATCAATTGTACAGGCTTGAAGGTCCGCTTTCAGGAGACCTCTCGCGCTCGCAGCGGCCCCTGCGCTGCGCCCTGCCTGAATGTCGTGATTGGGCTGCCTGTTGTCTTCGGATACCTAGAGGGCTTGGTGATCTTGCTGCAGACCGCCTGCCGCACCGCCGCAGGTCAGCTCGAAGCCCGTTGCTACTGGTCGTCGACTTGGTAGTCTGGATCCATGAACACACTTACGACTCAGGTTGCTTCAGATGTAGAAAACGACTCTCTGATCCTCGAAGTCCTCAGCGAAGACGGTGAATGCCTGGTGATAGTTGAGCGGCTAGATTCAGATAGAAAGCTGCGTTTCCAAATGTTCACGGAGTTTTTGGATGCCGCATGTGTGCAAGAGATTTTGGAGATCGCAAAAAAAGAACTTCAAGCGTTCGAAGATGGAACGGCGCTGTCGGAAGCAAAGCGGGATTTCAGTTTCAAATTGACTTCAGACAGCAGCTAAGTCCGCCCCCCTTCCATTCGATGATGGTTGGCGGCTGCACTCGCGGCGAAGGTCAGCTTTTCCTCGTGCGGCTGCGGCATTGATCGCTCGTCATGGCACCAGATCCGTCGACTTTGCAAAGGTCTCTATCTGCGCTCCGCCGCCTCCGGTGCAACCCGCAGCATCCCGTGATGCAGCTCGGCCCTGCCGAGCGTCCGCTTCCGGGAATTTGGCCCCAGACCTTTGCACCTGCGGCGATACCAGCGCCGGGCCTTGCACGACCGTCTGCTCTGGGCTGGCTACTGCCATTGAGTGGCCAGCCATGCGCCACCCAGACAACTCACTCGCAGCTGCGACGCAGCCTATGCCGCCATGACAGCGTAGCTGCCTTGACTTTATTCGGCTTGTCGTTGCCCCCACGTGACCACATCAAACAACAGCTGTGGCGACAGGCGCTGTGGGTTCGGCAGACCAAGGGCAGCCGCGATGACCTCCGAACAAAACCACCGGTCTTTGTCGTGGTGACCGAACGCCAGAACATGCGAGAGTAGAAGCCCGGTGTAATCATAGCGGGCACCGATGCGGGACCGGATGAAATCAACCGGGCCATCAGGGTCAATAGCCAGCTGGACCAGATCCCAATTCGCAGGCCTCAGCACCATCATTTTCGAACGCACGCCACCGTCGCGACCGGATGATGACAGGCATTCAAGCCGCATATGGAATTCCGCAGCCCCAGCGATGAATTCCACATGGCTATACCTGCCACCGGTCGCGAAGCGAATGCCCGCATCCTGCAGCCGATGCCACGGGGTGGTGGCCAGCCCCTTGTAGAACGCAAGTGTAATCATTGCGGGCCATACTGCCGAAGACCGGCCCGCAGATGGTCATACCAATTGGCGCAACGCAAGGTACGGAAGTTTTGCCCGGAAAGCGCAGCATCGGCTTTCAGAACCGCGACATCCAACCGGTCACCAACCTGCACACTACTGCGCGACTGCCGACGGCAGTCTGCAGGCAGTTCCGGCAAAACCTGTTCAGCCCGCAACTCACCAACAGCTTTACCGGCAGTCCGGACACGGGTGATGTCAGTTTGCCCGCAGGCGCTCAAGAAGATCGGAATCCACAACGCCTTCGGAATTGATTTGGGTGTCATGCTCATATGCCTCCAATTCGGCGGCAAAGCGCAAGGCCTCGCCAGTGGCCACCTGCACCTTTTCTCGCAAGGCTTGGTTTGCCTCATCCGTCGCAGACATCCTGCGGCGTATCGCATCCAGTTCGGTCTGAACGGCGGTCAGTTCGAATTCACGCACAAACCCGTCGCGGGCGGCGCTGACCGCTTGACGCTTGTCATAGACATGCCAGCCCCACAGAAGGGCGCAAACCACGACCGCCAGACCGATACGGCTGGTCATGAACCGCCAAAGCATCAAAGCCCCCGGCGGCAAAGGGCGACCTCCTCAGCCCGGCGGTTGACCAGCCCTCGCACAACGCGACCCCCTGCCTTGTTCCACCAGCCCAAAGCAACACAACCACCCAGCACATCCCCCGCGTTCAGACGACGGGTGGCAGTAGAACGACCCGCACCACGGATGCCCACGTTGTAGGCAAGCGACACATATGCCGCATCCCGATGCGGTGGTAGTCGGGTAGAACGCGTGGCATCGGTGAAATACTCATGCAGACCAGCCCGAAAATCATCGGTCAGACGCTTTTCCAGCTTGGCCCGGCATTCCGCATGGGTTGCTCGATCCCCCAAGCGCACTCCGCGCGTTTCCCCGAAACACAGCGTCGGCACTCCGACGATATCCAGATAGGCACAATGCATCGCGGGGTTGGTTCTGCAGCGGTGTTCGCCTTCCCATTTGATCACCAGCGGCACAAGAACGCGCATGGTGGCCCGTTCCGTAGTCTGGGCCATCGCCTGCGCAGAGGCGATGACAGTGCCAATCACGACAACACCCAGAATGAGCCGACGCTGTAGCGCCCCTTCGCGGGGCTGAAGGATCAACCGCCCCAGAATGCCCAACACGATGACCCAGATTTGCAGAGCGGACCAGACGGCGGGATTCGTGTCGCGCTCTGCCACCAGATAGATGACATCAGGAGCAACAGTGATGGCCGCAAGGGTGTAGAAGACCCAAGCGGTATAAGAACGCAGGACAATTGCCCGCCAGCCTTTATCAAGCATAGTCTTTCTCCGTATGGAAAAGCCCGCATGCGCGGGCGTTGAGTTGAGGGATCAGGACTTCAGAGCGCGCAGGATAGGCGTCGGAAGGATTTTCAGAGCAACCAGCGGGAACAAACGGCATGACCCGCGCCACCCGCACTACATGCAATGCTGAAGCACGCATTTAAGGGCGACCAGCACTTACCAAGATGCCTGAACAGCACCAGCAGCCATTTCCGCCGCCACCACTTTTCAGATGATTGAACCGCCTATGCGGCGTGAATTGTGAAGTCGCGGCTGGTCACACATGCAGTCTTCGCCGGGACAAAACCCCGAAACGGTGAATGCACTGTCCAGCAGGTTTCCATGACGTAAGTGCCCGGTTGAAGCCTCCAGCAGCGGCTGTCACTTGGCGCCCACCAATCCATTGTCAAAGGGTCAGGCCGCCGCGCACCAATTTCATAGGTAAATGGGCTGGATGTTGCTTCGCAGGCAATGCTGCGCGATCCAAAATGGCGCACGATGACGCTATAGGAACCGCGAAATTGCCGGACAGCGCCACCGTGATAGTCGATTTCCAAAGGCTGACCCACGATAGCATCATGTACTGCGACATCGCCGACCTCGTACCAATGGCCCACAGGGGTCGTAACCATCGCGGCGTAGATAACGCCGAACACAATGGCGCATAGATCAATCACCCGCGACCGCTTCAGAAAACTCATTGCACCCACCACTCTTTAATGCGTTCCCAGTTGATGACTATGGTGCCGCCTGCCACCACAACATACATCGCCCATTTGCTGAACCAGCGAAGCGCCTTCAGCTTCTCGACGAAGGCGATAACGCTTTGCAGCGTTTCAACCTCGCTACGACTGAAAACATAAGGCTCTTCGCCTTCGACGGCGGCCAACGCATGTGCCAGTTTTTCCGCGAGTAGTCCGACATTCGTTTTTTCGCCCGTCACCGCGCGCCCTTCCTTTTTTCATGGCAGAATTGGGGAACCAGGCTGCTACCCCTGAGCCTTCAGTTTCCCTGTAAAAGCAGTGCGCAGACCGCCGGATTTCGTGAAGGTGTGTGTCACCAGATCAAGAATGAATTCACGCTCATCCACCAACGGGCGCACCCCTGCATAAAACGCGATTTGACCGGCGTTCAGTCCGGGCCGCCCCTCGATCGAACAGGATGTTTCAATCAGCCCCCGGATCATTTCGCGGGCTGCGGCCTTTGCGGCACCTTCCGCTTCCGCTTTGGAGCCAAAGGGCGTGCGCAGTGTATGTTCACCGCTGGCTTCAGGATCCGCATCCACAACCACCTCTTGCCGCTTGGCACCCTTGCGGTCCTGCCAATAGCACTTCACCTTGGCGTAGCGATCCACATCCGTTTCGGAAACCTTCAGCGTCCCCTTGACCACCGAAGGGCGCAGCACCGGCACGGGCGGAATAACCGTACCGTCCGCAGTCTCCCCTTTGCCACGTTCAAGCCAAAGCAATGTGCCGTTCTTGATCGTAAATAATGCACCATGAAGGCGGGCCAGCCGCTCAAGAAAATGCAGGTCGGTTTCGTCCTGCTGCCCAAACCAATCATAGACATGCCCGGAAACCGCATCAGAAATCTTGGCTTCCAAACCGTGATCCGTAGCCTTTTCCTGAACAATGCTCTTTACCGACACATTGTCCCAGTGTTTGGTTTTGTTCGTCTTCATCCCGGCGCGCAGATCAGCGGAATGACCCTTGACGGTGATTTCGTAAGGCAGACACGCGTACTCCACCCGGTCCACAACATAAGAACCAGAAAAGACTTCCGCTCTATAAGAAATACTGACATTCACAACCGCACCCCGGCGAGGTGACTGGAAGTGCGGCGGCGCATCATTGAATACCATTTCCAATGTGTCCGACCTGATACCCTCCCGGTCGGTGATGGTCAGTTTTACAAGGCTGTTAAAAAACGCGCCTGAAACTGGCGCGCCATCAACAGTGATATCGACTATAGGGTGTGTCATGGTCGCCCCTGCGTTGTGTTTCGGAGATTTCAGAAGTGTTTATTTACTACGCAGGAATGACTTTCGCCGTTCTGTTTCTGCTGTCAGCAGCCATAGAAGTCCTGTCAGTCCTATTCAAAGGACCATCATGGAAGGCCCTTTGGACCACCACCGGTTCGCTAATGCTTGCGATGATTTCCTTTATCGTCGGAATCGCCTTCTACTGACTAATCCCAGAGTTTTAGCGACTGACCCACACCACTTTGCAGCGATAGATCCGGCAGAGTGACTGCAGTACCAATCGGCAATGCGTGCGCCACATCCTTGATATGAGGGTTCATCTCTAACACCCGCTCCACGGCCCCCGCCTGCGCGCCGTATTCGCGCAGGCAGATCAAATCAAGCGCATCCCCAAGGCGGGTGATATACTCACTGGCCATCAGATCACCCCAAGCAATGACAATAGCGAAAACCCCGCGCCAACGCGCTTCAATTCAATTGAATAAGCATTGCGACCGGGTGTGCCGTTGCGGTCATGATAGGACCGATCTTCGTCCACCTTCTGGATAGCGTGACTGCCGAAAACCCTGCCTCCCAGTGATACCAGCACAAGAGGGATGCCTGACTTCGCCGCGAGCCGTACACCTTCCAGTGTTGTCGCACCGCCGAATTCCTGCGGAAAAAGTACGCCGTTAATGCTTACGGTTTCGTTGCGCGGCCCGGTCCACTGCAGAGCGTTCAGCCGCCCTGCAGTTTCTATTTCCGCCCAGCTTGTATCCAGTTTCCGCCCGACATCGGTGTAACCGAAGCCGTGGGCACGAAAGGCGAATGGCCCAAGAGCCATCGTTACAGGTCCAGCCATTTTACCTCCTAGTCAGAATAGCTTGCGGCAAAGGTGCCCATAACGCGCTGGCCCAGTTTGTCCGCAGCCAGTTCAGCAATCGCTTCCGGGTCGGTCACCCCCTGCGGAACCGGAATGGTGATGTTGCCATGGATGTGAACGGACACACCGCCCTTCGCGCCACCAGCGCCCGGAACCGTCTGCGCCGCAGCTGGCGCAGCAAGCGCCGAGGTGGCCAGAACTGCTACCCCCGCAGCCTGCAGGCCCCGCGCACCGCTTTGCAGCCGTGACAACGGACGCGACCCCATGCCCGACAGATGCGCGCGGAACGCATTTTGCGCTTGCGCCACATTCAGGACACCGCCCGAAGCTGATGGCACAAACCACTCCGAGCGCGGCGTATGTTCGTTCACAAGGTATGGCAGGCCAGCACGGACCGGGCCACCGAAGGCACGGGCACCGGCAGGTTTGAGCGCGGGCGTTGCACCGGTGGCCGCTGACGGCATCGCCTGCAGTCGCCCGGACAGTTCCCGCACTTTTCCCAGAGCACGGTCAATAGACTCGGTACTGACTTCCGGTGCCACGTCCAGTCCACCCAGCAGCTGCAGCGCCTCTGATAGTTTGCCAGCTGCACTTTCCGCCTGGGCCAAGCGGTCTTCAGCTTTGCGCACATCAGCTGCGGCGCGATCAAGGTCCGCTTGCGCCTGCACCCGCATCGGGTTCAGAATACCGCTGCCAAACTCAGGCGCATCACCAAGCGCCGCCTGCGCCGCCTCAAGATCGGCCCGGTAGCCCGCCAGATCTTCCCGAAGTGAGGCAATATGCTCCCGCGTCGGAAGGGCGCCAATCCCCTTTGCCGCGCGCACCCGTTCCGCAGCAGACACAAAGGCCGTGTCGCGTTGATGCATGCCATCAATATCCGCCTGAGACGGTGCGGCAACATCTTGTGGCAGTTCGGCGTTTGCAACAGGCTTAATGCCCAACCCCGCAACCACACCAGTGCCGATAGCACCCCCCTTCAACAGAAACTTTCCCGCACCAGCCAGAAAGCCCCAACGGGCAGCACGACGACGACGGGCCATCCTGTCCATTGCCCGTCCATGTTTTCGCTCAAGGTCTAGAATTTCTTCTATGGCACTAGATCCGAAGTGACGGAAATCCCGCAGATGTGGCCTGAAATTCGGCCTGCCTAGGCGAAATCCCCGGCGATTAAGACGGCCAATAGAGTCCCCCATTCCCATTATGTCTGCCGCAGCAAATGCTGCCCCCGCACCGAACCCGGAAAGCCCAAAGCGCAGAACGGCCAACGTGCCGATCAATCCCGCCCCCGCTGTTAGCAGCGCACCACCAGCCACCGCCAAGGCCCCGACTGCGGTCGCCCCGATAACCAGCCATTTTGTCAGCTCTGGATGCTCTTTCGTCCACGCCACTATGCGGTCAATTATGCCCTGCGACACCTCCAGCAGGTCATTCAAATGCGGCAACACGACCTCGCCCACGCTAATTCCCAGACGGGTCATCTGGTTTCGCATCAGCTGCAGATTGTTCGCTGTAGTTTCCGCGCGGGCGGCATACTCAGCTTCAGCGCTTCCAAGGTACTGCCTTTCATCAGCGACCATACCCAAAATCTGCGGCAGCAATTCCGCGTTCGTGATCAGCTTGGTAAGCTCGCGCGCCTCATCGCCGAACAGGTCGGACATCACCGATGCCTGTACATGCTCTGGCAGCTTCCGCAGCCGGTCGAGTACATCCATGGTGGTGCCAACAGCATCGCTTTGCATGTCACGTGCGACTTGCTCAGAGTCCAGGCCCAGCCTCTTCATAGCTTGAGACTGCCGCTTGGTTGCACTTTCACCGCGCGTCAACGCGCGCCCCATATTGCGAAACGACGTTGCGGCAGTATCTGACCCGGCCCCCGCTGCAATCATAGCGGCACCGATGGCCAGCGTTTCAGTTTCGTCAAAACCAAACGTCGCACCAGATGCCCCAGCCCGGTTCATGAAATCCAAGGTCTGGTCTGCCCGCGCAGCAGATTTATTGGAAATGTGGTTCATTGCATCGAACAACGAACCGGCATCCTTCAGCGAAAGACCCAATGCCGTCTGCAGTGTGCCAAGAGATCCGGCAGCCTCTTCCGCGCTGATGTCAAAGGCGACACCAACCTTTGCAGCGAGAACGGCAAAGTCCATGAGGTCTTCACGTGCCACGCCCAACTGACCACCGGTCGCCGCCAACATGGCAAGCGCGGATGTGGACATGGGAATGCGCGTGGACAGCTTCAGAATGTCATCAGACATTTGGCGGAAGGCTTGCGGGGTGTCGAAATCAACAACCTTGCGCACATCCGACATGGCGCTTTCGAATTCGATTGCTTCCTGCACCGGATTTGAAAGCCCACCCAAGATCCGGCGACCGGTCTGCATCGACGCCTGACCTACAAAACTCAGGTTTGCTGCTGTGGCCAGCGATCTGTCCATGCGCTCGCGGGCTTCTGCAATGCGGGTCTGCATTGTCTCCAAGCGACGCATACGTTCCATCTGCCGTCCAAAAGCCGCAGTAGCCCCATCCACATCCCCGGACAGACGGCGCTGTTCGCCAGCAAGGTCAGCCGTGTTGATACCAGCCTTGCGCAGACCATTAAAACTTGCATCAAGCGCACGGCGGTTGCGACGGTGACTATCCGCCAGCCGATCCGCAGCACCCCGCGCGCGCTCCAATTCCCGATACATTTTCTGCGTCGGTGCTTTGGCGGTCTTAAACTGCAATTCCAGCCGCCGCACTTTTTCCCGTGCCGCTTCCATAGCTTCGCCAGACGCCTTGGCTTTTCTGCGCAGGGTATTGAAGTCCTCAATCAATTTCAGAGAACCGCGGATTCCCTGCAGCCGGCCCATTTCCGAACGCACACCATCAGCGAAACGGCCTGTGACATTTCGCATGTTCTTCAACATGCCGGAATACCGGTCATTTGCCTTGATGGTCAGCTGTGCTTCGAGACGCTTGGTCGCCATGGCCGGTCGCTCACATTGAATTGCAGGGAAGGGATGCCTATGTGTAAGGCATGGAAATCTTTGCGATGATCTTCGCTTTTGCTGTGATTGCCGCCGCTGTTGCGGCGACAATCATCATTGGCATGTTTGCTGGGGGAATTTGGGGCGCCTTGGCCTTTGCAGCGCTGCTGGTGCTAACCTACCGGGTAATGGACCGCCAAAGCGGACGCATACACCCGATGCGCCGCGAACAGTTGAACGCCTTCCAGCGCCCGCTGGCCGACGACTAACCTCATTCAAATTTCAGCCGGGTCGCATCCCACACATCAATGGCCGCGCTGTGCCAGTGATGAAATTCCGCCACTTTCATCGCCAGCACCTGCGGCAAGGGGGTCGAGAACACTTTTGCCACCAAACCCACGGCGAAGCGCAGCTTCTTTGCTACTTCGCCGCTACTGCGTTTCCCGACGCATCACCATCCGCCGCGACATCAGATTGACCGGTCAGGACGGCATCGACGGCCGCCTGCACAGCCGACTGATCAGATTCCTTGATCAAGCGGCCGGCACCCTTGGGAAGGCCGGACAGCGCCTCAATCCAAAACAGGTTCACCAGCATGGAAACCTTTGCGGGTATTGCGTTCGCCCGCTCCACTGGGTCTTCGACCAATTCAGCCTTCTGGCGAATTTCTTCAAGGCCCTGTTCGGCCTCAAAATCCGCGTAGTCGATCTGCGCGCCAATGGAAGGCTCATCAAACGTCAGCTTGTCAAAGCTCACGCCATCAAAGGTAAAGGGGCGCTTCAGCGGGACTTCAATAGGGAGTTTCATGCGGCATCACCTCACAGCAGCAGCGCAGATCGGATGTCGCCGGTCTGGCTGACACCGCCAACCGAAAAATCAAAGTCGTCAATCTGAAAGATTTCCGAACCGTCGATTTCCAGCTTGGCATAATTCTGCACCACGGTGCATTTCAGCTCGGCTTTGTCGCCGGGCTTCCAGTTCCCGGCGTCGCCGCTGACGAGGCGACCGCGTACGTAATAGACGGCACTGTGCGTCACGCCGTCTTCATCGACATGGGCACCGGTCACCATAAAGGCATGTTCGGTGCCGGGCTTGCCGGTCATCAACTTCAGTGTGGCCGGGTCGAACGCGGTTAGGGTGAATTCAAGGTCATCGTGCTCATAGCCCATGGCGACCTTGCGTTCTTTGATCATACCGCCATTGCGGAAACCTTCGGTCTTTTCCTTCGGCATCGAAATCGTGACTTCGGAAAACTGCCCGACCTTCACGTCTTCATTGGCCCACAGGGCGCAGTTCCGCAGGATGTATCCGGGGGTGGATTTCATGGCTGTTACTCCTTCTCAGCGCAGCTTAGAGGGGCGAACGCACCGGCGGCGCATTCGCCTTGTTCATTCAGCGGTGGCGGAGGCTTACGCCGCCGCCTTCAGCGCTTCCTTGGTCAGTTCCAGATAATACTGGATGTTGCGGTGCGCGATGAACCGGATGTCTTCCATCGGTGCGGGCGGCTCGAATTCCATGGACAGGGTGATTTTTCCCGCTGCCATTTCAGTTGGCTCGTTCAGGGTTTCGTCAATCCAGACGCGACCGCCCAGAATGGCCCCGGATGCCTTGAACGTCCGCATGGCCGCGTTGCCGCTTTCCAGCATGAACTTCAGGTTACCCGCCGAAAACGGCTTATCCACGAATTCCAGATACGCCTTTTCGATGGCTTCATTGATGAAGTCCGCCGTCCGGCGCACTGACAAGAACACCCACAGGTCATCGGTGGTGGCAGCACGGTTGCCCCATGTGATGAAGCCGGACCCCATATTGATGATGGTGCCCACATGGTTTTCGTTCAGGTAGTTCGCCTGCAGACCGTAAGTCACAGTCCGCGACGCGCCGCCGATGCCATTGATGCTCTTGTTCGACAGCGAATGCCAGAACCCCAGATTGGTATCGACGCGGGCCTGAACACCGGCAAACCGGGCTGATGCCGGGCGTGCCACATAAGCGCTGGTCGCAGTATCCCAGACAAGCACCTTGGGGTCCACCACATAGACACGCTGCGACCCGATCAGGTCACGATAGGCGATAGCATCGGCATCGGTGGTGTCCGGCCCATCAACAAAGGCCACGGCCTTCAGCTGGTCCAGCACACCAATCAGTTCGGCAACCACCGGATTGGCGGTCACACCGTCACCGCTGGTAAAGCCCGGAATGGCGATCAACCGGGGCTTGATGCCCAGCTGCGCTTCGGCCTTCTTCAGCGCGTGCACGCCGGTCAGTTGCGTGGCATCGCCCACCAGATTGGACATGGTGGCAGCGGTGTCCACACCCTCATCGACACGGATGACGATGGTGTATGCACCAATCTGGTCAAACACGTCATCAACAGCATCCTTGAGGGTTCCCGCATCCCCAAGGCCCGCAGCATCCGTGGGCGTCCCCTTCAGCAAAACCGGGGTGTTAAGCGGGAATTTGGTCGCATCCGCGTCAGGCGCGGTGCCAAGTAGGCCAACAACAGCGGTTGGAGCCACCTGCACCAAGACCGGGTTTTCACTGGACTCCGCCAGTCGCGCGCCGTGGTGGAAACTTGCAAAGCTCATCGCTCTCTCCTTCAGACAAAAGAAAACCCGGCAAGCAGATGCCGGGTGCTGCCCAGAACTCTCTGGGGCGGGTTATTGGGGGCAAATAGCCAGCTCAGGAAGTTACGCCTGCGGCCACTCGGCCAGCATGGCAGCCTTGTGTTCGGCGGTGGCGTAACCTGCTGCGATCAGACCACTGAGGAAGTGTTCAACAACCGGATTGTCGCGGTGGATGCTTTGGGGCACATCGGTTTCCCATTTCATCCACAGCAGCTTGATTGCGGGATCTTCCCGCATGGCCAGCTCGCCCGCGTCATCGATGCCGGTGATGTGCCGGAACAGGGTCATGGCTTCCAGCTTGGTCAGGGGGCGGTAGACCGGATCGCGGGGCGGCAGCGGTTCGACCGTCCAGCTGCCATCCTGCCAGTCCAGTCGCTCGGTGGCCGGATCATAGGCGGGTTTTGCCGGGGCCGGTGCATATCCCGCAGCCGTCAGATCCGCCTCGGTATAGGGGGCAGTCCGCCAGCGACCATTGGGCAGGCGCAGTTTTGCCGGTGGCAAGGCCGGGCGCGCGCCATTCAAGGAATAAAGGGGCTGTGTCATCTGCTTTGACCTCACATCAGTTCATAAAGGTATTCGCGCCCCGGATAGGCGTTCAGAACCCGACCCGGCGCAAAAGCGGTTTGACCGGACAGATCCGCCAGCATCATTTGCCCGTGGTATTGAAGCGAGCTGATGTCGCCGGGCGCTGTGAAGCTAAACGTCTTGCCTCCGTAGCCTGTGGATGTGCCCGCTCGGTTCCCGGTAATGACCAGATCTTGCATCGGCATTTCGATGCCGTATCCACCATTGTTCCAAAGTTCGGGAATGTGCTGGCTCTGGCCCGGGCTTGCGGCGTCGGCGTCGGAGAAATCCCAGGGGGCTGTGGCATCCCACTTATGCAAAGTGGTGACATATGGGTTTGATCCATCGGTCAAGATGCGCAGCATGAAACTGCCATCAGGCGCGACGCAGGAATGGCTTAGATTAATCAAGGGTATCTGCACGGCTGTGGTCAGATCCCAAGGCGTTGTCAGATTGTATATCCGGCAATGCGATGAAAGGTTCAAAACCATGTGCTGCCCGTCGTCGGCAAGGCTGATCCTCACGCCACCGCCCGGCGAAATCGGCGCGTAGCTGATGACCGAATTGACCGGATCGCTGAAATCGTCCCAGTTCTGAATATCGTAGATGACGATATTGCCACCCGAGGTCTCCGAAGTGGTGATCAGCTTGCCGGTGCCATCTGAGTTGAGAACAGTAAAGATCCCAGGAATGTAGCCCGTAGTTGGGGAACCCGGTACATCACGCGGGCGGATCGTGCGTTTCAGGAACCCCATTCCGGCAATGCCAGCGGCCCCAAAGCCGCCCCCGGCCTGACCCGCGCCGCCCAGCGACAGCAGCGGGCTGCTCAGCGCGCCGTCATGTCCGACAACGCGTCTCATTCTGGCACCGCCTCTGCGACCGGACGGTCGTGATAGCTGACCCAGACATCAAGCGCTGCATCATCGCTGGCAACAAATCGCAGCACGTCACCAGCCAAGAGTGTGCCGGGGCCGACGATAGCGGCGCGGGCGTCGCCTTCGGTGATGCTCTGGGCGGGCGTCACCTTGTAGGTCTCGCCGCCTGCGTCGATTTCGCAAGTCAGAATAACGCCGGATGCCGCGTCATTGCTGGTCTGAATAGTGGCAATATGGCGGGTGTGATCCGCCGGAACCGGGGGCATGGCGACACCGGCTTGCGTGACATGCGCCAGAAAACGGCTTGGGATGATGCTCATGGGTTCAGGCTCCTGCGATCATGGCGAGGTGTTCGGCGTCGGACAGGGCGTCAGAGCGCGGCACCCATTGGGCGCTGCCGTCTGGGCCGCCTTGCAGCATGGCGCCCGGTGTCGGCGCGCCTTCGGGCAACAGGCGGGGGTCCAGCGCGTTCAGATCTTGTTTGGTGGCGAGGGTGAGATACTCATTGATTACCGCCGTCACATTCTGCGCCTGACCAACAACAGTGATCAGGTCGAAAGTTTGCTCGACGACAGTCGCGCCACCTTCAGCGGGCAGGAAATCTGCGGTCTGGCCAGAATGGGTATAAGCATAAAGGACATCTGAACCAGTGTCGGGATCCTGCGCAAATAAGCCAAGTTCACGAATAAAGAACCCGGCCTGCACACCCTGATTAACAAGCACCACCCGAATTCGGGACGTGCCGTCACCAACTAGATCAATCGACTGGATGCCAAGAGACGTTTCTTCAGAAACCAACGCCTGCAAGTTTTCTACGTCCACTGGTTCAGCACCAGACCCCAGACCGACACGCGTGAACTGCAGCTGCTGACCGATCTGCGCCTTGGCCTGCAGCTGACGGCCAGCTGCCGTCAGGATCATTCCGGGAAAGGCTGCCATTAGTTTACCTCATGGTTGATTGTGAAGGTCTGCGAGATATGAACAGCGCCCGCAGAAAATTGGTCCAAACTGACTGCCCCCAAGGTCAGATCAGCCGGAAGGATGGTGGAGTGCCGACGCCGATGAATACCAACAGCCAATGTCTGGCCAGCGGGCTGGCAGGCAACATCGACTTCGTGACCGATGCTGAGAGCCGAACCGACCCGCACGCCGCGCCCAATCGAAATTTCAAACTGACGCTGGCTGCTGACTTGGATCTGAAAGCTACGGGATACAGGTGCAACCGAAGTGACGGCCCTCACGAGGTTCCGCGCTTCCTGCCCCCCGATAAGTCCGATAATCGCTCCCGACATGGGGTCGCCAAGGTCGATTGAAATCCGGAAGGTTCCCGGATCGCCCGCATAGTCCCACCACTCCGCCAGACTAGCGTCATAGCCCAAAGCCTGAACAACCCGACGAACAGCAAAAGGCGTGCCTTTATGCCGATGGACTTCAGCACTGGCAGAAATCACGCTGCGCTTGACACTTTCAGGCCATTCCACATCCCACACATCGACGGAATGCTCCCACGCCAGATGGTCCAGCAACCCAATATCAGCTGTGGCAGGGTCTTTAGTAATCATCTGAACTGGAAGACCAAACAATCGCTCCTCCAAGATGTCCAGCGCTTTCGCCAGAGGCGGAGCGGTAGGAGGCAATTGCGTGTCCGTCAGATCAGACATCGCGCCACCCCCCGGTGATAGACTGAAGGCTTAACGCAATACCCGTGCAGTGAGGGGCGTCGAACGGCCCTATTTCCAGATCTGCGGCGGGCGACACCAGTTCGACATCGACCACCCCCTGAACATTCAGCGCAGCAGCGATAGATGTGCGATAGAGTTTCCGACCAATGCGGATCCGACCATTTACAAACGCTTCCGCAGCAGCCTGTGCCGCAGCATGAACCGCCGTCGCCGTTTCCGGAGCGGTGACGTGCAGAACCGCCTCAATGGCGTAGGGCACCGGTTGCGCGGACACAACGGTCAGCTTGTCGGCCACAGGGCGGCGCTTGTCCGCCGTGCAGTGCTGAAACACCGCATCCAGCAGCACGGCATCCGCTGTGCCATCACCTTCACTGGACAGAATGACCATCTTAGGTTCGGCGGGCGGAATGGCTGGGTTCAGCCCATGGTTCGGACCATAGACCGCCACGTCCACTACCCGGTCATCCGCGTCCAGCGCCCAATAGACATAAGACCCCTCCGTGCCGTGCGGCGACCACGCCTCTATGACCAGCTGAATGCGGGCACGAAACGCCTCATCGGTTTCCAGCAGCGGGCTTTCCGGGTCGCTGTCATCCAGCACCTTGCGCACGACGCCGCGATTGGCCCCGATCTGGTCAAGGTCATTGCCAAGCGCCGTAGACAGGAACACCGACCGGATAGCCTCATTGATGCGGTTTTCCAGATACAGCTCCCGCGCCGCAGCCGCCTCACTCAAATAGCGCATGGGACTGGACGCAATATTGCGCGCCAGCGCCATAACTTCGGCCACCTTAGGGGCGTCAAACACCTCCGAAAGCTGCGCTTCCAGTTCCACCAGACGCGCCTCCAAAATGGCGTCATAGTCCAGCACGCCAATAGCGGTCGGGTCCGGCAGCGTGGTCAAATCAAGCGCAGCAAAACGGCTCATGCGGCAAGGCTCCAATTATCCACCCGGTCGCGCAGAACACGGACGGTTCGGGTTTCGTCATCGACTGTGGTCAGGTCGCCCACATGGGCGCGCGGGCGGTGGTTTCCGGTCAGGGTCATTGTGATGGCCCCGGTCGCCGCGCCCTCCACCTGAACATCGGTCAGTTCAAAACGCGGCTCCCATCGCTCCAGCGCTTCGGCCACGGCCACATAAAGCGCCAGAATATTCGCCTCATTCATTGGCGCATCAACCAGCCCAGGGACTTCGGAACCGAACTCACGCCGGAAGACGCGGGTGTTAATCCGCGTGGACAGGATGGTTTGGATGCTTTGCACGACATGCGCCCACCCTTCGACCGTGCCCCCGGTATCGTGATTCAGATCCATACCGGGTCAGGCGCTTGCCTTGCCCGCAACGGCTGCGGACTTCGATGCATTTTTTCCGGCAAACAGCTTCAGTCCGCTGCCATAGGGCGGCAGGTAGTACTTCGCCTGCCGCGCCGTCATCGGCAGAACCTCGCCTTTACTCCGGAACACCCCGCCAATTTCGCGGTCTTGCATCACCTCATAGTCCGCCAAAGCGGTTTTCTCATTACTCATCGCTTTCTCCTTGGTTTAGAGCGTCAACCGCCCGCGAAAACATTGCCAGACCCGCTGGCAACACTTGACCCGCAATCCACCGGGTCACCGACCCGGCCAATCTGCTTGCCATTGACAAAGACCGTACTGGACCCCGCAGCCAACGAACCGCCATGACAGCTTGGCAACGGGTCGCAGTGAACAGCCCAGCCATCCCCCTGCCGGTGCACCGGAATGCCGTTGACGAAAACATCCCCACTGCCGCCAGTGCTATTCCTAGGCGGGAATGCGCCGTGACCTGTGCAGCTATCGCCTTTGCGCGTTACCGCTGCCATCAGTTCATCTCCACCCTAGATCCAGCCTGCTGAATCCCATTCGCATCAAGCACGACCAATGAGCCATTTGAAAACGCTGTAATGGCCGCATCAGTCAAAGTGATACTGGACCCACCAACAGCAATTCGGCATGTTCCACCGCCATCGCTAATCTTGATGACGCACGGTCCTACGGACGCCAGAACGTATTCGTTGCCAGCCCCTGAAGGCCGCCCATTTGCATCCGAATTGATACTCCCCTGAATACCCGCATCATGCAGGTCGCCGGATTCGGAAAACACTTTGACCTGCTGACCAACCGACGGCGGGTTATGCGTCTTGTTCGCGCCAGCAGCGGGTTCTTCCCACGGTATCCAACCCGTCAGGAACGGCGCATCACCTTCCTGCAGCTTGACACGGGCAAGGCCATTGCCCGCATCAACTTCTGTCACCACCCCGGTACGCGACTGCGACCGCTGGCGGCGCTCCAATTCGCTCACCCGGCGGCGCAGGTCATCAATGATTTCCGGAAGACCCGCCATCAGGACGGCACCGCTTCAAGAGCCGCACCAGTCACGACGACATCGCGTGCGACACCACCAAAGGTATAAAGCTGCAGTGATTCCGCATCACGCGTGGTCATTCCGGTCAGACGCTCAAATTCGGCATAGTGGCCGGATGCCGCATCGCCCAACAGCTGCCGGAACAACGCCAGCTGCGGCACGCTATGCGCTTCCATCAGCGCCATGAAGCGCGGCCACGGCCCGCCATCAGGCAAGGGCTGGCCAAGGCGCGGGTCGGCAAAAACTTCGACCGTCAGCTTGGTTTGTCCGGCAGCAAGGCGCACGTTTTCCGCCGCGCTGCTGGACCGCATATGGTCCTTGGCGACATATGACTGCACAAAATCACCAAAGACCTGCGCCCACGGGCTGTCCGGGTCCGTCAGAACGCGGCCAATCTGCACGTCCAGAACATCCAGAACCGCTTCAAAATGGGCATCTGTCGCCGGGAACCCTTCGACAATGCTGGCTTCGCCGGTTTCCTTGTCAGTCTGCGCCATGGTCAGCGACACGCCGCAGTTGAACATGATGTCCACCCGGCCATTGGACCGCAGCCCGGTCTGGCCCAAATCCTGCGACTTGGCCGCGTCGGTATAGACCGCAATGAAGGGACGCTGCTGGTCGCTGCGCAGCTGGCCGTCCGCCGTCTGGTCGATGGCGGAAATCTGGCTGTCCAACACATTATCACCGACCAGCGTTCCACCAGCCTTCAGCGCCTGAACCGCCGCAATCCGCAGGGCCATCATCGTCAACGACATCAGTTCGCATCCCCAAGTTCACAAATCAGCCGAAGGTGCGACCGGTCATCGACCGCCTGCACCTCGAACACCGGCTGGCCGTCACGGTCCAGTGCCACCACCTTGTCACCTTTGCGCACCACCAGATCCGGATAGGCGGACCGGTCGATGCGCAGATACCCGCCATCGGCCATCACACCTGCGCGCCCTTTGTTGCCACGTCCGAAGTTAAGGCGTTCGGTGTCGCGGTCACCGGTACGCAAACAGGCGGCGATTTCCGCCGTGTCCCGCTCCGGATCTTTCTGCCCGCTGGCCAGCGGAAGATGGCGAATAGTTTCAGACCAAACGTCATCCACCTCCGCCATCAGGTCTTCCCGCAGCAACCGGTCCATCAGGACGCGGGTTGCAGCGCGGCCAGCGCCTCTTCAGCTGCCTTCAGCGCCTCACGAGCCGCATCCTCTTCCGGTGTGCCCTCCACAGACTTCAGGTGCAGATCTGCGGTAGACACTGCCTGCTTGGCGTCTTCCAATGCCTTCGCCGTTTCGGCTGCAGCCTTTTCTTCCGCTGTCAGTTCAGCCGCCTTCTTCTTCGGCGCGGATTTCGCAGGTGCTTTGCAAAAATCAGCGAAGCGGTCATGCACCACGTGATCCGCGTAACCAGCAGGCAGCAGTACCGGCTCTTTCGCGTTGACCTTCTCATCCCTTTCCGACCCCAGCACAACAGCCGGAATTTTCGCATTTGTGCGGAACGCAACCCACTTTTTTGCCTTCGAAGCCATTGGTGAACCCTTTCATCTGATGGCATACCGCTGCACCAAATATGTGCAGGGAAATGGCGACAAAGGCCCGGCGCTCAAAACGCCGGGCCTGATTTCTTGCAGACAGCAGTTCGCTTACAGTGTCAGGCGGCGAAGCGCGGCAGGCCGGGTACAGAGGTTGATGACGTTCATCTGCGCATCCAGATGGCGCCCCTTGCCATTGGCCATCGCGTACTGGCGCGCGTAACGCGGCAGGCCGATAGTGTTCACGGTCTCTTCATAGTCAGCCGGACCAAAGCGCGTCAGATACATCTCCGGTACACCGACCGGGAACAGCCGCGCTTCGGTATCGCCGATGTAGGCCGCATTAGCGTTCGCCTCTTTGGCGCGGCGGCCCGTCTTGTAGCGCTCAAAGACAAAGTCTCCGAACTCGAATTTGTTAGGAACGCCCCGGCGCAGAACTTCAGCCTTGTCGGTGTTCAAAAAGGTTTCCCGGACAACCTTCTGCATCCACATCTTACTGTGGAAGGTGCGGCCCGTCATCACGTGGAGATGGCCATATGCCATATCCAGATCATCCTCAACAGAGTGCATCACCCCATCCAAGATTTCCCCAAGATCATCTACATCACCCGCGCCGATACCAAGAGGAACCGCTGCCGGAACCGCGATGCCAAAGCGGTCATAGAGATTGTGCAGCACTTTGCCGGACTTGGACACGACCAGCCCTTTAATGGCCCCAACACGATAATGTTCCAAAGTGTTATCCATCGCACGGGCGTGCCGTTGCTGCTTTGAGTCAATCCGGGACTGGATGGTCTCCATCGCGTCGTTGCTGCCCAGCTGGCGAACACCCTGCACTTCATCCGCCGATACGAAATCGTTGATTTCGAAGTGGTCCATATTGAACGGAATTTTGTTCCGCTCGGTGTCGCCAACCGTGACGCCGGGACCGCCGCGCGGTGTCGGCTCGATCAGATCCAGAACACCGTTTTCTTCCTCGACCTCAATTGTGGTGACGTTCACACCATCTTCTTCGAAGATACGCAGGCCTCCGATTTGTCCGGGGACAAAGGGCTGGTCGTTCAGCCCAGCCGTCAGGGCGATGACGCTGAATTGCGGATCGTTAAATTGTTCCATATTGGCTGCCCCCTTAGCGCGCGCGGATGCCAACAGCGTCCAGCTGTTCAATCTTGGCATCCATTTTGGCTTGATCATCCACCGACGCGTGGTACGCGAGCATCGGCAACTTTACTTCGGCATCGCGGTCCACGAATGATACTTCGACATCTGAAGTTGTTGCGTTGACGCCATAAGCCAGAACGGCGCAGGCGACCTCCGCACCCTCGACACCGGCGACTTCAGCATGCGGCGACGGTACAAAGTGCTTTTTGTTGGCCGTCAGTTTACCCATGACGGTTCCGGCTTCGACTTTGCCAGTGCCCGCCGGGACAATGCCATTGTCCAGAGACAGGTTCCCGTTCGAAGGCGTGTTGAGGAACGACAGAGCGCGGGTCTGCATGGTTGCGTTTTCCATGGGTTATGCCTCCTTACGAGCACGGCGCGCATAGACGCTGCCAGAGTTGATTGGCGCCTGCGCCTTGCCGGTCGGGCTGCCTGCAGGCTGCGCAAGTTCGGATGCCGCGCTGCGGCTGGCCTGATAACCTGCGGGGTCTGGGGCGTTTTCATCTTTCACGGCGGTCGTATCACCCGCCGCCGCCTTCAGCGCGGCAAGGGCTTCCTCCGTCGGCATCTCGGTGTCGAAGGCCAAATGCTGCGCAAGAACCTCATGGCCTTTTGCAGCATCATCGCCAGTGATGGCCTTAATACGGGCCTTCACGTCGGCAGCAGTGATGCCCTGCACTTCCTGTTCAGAGGGCTGGCTGACGGATGTGCCGTCCGCCGCCACGGGTTTCTTGGCCATGGTCGGTGTCTCCTTTTCATGGTCAGGGGATTGCGCGGCGGACGCCGCATTCCGGGCGACGGCTTCGAAGGACCATTTTTCCTTCTTGGCCTTCGCCACGAGTTTCTTCGGGGCACGGGCAAAAACCCGGTAGTCGAATGCGGCGACGGCCTTGGCCCGCCCCCCTTCGGTGTCCGTGGCGAAACCGCGCGTCACCGCCTCTTCGCCGGTCAGCCACAGTTCGTCTTTCATGTCTTCGCGGATGGTTTCAGCATCTTCGCCGGTTTGCTCCGCGTAGATGTCAGCCATCAGGTCGGCCAGCTTGTTCAGCTGTTCCGTGGACTTTTCGTGGTCACCCGCATTGCCCCATGTGAACTTCGCAGGGTCATGGATCATCATCAGGGCACCGGACCGCATGGTGATGGTGTCACCGGCCATCGCGATGACCGAAGCCGACGATGCCGCGATGGCATCGACCACTACCGCCACGTCGCCGCGATGCGCCTTCAGGGCGTTGTAGATGGCAATGCCGTCATCGGTATAGCCGCCGCCCGAATTGATGCGCACGGTGATGTCCGCATCACGCCCCAGCATCGCCAGCGCGTCGATGACTTGGGAAGCGGTGAACCCTTCATCCCAAAAGTCATCCCCGACGAACCCGTAAAGAACGAGTTCGCCATCCACCAAGATGGTCATGACTGTCTCCTTGTTGATCAGGTGAAGCGGAACCGCTTCGCGTATCTGGTCCGGCTGCGCTTGCCCGTGGCCCGCGCGCATTCCGTTTCATATGTGGCGATCAGCGCCGCCAGACGTCGGTCATTGGCCCGCTGAAACGTCACCTCTTCACCGTCGATACGAACGGTTTCCCGCACCCCGCCGGTTGCCAGCTTCAACTGCATCTTCTTCAGCGCAGTCACGACATCGCAGGGCTGCGAAATATCGATGGTGTCTGCACCAATGCGCACGGTGTTCGCCACGGTCATGGGGCTGGCTCCGTTTCAATGATGGGCTGCGCCTGCCGAGCCGCGTATGGCGATTCCATCCCCGCTTCGATATAGCGATCATGCTCGCGCTGGCGCTCTTCAAACAAGGCGTCCGGATCTACACCCAAATCCCCGGTTTCGATGCCGATGGAACTGGTACCGTTTTTCAGCCGTTCGGTGGATGCCCGCGCGGCCTTATGATCATCCGCCGTGGGCTTCGCAGGCCCTTGCCAGTTGGCGGCAGACACCCGGTCGCGATTTGCCCGGAAGGCGCGGTAGCCCCCCTTGAAGGGTATACGGCCTTCGCCAACCTCTTCGTCCAGCCAGTTCGCATAGACCATCTGGCACATCGGCGCGGCGACCCGCTCCCGGCGGCGCAGAACCACGGGCCAGATGCTGGACCCCTCCATGCGCACGCTGGCATAGGTGGCATCGGTGTAATCCATCGTCAGGCCCCCGTAAGTGCAGCCGATGGTCCGTGCCATGTCGCGGGCAAGGCTGTTCGAAAACGGCAGGAAGTCCCGCCCCGGCACGTTCGCGGTTTCCAGCCCCAGCTTTTCTCCGGGGCCAAGGTGCGACACCTGCGGGTCGGCCCCAACCGAAATCCGACTTTCGGCAGCGCGGTCCAGCTGCGCGCCAAGGAAATCGAGATACTCTTGCGCGTACCCGGTCCCGCCCCCGCTCTCTTTCAGCACTTCCAGCGCCTCATAGGCGTCTTGGCTTGGCTGCTCACTGGTCAGCGTGATGGCAAAAACGGTCTGCAGAATGGCCATCTGAAGCGTGGCATCATCCAGCATTTCCGCCTGAATGTGTTTGCGGAACGCCGGGGCCAGCTGCGAGATCCCGCGCACATCTTCCGAATCCATCGGGTCGAAGATGTGCATGACAACTGGCCGGCCATCGGTGTCGAACGCGGGATAATCCCTTTTTGCCTTCAGGCCGCTGGCCGATGTCTGGAACCGGTAGGCGACAGCGCGGCCATTTTCGTCATGCCGGACGCCCTGAAACAGCCCTTCCAACTCGCTGGTGTCCTGCACCAGCCGGGTTGGCGGATACAGCAACAGCTTGGTGCCGGTGGTCAGGTTGTACTTGCGACGGCGGTCATCCGCGAAAAAATCGAAGACCCCGGTGACCTCGCCATAGGCGATGTGCCACCGCAGGCCAATGTCCACCATTTGCGGACCGGTCAGCTTGCCCCGCATGTCGCATTCGCGGGCCTTCTTCCAGTAGGCCGTCCAGCGCCGCTTGACGATGCGAATCCAGTCCGCCTTTTCCTTGTCGTCATACCCCAAGCCGGTCAGGTCCGGGTCAGGCGAAAGCGTCAGGCCAACACCGACCGTATCCGCCAGAACTTGGTCGGTTGCGCCTTTCAGGCGTCCGCTGTTCTGGATCAGGTCCATGGCCAGCCCGGCAGCACGCGACCATGAACGGCGCACATCGTCCCTGTGGCTGGTCACCGGGGCCACCCGCGATGCGATAACACCGCTGCTGGTGTCACGCAGATAGCGGGCGGTCGGGCGCGAAGACCGCTCCGCCTTGGGCATCTTGTTCCAGCCCAACGCCTTGCCGACCATGTTGGCGAATTTGCTCATCGCGTCCGGTTTCTCCACTTCGACCGCGCACGGGCCTTGGCCTGCGCTTCGGCTGGTTCATCGTTCTGCGGCGCAACTTCCTGCGCCGGTGCCGCCTGCGGCTGCGCCGCCATCAGCAAGTCTTCGAAATCGCCCTGCACATCTTCCGGCGGGCACTCGCGCTCCGCCATCAGCCGGTCCCATTCGGCGTCCGGTAGGTTCCGAACCCCCAACCTGATAGCGGCAGCTTCCGCCTGCAGGTGAGTATCCAAACCCTCGTTGGCTTGGTTCGGGTCTTTGACCCACAGATACCGGGTGAAGCCCGATTTGGCTTTTTGCGCCTTGCGCGTTTCCGCAGTCAGCTGCCGGTAGAATTCATCATCCAACCCTTTGGGCAAGGCGATGAAACCGCGCTCTTCCGGGTCGGTTTTCTTCAGGTTCCGGTAGAGCCCCATTTTCAGAACAGACGAGGCGAAGTTGAAGAACCGCTTCGAATAACGGACAACCTTGCCCCGGCGGTTTCGTTCTTTCTTCACCTGCGCCAGCAGCGGGGCGCTTTCCGGATGCACACCGCGCACCATGATGACTCGGCTGGCCAGATGCTTGCGCGCCCAGTCCCAAACGTCTTCGGTGTAGGCGTTGCCGTCGATGGCCAGCAGATCAATTTCGACCTTGCGCCCATAGGCATTCCGGAACCCCAGACGCATAAGGCCGTTCAGTTTGGTCTGACACTGTTCATCGGAAATGTGCCCGTTGAACACGCCGTATTCCACAATCGCGCGGCGCTTGTTCCGCCCCCACGCGACCACCTGCCATTCCACCCGGTCGCCCTGACAGTCCACACCGCAGGTCAGCATCGGATAGCCCGCCGGGATGCTGCCGTGGGCATAATCCGATTCCGAAGCACGGTCGCGGATGTCTTCCCACGGCGGGGCCTCGCCCAATACGCGATAGGCTTTGCCCACCACGTCATTCCAGAACGTCTGTTCCTTCGGCGGGTCGCCCTTTGCAGCCAGCCATGACCGCGCGACCCGCTCAAACGACTGCAGCGGCGAATAGGCCGACCACAGGTAAAACGAACGGTGATCCCGCTTCATCTTTGGATTCGCGGCCCGCCACTCCACACGCGGGATGATTTCCGCGCGATGGTGATCTTCAATAGCGCATCCGCATTCCGGACAGGTGAAATGCGCGCGCTCCGGATGATCTTCATCCAGACTGCGCAGCATGTTTTCCCATTCCAGCACCTGTATGAAATCGCAGTGCGGGCAGGGCACATAAGGATATTCCTGCGACCCCGCCTCAAAATTGGTGGTGATCCGGCACCCCGGCACAACCATGGGCGTCGAAATCTTGAAAATCTTGGCGAACTCGCGGCCCTGACTGCGGCTGTCCGCTTGGTTCTCAGGGTCGCCCGCGCTGTTCATATCCCACTTGGCAAGGTCATCCTGAACCTGACGGGACATGGAAACCTGCGACAGCGAGGCCGGAGAATTGGCCCCGGAAATCAGGATGGCCCCGCGACCGTCGCGGCGCTCTTTGTAAAAAACTGAGTCCTGCCCGTCGCGGGCCTTCATCGGAAAAATCTTGCGCAGCGCCGTGGTGCCCTTCAGCATCGGTTGCAGTTTCATTTTCGACCAGCGGCGGGCATTCTCTTCAGTCGGATGGACATAGAGAAAATCGCCGGGGTCCATATCCATGGACCCGCCGGTAAAGATATTCGCCAGCACCGTGCCGCCCAGCTGCGCCGACTTCGCCATAGTCACGATCCGGCAGGGATCTTCCGGCGACAGTGCCATCAGGATGGCGTCGAAGTAGCGAAACCGCTGGCGGTTATAGGGGCCGGAAAACTCGCTTTCCCGTTCCGAAAATTCAATGTTGCGCTCTGCCCACGTCAGATAATCGACCGGCGGCGGCGGGTCCAAGACCTCTGCCAGAACATCGTGCACCATCCATTCGGCACTGGTGACAGAGACATCCAGCATTAGGCGTCAATCTCCAAGTTCGTTTCCACCCGCTTTGGTTTACCCTCCGCAAGCACGCGCTGTTTCATGGTTGCGGTCTTTCGGACGTTCCGAAATTCGCTCTTCAGAAGGTGCAGGACATCGCGCTGCGGAACGTCGAACTGGGACGCCAGAGCCGCAGCAAAATCAGTCAATGCACCTTCGAAGATCTGCATCATCATCCCGGCGACACGGGTCAGCTGTTCCCGCGCGTCGTCAGCCGCTACCAGCATGCCTAGCTGGGCTGCCTCTTCCGTCGCCTGAATCCGGTTCGTGCGCAGCTGCTGTTCCAGCTTGGCCCGCTTAAGCATGTCTTCCACGCTGTCAGGCTTGGGCTGCGCAGCAAGCGGCACCTCAGGCGCATCATCGACTGGCGGCGCGCCTTCCGCCGTTTCCGGCTGAGGCACCGGCAAAATCGGCTGCAGTTCTAGAACCTCCTCTAGCTCTGAAACCGGCGCTGTCGGCGCTTCTGCCTGCGGATCAGCGTCCACCGTTGTCCGCGTGGCAATCCCATTACCCAGCGACTGGCCGATGTCGCGGTTTTGGCGAACTTGGTTCACCGCGACGGCAAAGATGATCTTTCCCTTCTTGCCGGGTTTGGTGAACGCACTGTCCTTAAGGATGTCCTTGGATTTCCATTGGCTGACTGCCGCCCGGCTGACACCCATTTCACGCGCGAACTCTGCCTGCGACAATTCCCGGCGTTCATCTGTCATGGTTGACCTGTTCAGTCCGTCGCCGGTCGGGCAGATTGTTAAGCCCCCGGTGTTAAGCGAACCCCCATTTGTTAAGGCTTTCAAAAACCCGTCTGACTACCGAACCCCCGGGCGGTTCCACCACCGCGTGCTGTCAATATGGGGGTACGGTCCCTACTATCCGATCAAATGCGCGATCATCTTGCGCTCTAACGACAAACGCTCAAAGTGAAACAGCACCGACGTGCTGTGGGCTTGTAAACATCCACGCAAGCCATGCATCTCCACCCAACCCAACTGACTGAGCCTGTTAAGAAACTCTTGGTCGCTGTTGCTCTCCTCAGCCATTGCCACGAGACTTGCCAAGAATTCAGTTGATTCTTCTATCGAGATTTTCTCCATGCCCAATCCCCGTATGCACTTTCAAATTGAGATGACTTGTCCGAACTGCTCCAAACAGACAGACATGCCAGTACACGATGTGTTTGACTGGCAACCACGTCGCACCAGTGACTACCCGCACTTTCTGCAGGCAATAGAAGCAATTCAGCGCAATGAGCATTCCGCTTTTTCCGGTGACAAGCGGCCCAACCACCTCCGCGCCGACGGCAGGGACAAGGTGACAGCCTATGGTCATGCGACTTGCCCCAAATGCGCCCAGCCTATTCTGCTTCTTTTCAACTCAAGCACCCACAATCTGCACCTTCTCAAGAAAGCTGACCCACAAAGCGCCTTGGCAGCATCGATGTTCGCCCGCGAATACATAGAGCTTTTGGGAACAATACCTGCCGCCACAGAATACTCCGTTCCAGACGACCTGCCCGAGGTCGTACAAGTTCTTTGGCCTGCCACCCAATTGTCCCTGGATAGAGGCGATCCACCATCCCGGATCGTATCCGAATGCCGGAGCATCCTTGACGTTTGCCTGAAGGAACTGGGAGAAACCAAGGGCTTGCGAAAATCTCGAATTGGCAATCTTAAAGACAGGTTTCTTATTACTGAAGACATAGCCTCATGGGCCAACGAGCTATGGGACGATGGAAATGATGCAATTCATGACATTCAAGCAAATGCGGAAGATGCAAAGCAGCATGTTGAATTCCTAAAGCTGTTCTTCCGAGTGGTCTTCGAACTCCCAAAAGAAGTTAAACGCAAGCAAAGCAGCTGATTGCGAGGTCACAGCCCCAGAAGGCGGCTGATTTCGTGATCCAGTCGGCGCGGCAGGTTCTGCTGCACGCTGCGCTCAAAGGCATCGGCGGTCGCGCCGTCCACCATCTCTTCAGGGATGAATACGCCGGACTTAACCCGCTTCAGGTGGAAGCGCTGTTCGCTGATCCGGTCCATCACGTGCCCGCCGAAGGCGCTCAGGTCCACGCGGCGGGGGAAAGCACCGCCACGGAAGAAGGTGCGGGGGAACAGAACACGGCCACGGGCTGTGCCAAGATTGGCGACCACGCCCTTTTTGGTCTCGCGCTTCTGGAAATACTTCAGCGCCACATCACCGCCCGCCGACTTCAGCGTGTAGTTCAGATCATCCCAGGACGAACGCTTGACCTTCACAGACTTGCGGATGGTTTTATGCGGCAGACCGGTCTGTTTTGCCAGCGTGCGGACAACCTGCGTCCGCGCCATATCGCCGGTACGGTTGATGGCCCGGTTTACCGCCTTTGGTGCATCCTCACCCAAGGCCCCCAGCATGTTTTCAAACCGCTGCAGGCCCTTCACATTGACTTCGCCCACGCTGAACATTGCCACCCCCAAGAGTTCCGCCGCCTTTAGCAAGAAAGGCCAGCCGCTGTTTATGGCGACCGGCCTTGATACCGAGGGGAATAGAGGAAATCAGATGTGGCGCATTGCGGTCTCCCTTGCTGCATTTCTGCCTGAACTCTCTTCGGCAGCGTCAGATACAAAGAAGGCCCGCGCTTTTCAGCCGGGCCTTTGTCATCCATTGCAGCAGCAGTGTCACAGGCGGCGACGCTATTGCGTGGTTGCCCGGACATGTCGGCATACAATCAAATGCGGAATTACTTCTTGCGCCTTTGATCGCCCGGAATGATGGCATGTATCTTTCAACAGGGGCCACCGAACCTTCGACAATTTTGATTGTTAAGGGAAGATCCTGTGGAGCGTCAACCCCCCTTAACAATATCGAGTGTCGGTTAACATTGCGAGAGGGGCGGTCGCCCGCCCCTGCCCACTTATATGCTTTTCAGATGGAAGCCGCAGACTTACTGCCGGGGTGAAGACGCCCCATCTTGATGTCGCTAATCCTTCCCGGATTGACATCATAGTCAGCAGCGATCCGGTTCTGGAACTCACCCCGCAAAATCCGCCCCCAGATAGCTACGGCATCGCTGAAGGTAAGTTTCTTGCTTGGGCGTCTGAGATCATTACGCATACGCGTTCTCCATAAGATTGGAGCCGCTTGGGGGTTGACTGGAAAGGCCAATAATGGGTAATAACCCTTACAACTACTGTTCTTTCGCCCCGTAACGGCGTTTGATGTAAGCCGCAGACTCTTGCCGGAGTCTGCGGCTTAATTCGTTCTAGGTGATAAGGTCGGATTTTGCAACGCCAAACTTATAAAATCCTCGGAGAGGCGATTAGGGGGCCGATTTAGGGGGTGTATTATATTTCCGCCTTACCCCCGGCTAATATCGGAAATCCCCTTGAGAGGGGCGATTATCCCACCCATTGGATATGTTCCCCTTTATCCCCTACTCTATCAGCTGACGACGCCAAGCATTCCAGCGGTCGATTGCCTCACCTTCACTTCTGGACCCCACCGCAGCGCGCCGCCCACAGTTGCCGCAACTGATGCAATAACCATCCTTCGCATGGACAACCTCCGCCAGCTGGTGACCACAGCCGCAAGGGACAAGGCGCGGGTCAGCGATATCATCACCGGATCTATCGGGTGCCTTAGTTTCAGCCGGCACATTTTCCGAAACCGGCAGCTTAGCCAAGGGAATATCCAAAGGCGTGTCGCGCCCGAAAATACTCACAAGGCCACGCGCGGATTTTTCCGACACATCAACCACGGTGAAATCAAACCCCGCAAACGGGCCATCAGGCACGCGCAGCACGTCGCCTGCGGCATAGCCTGCTTTTACCATCTGATAACATGCAGGCGACAGTTCGCCGCCGCCCCATTGCCGCATCAGCCGGATGATGCGGGCCTGCGGAATGGTCACAGGTCGGCCCCCCGTCCCCATGACACCCGTCACCACATCCAGCGCCATCAACTGATGCCAGCGCGACTGATCAACCGGCCATCCAACAAACAGCCAGTCCACCAGTTTGGGCTTTGACACCAGCGACTGTTCCGGGCTGAAGCGGTTCTTGCGGCGCAGAACCTTTTCAATGGGCAGGAACACTTCGAACCCCGCGCGGCGCAGGATGTGTTCGGGCAGAAACACGCGGTCGCCGGTGCCATTGACCCGGCGCTTGCGCAGACGGCGCTGACGGTCGCGGTAGGTCTCAAACTCACCGCCCACCGTGATGGCCCTGATGCCGCCCACCTGTTTGCGCACCACCCGGACAGCGTACCACTGCAAGTTCTGCGCCTCGATCTTGCCCATCATCATGATGCACCCCCCAAAACCAATGCCCGGATCTCTTCGCATTTCACCTGCGCGGCCTCACGCGACGCGCGCCATGACAGATCTGCATCTGAAACCATGCGCCCATCGGCTATACGGCGTTCCAGGTCACCCAGTTTGCGCAATGCGGTCTCTGCCTCAGACTTGATAATTTTCACATCCTCAGGCTTCGGCCATGACCGCTTTTTCTTGAGAAACCGCAACAGTTCCGGCCCCCAGTTCCCGGCCATAGCATCCCGGCCCAAAGCTGCGGCAAAGACGGCCCGCATCAGCGGCGACGCTTCGGCATCAGGGGGCTGGATCTTCGCGGCGCGTTCAAGGATTTCATTCGGGATCATGATCTGGTCACGCCCCCTGCCCTTGGGGTTGGCGGCCACTTCCTCTTCTAGGGCCGCAAGATTGAGTTCCGACATATAGGCCAGCTTGGGGCACAGCACCTTTGCCACCATCGCATCAAACTCCGCCTGTTTCGTGAACCCCTTTGGCTTTGCCAGCCCGCGCGCCAGCAGCGGTTCAATCAGCACCGCCCTGACCCTCTTTTCACCGTTTGCCTGTTCAGCACTGTCCATGCGTCTTGCCCTTTTTCTTTGCATATGCCCCGGTCTTAAATCGTGGTTCGGTCGGTATTGGGGCGCTTGTGGCAATTTCGTTTTCTATATTTTCATCTTCTGTCCTTTCAGCCCGGAACAAACCGGAATGAAAAAGGGCGGAAACAGGCCAGAACGTTCCAAATCCATCCGGATTCTTTCCGTGTTCGCTCCGGTTTCTTTCCGACTTCTTTCCAAGTTCCTTCCAGCGGAAGAAACGCGGAAGGGTTCTAGCCAGACATTTCAGCTCGCCAATCGACGCCTTCCTGTGCCAGTGAAAAGGCTTCCAGCGCCTTCCGGATCATCGGCGCACGGCGCTGCCCGTTGGCATCGAAGTTATCGACAAGGAATTGGTCAAAGCGCAGCAACAGACCTTGATCTTCCGTCATGCCCTTGGGCGCACCGGCGCGCAGCATCTTTTCAGGCAGCGCTTCCAGTCGCTTGCGCTCGCGCTCCGCTTCGCGCTTGGCCAGCTTGTCTTCGCGCATGCCCAAGGCGTCCTGTGCGATCTTCAACACTACCGGGTGATATAGGCGCTGGCGGCCATTGTCGCAGACGCATTTCCGCCAGTTGTAGAGCGGCCCAATCGGACGCGCCTGCAGGCGTTCCCATTCTTCAAGGGACTCACCCACCAATCGCGCAAGAAGGCGGTCATCGGTGGGCAGGGTGCCCACCGGGTCTTCCTTCTGCGCGATGTTGAACAAGTCAAACCCGACCGCGCGCACGTCCTTATCCGCCATCAGCCGGAATTCCGATTGCAGCCACCAGTCAAACCGCCAAGCCATGAAAAAATGACTGTCCAGCCGTTCGCCGGATGGGATGGGGTATTCAAACAGGTCTTCGCTATCGATCAATCCAAAGGGTCTTGCCGCTTCAGCCATGCATCACCGCCCCACCTTCGAAAGAACGCGGGGACCCAGCGCCCCTTCGATCTTTTTGAGACGTTCCAGCATCTTCTGCCCTGTGCCAATCTCAGCATCCAGACGGTGGGCGTATTGACTGATTGCCTTGCGCTGTTCGGTAGCCGATTTCAGAAAGTCGCAAACATCCTTGGCCAACTGCGCCATGTCTTCATTGCTTCCTGCCGGGCCAAAGAATTCTTCGCGAAGCTGCGCCACCCAGCCCGGCATTACGTCAAGCACATCAGCCACCGTATCGTCGGTATCACCCGCCTTGTAGCGTTCGCCGTCAGTGTCATAGACCGCATCCAGCATATCCGTGATTTCCCGCTTTTGCGCGCGGGACGGTTCGCGGGTTTCGGGCTGTGTTTGTACTTTGCTCTTGCTCAATTTTGCCTCCCTTCGCTGTGTCTCACAGGCAGCACAGCGAAGGCGCTTGCCGATGTAAGACCATTTGATTTTCTGCAGCTTGAAGACGGCCTGCCCTTCGCCGTCTTTGCCGGTCTTGCCATGAACCGCAGGAACGCAGTGCTCAGCACCGCAATCATCGCAAATACAGCGCAACTGTGGCTGACCCCGATCATCCCGGACGGATTCAAAGGCCATCTTACGCCCCCTTTCCGAAGGCGCGCCGCTGGCGGTCGCAATACCATTCCGACTGCAGCCGACTGATATAGTTGCGACCGGCACGGGAAAGCGCCCGCAAGGCGGCGTCCTGTTCTTCGTATTTACCCATGCGCCATGCCAGCAGTGCTGGCGCAGCCTTCTGCCCGACGCGGCGCATTTCGACCTCATCCATCTTGCGACAGGTGTCGCAGCAATAGCGCTGCCAGCTGCGCGACGGTGTAAATTGGCGTGAACACATTGGGTTCAGGCACACGCCCGGCGCGGCCAACGGGAAATCCGCAAGTTCGGCATGCGCGATCACATGAAACGGCTCTAGGTCGAAATGCGCCGCCGGTGCATTTGCGAAGCGGGGTGCGGCAAGGGTCATGGTGCTAAACTCCCATTTGCCGCGCTGTCCGCGACAAAAGTTGCGGCACTGAAATCCCACCGGATCTGCGTAAAACCGACCGCCGGAAGGCCATAGCGGTTGTCGAACCACGCCTGCATATTTCCTGCGCTGGCGAAGCCTTCGATGGTCGCCAGCTTTTCCATGTTTGCTCCCACGCAGCCCACACCGCCGATGACAGCGCCCCAATGATGAATTTCGACGGGTTTTGAATAGAGGCACGGCACCCGCAGCAGCAGGCGGCAAGCTTTTGTTCTCATACCCACATAAAGCTGCAGTTCATCGCCCGCCGCCGCATGACGACGCTTGCCGTTCGGACGGATGGTGGACAGCTTACGACCTGACAGAATGTCAGACCCGAATTCCTGCTGAAAGCTATAGGCGACCATCACTTCACCCCGGCGTCCAGCGCATAGGCGCGCGAGGTCAGGCCGTAGTCCTCCAACAGCTTGTCGATGCGAGGGATGACCCGCAGCCGATGCCAGCGCTGTTCCACGGCCCGCCGGTCACGCTTCAGACCCACGGCGATGTGATCAAAGGGAATACCCTTAGAGCGCAACGTCACCAGTTGATGGTCATCACGCGACGACCAGCGCGGGTGAAAGATAGCGTCCAGCCGCTTCGCCGCGCGCGCCTTCAGTTCAGCCTTGGTGAGGGTGCGCCGGGATTTGCGGGCAACTTTCGATGTCATAGCAGGGCCTCCTGAATTTCGGCTGACAGCTGGGGGCCAAGCGCATGAGACGACGCCATCGCCTTGCGGACCCGATGTTCAGCGATTGCGAAATATTCGGGGTTCTTTTCGACACCGACCGCACGGCGACCCGTCAGCGCAGCTGCCACCAACGTGGTGCCTGATCCCATGAAAGGGTCCAGAATGGTTTCGCCCGGATTGGTAAAATCCAGCACAATGTCCCGCATCAGCCGCCATGGCTTTTCGGTCGGGTGCCCACCGTGCCGGTCGGGCGGGTTCGTCAAATGGGTGTAGACACCCCGCTTGCCGCCGCCGTTCCATTTGGCATGGCCGGAACCGCACCATGCAGTGACGAAGCATTCAGCCCCTTGCGCTGGCCCCTGACCGTTCAGCTGCGGCGTGCTGTCCGGCTTTACCCAGATGCAGCCGCGCTTGTACTTCATAGCGGACGGGTTGATGACATCAGCCCATCGGGCGACACCTTCGATGGTGCAGAAAACGATGAACCACTTACCGCAGATATTCACCGACAGTTCCGTGAACTCTGCACGAATTTCATCAATCCCCGCGAAGTCCAGCGCCCGCAACCGCACACCGCCATCGGTGCGCAGCTTTCGCTTCTCGATACCATTCTTCGCGTCATGCAGGGACTGTTCATAAGGCGGGTCGGAAAACAGGTGGTCCACCGGGTCAAGATCCGGCATCACCGCCAGCGCATCCCCCAAAATCAGGCGACACCCGCCAATGGTCACATCTTTCTGGATGGCATCGGTCACAGGGCCACCCCGAATTCCGACCCTTCGGCCACCAGATACACCGGAACATTGTGCTGCAGGCCCCAGCAGGCTTCGCGCCAGACGCCACGCGACCGGTCCCACCCGTCCATCGCCGGGATGACCACCGAACCGCTGGCCGACAGGATGGGCTGACACCAACGCGCCCAGAATGCGATATCCAACGGGTCCAGTTGCGCCTCAACATCGGCATTCAGCATCGCGCAGGCCATCACGATAGGGGAGGCAACCGTGACCCCTTCAATCGCAAAGGCCCGCGCCCATCTGGCCGTGCGAACCTCAAGATCCAGCGACAGGCCAGAATCCCATTGCAGGTCACTGTCCAGAACCTGCCGCGTGTAGGGCGTGGCGAGATACGCCATCCGCCCGCCAATACGACGTACAACATCCAGAAACGGGCAATCGACATGCAGCAGCACATCGCCGGGATAGGTCGCCTTCAGCCACTCCCAATCAGGGCTGCGCGGAAATTGAAAATCAATGCCCATCGCGCGTACCCCTCAGAAGCCGGCGCAATTCCGCAATGGACTGAACCGCGCAGGAAACCAGACCCGCAATCGCCAGCAGCACCCACCACACGGGGAATTCAACAGAAAGAAACAACAGATCCATCATGCCGCGCCGCCCCCTGCCCGCATACGTGCATGGACACGCTCTTGCGCGCGCTGCAGGGCTTCCATGGCATCGCCGATTTCACTGCTGGCCGCTGCCAGTTCATCGGCGCAGCTGGATTGTTCTGCCGCCAGAATGGCCGCAATCGCTTCGCCACTTTCTTTGGCGATGCTGGACCCGTCCTGCAGCAATGATCCGGCTTCGGCTGCGGGCCGGTTTTCCAGCCGCCGCGCCATCATGCGCGTGACAGGGTAGCTGCCTGCCGCATCTTCCAGCGCCACAACCTCAGCCACAGTCCAATCCAGATTGCCGCTGACCTTTTTGCTGACTGTGCCCTTGCTGGATCCACCACCCCATCGGGCGTTGATGGTTTCAGCAACGGCATCAAAACAGCCGAACCAATCCACAAGCGACTTCATATTGGCGCGGGTGATTTTTCGAAGATCAGGCATCGCCGTCTTCCCTCTGCACAGACACCGCGTTAACGCTGGTGCTGGATTTCAATGAAAAAGGATTGCCACATGTCGGACACCGACTTGGAAACGCGGATTGCAGAGATGGAACGTAGAATTCTGCGCCTTGAAGGCCGCGTTGAGGCGCATCGGATTGCTCTTGCAAGCACTGCCGCCTTTCTTCGCGACACCCCGACATCTGACGTGCAAATTGCTCTGGCGAGATCACTCGAGAACATTGCGATGGCGCACACGCCCTTGCCCGATGAACATCACACAGGCGGCTTTCATGATGAGTTGCGCGAAATTTCGGGCTACCTAGACGCAGACCTCGCAGCCAACTGAAAAACGACGCTGCGAGCCGCACATTTTGCGTGCCCCCCTGACAGTTCGCCACCGCATCACAAAGGGCCTGATAGCACTCCGGCTGCAGTAGCAGTTCCAGCACAGCCCCGTCTTCGCAGTTGAACAGGATCTTATCCCGCGTAGTGCCACGCCAAGTCACCTGCAGTGACTGGCGCGGTGCGCGTGCCCTCTTGCCTGCGACTTCCTCACCCATGCGAAACCTCGTTTCCTGTGCAGGGCACGGCAGGCGCTGCAGTGTGGGGGCATGAGGAAAAATACTGACATTGACATAATGGCGCTGCCGAAAGGGCCGCAATCATTAGGAGCCACCTTCCTGAAGCCAGCCACGGGCGGTGACTTCGCTGCAGGTGTAGTCTTCGATGAGAAAGGCAAGTTCCAAGCTGGGCAGCTTTACACCCGACTCCAGCTTGGAAATCGTAGCCTGATCAACGCCGAGCTTCGCGGCCAGATCTCTCTGGCGCAAATCCTCTTTCAGTCGGTATTTTTTCAGATGCGACATGAGGCATAATATTCCTCACAATCATATTCTCGTCAAGAATAATTATGCGGCACCGTCATTTGATAATCCAGCTACAGTGATGCAACCTAAAGGTATGAAAGCACTCAAGCGTCTACGAAAAATCAAAGGCTGGAACCAAACCTTGCTGGCGGAGACAGCTGGCTTGGATCAATCAACTATCTCTAAGGTCGAAAAGGGGTGGGATGGCGTAACACTCCGCAGTCTCAACCTGATAGCCGATGCACTTGGGGTTCCCACCTATATGTTACTTCAAGATGAGCACACTGAAGCAGAAGCTAGACTACTTGAAGTGTTCAGATCCCTGTCAGATGAGCGCCGAAGCGGCTGGCTGGACATGGCTCGATCGGTAGTAGACCCGCCTCAAGAAGGCGATCAATAAAATCATCCAATTGCTGCGAAGACATCTTCTCCAGAAGTTCCGCCATCGCTACGTTGTCTGAAAAGTACCTAATGGCCTCATCTCCAAAGGAGGGTATTTCAGGCGTTACTCGCGATGTCATGTCCGACCCTTCATTGATCGCGACGGCACGTCAGCAGAAAAAACCCGGTAGCGCTCTCCTCTTTCCCCTCGCAGCGGGCCTAGAGGTTTAACGTTTTCAAATCCGGCAGGCCGCGCAAATCTGGACACTGCCGGAGCCGAAAGAAAAATGAATTTTTGAGCATTACACTCAATAAGGAATGACCTAACTGCGGCCAGCACCAGCGCGCCAGCCCCGGGTGAGCCATCGGAAACGAATCTTGTCAGCTCCCAGATGCTACTATCGCAAGGAGCAGCATCGTAGCAGAGGTCGCACGGCAACCCCGGAAGCTTGCCGTGCGATGCGTCACGTACCATGTAACTCAGGGTCGAACTGCCACAACTTACAGAACGGTCCGTTCTCAAAAGCCTAGCGCCGGCCACTGCCCTTCCGGTTGAGGACTCGAAAGCTACAACGTAGTGGGTGTCCAGCTGATCATACTGATCAAGATCGGATTTACATGTAAGCCAAACGCGCCACCCCCTTCCATCACCAAACACCTTTTTCCTGAGTTCCATAAAGGAGCCTAGGACAATTTGGTCAAAACTACTGGTCGCAAGAGGCCTGGGGTTAGCGTCAAACTGAACAACTATAGTTTCAATGTTTCGCCGAAAGTTCAGAGCGCTCACTCTCTCCTTACTTACCATGTGACATGTATCCACTACCCATTAGTTACATAACATCAGTATTTAGCAACAATCTCAGGATGTGTTTTGACTGTCCACATCGTTCTATTGGTGTTACGCTAATTGCAACCGAAGTTGCACCGGATGCAACCTAGGTTGCAAAGATTTGCTCAGAATTCTCAAACCCATCGCTCGGAGGACCCAGCATTGCCAAGCCATCAGCAAAGTTCAAGCCTGACAGAGGCCAATAATGTTAGAGTCGCAACAGCATTTTCCGACTGCCGATCAGCAATTAGCAAGATTAGCCCATCGGGATACACGCTAATGGTGAACTTCTCGATCATGGGATACGAACACTTCGAATGCTCGTTTGATGAAACGTGGAAGGAGATTTACGACACCGGAAATTACCTATTGCACGACCCTGTTTTCAAGTGGGCACTTGAGAATGAAGGGGCAATTCGATGGTCAGAGATAGGCCTACCAGACCCGGAAAAGATCCTCAAAAAATCCCAGAGACACGGCCTGACATTTGGGGCTGCGTTTTCCGCGCTGACCGGGTCCCGTCGCTCAATGATCTTTGTCTCAAGAGATGATCGCGAACTTTCCGATACTGAAATGCGAGAGCTTACCCACTCCACAACAGCCTTCTTTAATTCACTCATCCCGCCGCCATCCCCCACTGCAGACGAACTGGCGATGCTAAAGTTGTTCATTCAGGAAGAGCTGTCTTATGCCCAGATCGCTGACCGACTGTGCCTCTCACTGTCCGGCGTAAAGAGCCGCTTTTTACGGCTTAGGGAAAAGTACGATTGCAAGTCAACAGCGGGCCTATGCTACAAGGCAAAAGAGCTTAACCTTCTCGGAGTGGAGCCAAGAGGCTGAGACTTTCTCAAGAATCGCCAACCGCGACCACAGAAAAGTAGCTCAGGGTTGCGAGATTAATTATTCCTGATAGTCATAATAATTCTTGACAAGAATATTCTTGCTGGTCATATTTCTTCTAGTGAAAGAGGAGAACCGGCATGCAGACTACAGCGACCCCGCTCATCAGCGATGACCTGCTGAACCGCTTCGCCAATCCGACTGCCCCAGAACAGCTTGGCGAATATGACCCGGAAATCCGCGCCATGCTGGCGGTGGCTCTGCCTGAAATTTGCAGCGAACTGCTGACATGGCGTCAGAATGCAGCGGAGCGGGCTGCCCACGCGCAGACCACCCGGCGCGAAATGGTTCTGAAAAAATCGCGCAGCATCGTCCGCACCCCGGCCCAGCATTCCGCCCGCACGGTTGAACGCGCCTGCGAAACCGTCATGCGCTTCTCCCCAAGCGCCGCAGAACGCGAAACCGCCTCCCAAGTATTGGCGCAAACGCACCGGGCAGCATGATGCTGGCCACCTTCACCCGCCCCGTCGCCTTCCTGCGCAATCTGGCATGCCTTGATGCAGGCAGCTTGCAGGACGCCTTTTTCAATGAGGCGCTGGAAACCTTCGGGCGCTTCGATGCGCCATCAGGCGACCGGACGCATCGCTGGGAACTGGACCTGCACGGCGTCTGCGCCGATGGCGCATCTGCGGAAGAAGCCATGGCCAACTGGAAGCGTTTGGCCAGCCAGCACTTTCCCGCACAGGACATCGAAGACGACGGGTTCATTACCGTCCACCCCCGCATGGAACAACGCGCGGCCACCGCGCAGCAAGGGTCCTCCCACGCCGTATGAAACCGGCAAACTGCCGGGGCGTCCAGTCTGCGGACCCCCGGCATTTTTTTACACATACCCCTTTGATGGCGAGACGCCAAATGGCCACGCCGACAGCCGATCACTACCTCGAAGCCCTCACCCCCAGCGACGACACGAAAGTGGAGTACATGGGCGAGTTCAGCATGTCATTTCCCGAATTCGATGAGGACGGGGAAGAAGTGAGCCGCACAATCAACGTCCCGTGGACCACGATCAAAGAGATCATGGCCGCCATTCGCAGCCGCGCGGAACAGCGCTCAGCCTAATCGACATCCCCACCACCGGAGACACCATGTTCTATCCCAACGAAAATATCGCGATCTTCATTGATGGCCCAAATTTCTACCACACCGCCCGCGCATTGGGATTTGATGTGGACTACAAGCGGCTGCTTCACACATTCCAGACCAAATCGCACCTTCTCCGCGCCAGCTACTTCACGCCGCTTTCCGAGACGGACGATCATATTGCAATCCGCCCGCTGGTCGATTGGCTTCAGTACAACGGCTGGAATGTCGTCACCAAACCCACAAAGACCTTCGAAGACAGCAATGGCCGCAAGCGCATCAAGGGTAATACCGATATCGAATTGGCTGTGGAGGCGATGAAGCTGGCCCCCAGCATCACCCACGCCGTTCTGTTCACTGGCAACCGCGACTTCGCACCTCTTGTCGAATTCCTGCAAACAGCCGGCACACGCGTCACAGTCGTGTCCAGCACGCGCACAGCCCCGCCAATGGTCTCAGACGATCTGCGGCGGCAGGCCGACAATTTCCTTGAACTGGACACCCTGCGCGATGCCATCGCGCGTCACCCCCGCGAAGGCGTTGCCGCCTGACTCCCCATCTTCAATTAGAAGGAATTGACCTTTGATGCCCCAACGCAAAGAGCCAGCCGCGCCGCCCACGGCAGATCCACACGACCCGTATAAAATGCGGACATTGGAACAGATCCTGATGCTGTTCGATGGCGGCGACTTCATGGCCGAAGTGATGTCCGGCCACCAGAAACTGATGCAGGATCTTCTAGACCACAACGCCGAACACGGCCCCAAGGGCTGCAGCGGCACAATGACCCTACAAATCTCCTATGCCGTGGGCAATTCTGGCGACGTGGGAATGGGGGCGAATGTGACCTTCAAGGCCCCGAAAAAGCCCCCGTCCAGCGCTGGCGCATACATCAACGATGCCGGGGAACTGACCCTCTACAGCCCGATGATGAAGCGCATACATCAGCCCGTCCGCGATGTCGAAGACTTCGACCCCGTGACCGGCGAAATCCGCGACACCGACTGAATTTTCACTGACCACAACAGAGGAACACGACAGTGACCAAAGAAACCAACCTTGCGACCATGGAAAATCCCGCAGTCACGATGCGGGATGTGATGGAACAGCTGGGCCACCACGATGAAATCGAAACGCCCAACGGCTTGGACCTGACCAAGCCGCATCTGGTGACGATGCCCGAACACCGGAAGGTCGAAGACCTCACCGCCAAGCATCTGGCAGCGGCGGAACACCTGAAACCGACCCGCCGCAAAGGCACCGCCCACTTTGACGACTTGCAAAGTCTGATTGACTGGACCAACCGGAACAAGGCCGACACATCCGTATTGTTCGCAAAACCCGACCTGCAGGCACCGACCATCACCTGCATTGCTGACTACCACGCCGCTGGCGCTGCTGACCCGCTGAACCCGAATGGCGACCCTTCCGCCCGCCACTGCCACCACCGGGCAATATATGATTTCCCGCTTTCCGAAGAGTGGAAGGCATGGATGGCCATTTCCGGCGAACCGCTGGACAAGGACGAACTGGGCGAGTTCATCGAAGCCAACGCCAAGGACATCATGGACCCCACACCGGCCATCATCGCCGGGAAGGAAGACAACAAAAATGAGGGTTTCGAAAACCGCCTTATTCGGACTGCACAGCAGATCGAAGGGCGCTATGGCCAACTGACCCAGCTGCTGCAGATGTCGCGCCAGTTTCAGGTATTTGAGACCAGCGACTTAAAGCTGGTCAGCAACCGCGACACCGGCGAAGGCGAAATCCAGTTCCTGAACGAACACAAAGATGCCGCTGGCCAGCCGCTGAAGATCCCGAACCTGATCATCACTGCGATTCCGGTCTTCATGGGCGGGGCGGCGTACCGCATGCCCGTGCGGTTCCGCTACCGCAAGGCAGGCAGCAGCGTCCGCTTCATCCTGTCCATCTACAACCCTGAAAAAGCCTTCGAAGCCGCCTTCAAGGAAGCCATCGAAGAAGCCACCGAACAAACCGGCTTGCCGACCTTCCGGGGCACGCCTGAAGCCTGATGTCTCTTTCTGGCCCTTGGAAACGGGGGCCAGCGACGGACACCAGAGAAAAGAGTTCCACAATGTCAAAGCCGATGAAGCCCATCCCCGTCAGCGCCGCAGAGCGCATCGCCAAGTCTTATGGCTATGATCAAGTTGTCATCATCGCCCGGCGCGTCGGTGATGCAGGCGGAGAACATGTCACCACCTATGGCCGAACCAAGGAACACTGCTGCGTCGCCGCCAGCATTGGTGACTTCCTGAAGTTCAAGGTTATGGGCTGGCAACGCGAAGAATAGACGGCCAACCCATGCCGATCTACCCACCCAAACCCGCCCCCTTCCATTGCGCCATTTGCGGCAAGGCGCGCCCCGGTCGCTGGCAGTCGCCGCAGCATCAGGACCGCCAACCGATGTGCTGGGGGTGTGAACAGGAATTTGGCACCGGCGCGTATGGCGATACCAACCCCGACCGCCGCACAATCAAGCAAATTAGCGCTCTGATTTGCGCGCTCGAAATTGACGCCCACAGAATTCTGATTGGAGAGGGACCGCTTTATGGCTGAACGCGACTATGTTTCCACGCCGGTATCCGACGAACTGAATTTGAAGGATACCATCCTTGGACTGTCACAGGATTTGAAGGACTTGCGGGCGGGAAGGATTAGCCCCGCCGAAGCGCACGCCCGCGCGGCGGTTGCCAAACAAATTTGGAATGGGGCACGGATTTACCAGCAGGCCATCAAAACCATGATGGGCAATGCTAAACCGGTGCCGGAAATCGACAAGCCGGAACAGGTGTCCTGATGGCCGTCTATGTCGACACCCCCCGCCACCCCATGGGCCGGATGATAATGTGCCACATGCTGGCCGACAGCATGGAAGAACTGCTGGCGATGGCCGACCAGATTGGCGTGGACCGCAAGTGGTTTCAACCACTCAGCCATCCGCATTTCGACATCTGCAAGGCGAAGCGCGCCAAAGCCGTCGCCGCCGGGGCCGTCGAAGTGGACCGCCGCCAGCTGGCAAATGCGATGAAACGCTACCGCGCAAGGCTGGCAACAGATCCGCAGGAACGCGCCGCCGTGCACACCGCGATGGCTGCAAGCGTGAAGGGAACACGCAATGGCTGAACAGCCGAATATCGAATGGACGGACCACGCGTTCAACGCACGGGAAGATTAGCCATGGCAGCAACGCGCTTCACAAAAGCAGAAATTACACGTGCTGTGGAGGCTGCCAAAGCCTGCGATTTGATTGTCACCGCCGTGGAGATCGGCCCTGACGGCACCATCAAAATTTGCTGCCCGGTAGACGTAGCACCCGAAAAACGCAAAGGTCAGGGTCCAAAACAATGGTGACCGATGTGCGGAAGAACTATCCCGGCCTAACGATTGAAACGCTGCCGTCCGGCAAACAGCGACTGCGCGTCCGTGTCGAAGGAAAGCCGAATCGCAAAATTCGCCTGAATGTCGATCTGGATCACCCGAAGTTCTCCGAACACTATTGGAACGCACGCGCGGGAATTCAGCTGCCATTCGAACCGGAAACCACTGCCATCCGCTTCTCAATCCAATGGCTCACTGACAAGTACCTGATGCACTTGGAAAACATGGTGAAAGCCCGCCAAGCATCCCCCACAACTCTTCGCAAACGTAAGAGCCAGCTAAACTGGCTGTGCAGCTTCAAAACGGAAGATGGCGACGCATACGGCGAAATGAGCCTTACCGCCCCCAGCGCGGCTTTCGTTCGGGCGCGGGACGCGCGTGCCGCCACCCCTGCCGAAGCGGACAACATCATCAAAGCGGCGCGCGTGATGTACAAATGGGCCTGCGAAGTTGGGCACGCGGAGGTTAACCCGCTGGTCGGAATCGCCAAAATCCATCGCGGCCAAGGCGGGGCAACCCCGTGGACGACAAGCGACCTGAAAAGGTTCAAGGAACGCCACCCAAAGGGAACTATGGCCCACCTTGCTCTCACCCTCCACATGTTCACGGGTGCGAGGTCAGGTGATGCAATCTGGCTGGGGCGCAATCAGGAGTTTGAAAGCCACGGAATGCGCTGGCTTGGCTGGCAACCCCGCAAAAAGGGGGCCGCATATGTGGAAATCCCGATGGCCTCACCGCTTCGGGAAGCGGTGGCAGCAGTCGCCCGGATAGGTGATGCATTCATTTTGAACGAGCACGGCAAGCCATTCAAGAATGCCGACAGCTACCGTAACTGGCTTAGAAAGCGTTGTGACGAAGCCGGACTGACAGGCAAATCTTCCCACGGCATACGCAAGGCACTAGCCGAGCTATTGGCGGAGGAAGGCTGCAGTGAACACCAGATCATGGCAGTCCTTTCGCACACCCAGCCCAGCACGTCAGCCATATACACTAAAGACGCCGAGCGCCGTGTTCTGGCCGCGGAAGCAATGCGGACCATCAATGGATTCGAGTGGTAATGTGGACCACGGACCATTTCAACATGGTCCAAAATCCGAATTTTCACAGCAATATCAATGCTATGGAAAGTAGATGGTGCCCCCACACGGACTCGAACCGCGGACCTACTGATTACAAATCAGTTGCTCTACCAGCTGAGCTATAGGGGCCTTGAGCAGCGATTTAGCGTCTCTCGCGTGGGGGTGCAAGATGAAAAGTTCATCTTGGCTGCGAGAAATTCAAAGCGGTTTTCAATGGTGTTTCCAGTTGGTTTTACTGTGGCTGATATCGACGCCATAGCTGCCTGATGAGCAACTGCTGTGGTATCTTCCCTGCGCTCGCCACGTGATCAGTCAGGTTCGGCGGTCGCGCCCCGCCAAATAGCTCTCTTCAGCTTGATCTGCGTTGCGGTCTGGACCCAAATGTCAAATCGATCCAAAGACATGCTGGTGACCGCTGCGGAAATATATGATCATGCCATCAACAAGATGAGAGGGGCTGTTGCGTGCCAGCGCAGGCGACGTGCTGACCGCCCCGAGCAACCGGAAGCAGTCGTATGACGGAAACACGTTTCAATATCATGATTGTCGGACAGGCGGGGCGGTTGCAATATGAGGCGGTGCTGTTTGCGGCCTCCCTGCGCCAATACGCCCCTGAATTTACAGGGCGGCTTTATGTGGCGGTCCCGCAGTCAGGCGCGCTCTGGACCAAGGATCCCAGCATTCGCAACAAACCGGTATTGGAGGCGTTGGAAGCCTTGGGAGCGGAGATTCTGCCGTTTCAATCCGTCGCCTTTGGCGAGAGCTACCCCTATGGCAACAAGATTGAGGCGCTTCTGGCCATGCCAGAGGGCGAACCATTTGTATTCTTTGACAGTGACACGCTGATCACCGGTCCGCTCAACCAGATACCGCTGGATTTTGCCCGCCCCTCGGCGTCACTGCGCCGGGAGGGGACCTGGCCGAAGCCTACGCTTTATGGTCCCGACATGACCGGGATTTGGCGCGCGCTATATGATCGCTTTGGTCTGGATTTCGACAGCAGCCTTGATCACAGCCAGCCTGAAAATTTCTGGCGCCGCTATCTCTATTTCAATGCCGGCTACTATTATGGGACCTGTCCCCGCGCCTTTGGTCAGCGGTTTCTTGAGTATGCAGTCTCCATCCGCGACGATCTGCCAAGGGCCTTGATCGGCCAGTCTCTGGATCCCTGGTTGGATCAGATCGCCCTGCCCTTGGTCATTCACAGCCTTGGCGGTGGGCGGGCGACACTGCCCGAGGGCTATCTTGATGGGGAGATGAGTTGCCATTACCGCAGCCTGCCGCTGCTATACGCGCGGGAAAGCGATGATGTGGTCGCCGCGCTGGAGACCGTCGCCAGACCGAATAAGATCAAGAAAGTTCTGAAGCAATATGAGCCGATGAAGCGCATGATCTATCAGGGTCGCGGCGCCAAGGTACGCGCGATGTTTGATCGAGAGAACCTGCCTCGTAAGGAGCAGGCTTTGCGCAACCGGATCAAATCCGCCGGTTTCTGGATGCGATAATCAGCCTCTTAGACATGCGCACTCTGCGGAAGAGTGCCTCGTGTGCCCAGCCGGATCCTGCGCCACGCGAGGCCAGCGCCAAATTGCAGCTTGCCTTACCGGTCGTGGCAGAGTGTTCTTACGCGCGAAACAAGTTCCGACCAGTAGGGTCGACCATTCAAGGGGAGCACATTCAATGTCTGAAGCGCCAAGCTACGGGTTCGACACATTGCAAATTCATGCCGGCGCCAAGCCCGATCCGGCCACCGGTGCGCGGCAGACGCCGATCTACCAGACCACCGCCTATGTGTTTCGCGATGCAGATCATGCGGCGGCCCTGTTCAACCTTCAGGAAGTCGGCTTTATCTATTCGCGTCTGACCAACCCGACAGTGGCCGTACTTCAGGAGCGCATTGCGACCTTGGAAGGTGGCGTTGGGGCGGTCTGCTGCTCCTCCGGCCACGCTGCCCAGATCATGGCGTTGTTCCCGCTGATGGGACCGGGATGCAATGTGGTGGCCTCAACCCGGCTATACGGGGGCACCGTCACCCAGTTCAGCCAGACCATCAAGCGGTTTGGCTGGTCGGCCAAATTCGTGGATTTTGACGACCCTGAGGCGGTGGCCGCAGCCATTGATGACGACACGCGGGCTGTGTTTGGCGAATCTGTTGCAAACCCTGGCGGCTATGTCACAGATATCCGCTCCATTGCGGATGTTGCGGATGCGGCGGGTGTACCGCTGATCATCGACAACACCTCGGCCACGCCCTACCTCTGCAATCCGATTGCTCATGGGGCGACGCTGGTTGTGCATTCCACAACAAAATATCTGACTGGCAACGGAACCGTGACCGGTGGTGTGATCGTGGACTCCGGCACATTTGACTGGTCGGCAAATGACAAATTCCCGTCGCTGTCGCAGCCCGAGCCGGCCTATCACGGGCTGAAGTTCCACGAGACCTTTGGCGGGCTGGCCTTCACCTTCCATGGCATTGCCATCGGCCTGCGCGATCTTGGCATGACCATGAACCCACAGGCCGCGCATTATACGTTGATGGGGATTGAGACCCTCAGCCTGCGGATGGAACGCCACTGCGAGAATGCCAAAACCGTGGCTTCGTGGTTGGAGCAGGATCCGCGCGTGGACTATGTGACCTACGCCGGGTTGCCATCCTCGCCCTATTATGATCGTGCGAAAGAACACTATCCCAAGGGCACTGGCGGGCTTTTCACCTTTGCGGTGAAGGGCGGGTATGACGCCTGTGTCAAACTGGTGAACTCGCTGGAGATCTTCAGCCATGTCGCCAACCTTGGCGATACCCGGTCACTGATTATCCACTCTGCCTCAACCACCCACCGCCAGCTGACGCCTGAGCAGCAGGAGGCGGCTGGCGCCGGGGCGAATGTTGTGCGCGTCTCTATCGGGATTGAAAACGCCGATGACCTGATTGGCGATCTAGATCAGGCCCTGAGCAAGGCGAGCAGCTAACCCGCTGATACCCAGCCAGTGTTACGTCATAAGGAAAAGGCCGGGACATCCCGGCCTTTTTTGGTTCTCAGTCGTTTGTCGGCAGCTTGATATCGTAAACCACGGAAACGCTGTGGCTGAAATTCAACTCACCTGCCTCGATCGGCATAGGAGCGCTGCGAGCCATCTCCACCGCCATCATCGGCTGGCCACCACCGGTGTCGCGGTCGAGAATTGACCGCACAGGGCCCAGCTCAACCCCCGCGGCCTCTGCCAGCTGGGCTGCCTTGCGTCGTGCATCTTTCACTGCGGCGCCGCGGATCTGGTCCTGCACTTTCGCCGGATCGGCGACGCCAAAACTCAACCCCCGGAAATCATTGGCGCCGACTTTTAGCACCTGATCCAGCACCTCGCCGAGTTGATCCAGGTCGCGGATGCGCAGGGACAGGGTATTGGAGGCGTTGAACCCGGTGATTTTGCGGAGGCCATCCGAATAGCTGCGGTCCTGAGACCAGACAGGATTTAGGGAAATCTGCTGGGTCTGCATATCCTCCGCTGCGATACCAGCCGCCCGCAATTCATCAACAACCGCGACCATCTTGGTTGAGACGGCGGACATGGCGAGAGCGGCCTCTTCGGCCTCTTCAGTGACGCCCAGGGTGATTGTCGCCAGTGTCGGGGTGACGGCGATACGCGCCTCACCGGTGACCGAGATCTGGCGATCCACCGGGGTTTCCTGCGCATGGGCAAGCCCTGTTGCCAGCAGAACCGCCAGCGCCGAGGCAAAGATATGTCTAGCTTTCATCGAACTGCTCCTTTTTCTGGGTGTAACATGGGGATGGCAATTGACCGCCTGCAAGGGGGAAATCGTGTCTTTTCCTTTCCCTTGCGCGCGCTCTGCCTTATGGTCTGCGCCAAGATCGCCCTGCCACACAGGGGTATGGGCATACTAAAGCTGAAGGCGTGTTTGCATCATGAAACCGGGGTTTGCACTCTCTCTGTCCTCCACCGGCGTTGGCCTGTTGCAACGTGCCGCCGGTGGTTGGCGCCAGATTGGCACGGTCTCGCTGGATGTCGAAGATCTAAGCGGCGCGCTAGCGGATCTGCGCCAATTGGGCGAACGCCATGCGCAGGGGCCAATCGCGTGCAAGCTGATCATCCCGAACGATCAGATTCGATATCTGACGCTTGAAACCGGGGTCACCGATCCCGACAGCCGCCGCGCCGCTGCTGAGCAAGGCCTCGATGGGGCCACGCCCTATCAGGTGGATGAGCTGGTCTTCGACCTGAGCGAGGATGGCGCACAAACCCATGTGGCCGCCGTCGCCCGCGAAACCTTGCAAGAGGCCGAAGATTTTGCGCTGGCGCATGGTTTCCTGCCGGTGAGCTTTGTTGCGATGCCGCAGGAGATGAGTTTTCTGGGAGAGCCGTTTTTTGGAGCGTCCCAAACCCTGCTTCAATCCGGCGAAGCCCTGGTTGAGCCTGACGGCGTCGCGGTGGTTGACATCGGCCCCGCCGACGCGCCGCCGACTATTGCTGACGCTGATGTGGATGCAGAGGGCGATGCAGACACGCCCTTAGACGAAAACGCATCACCCGAGGTGCCCCACACCACTGCGGCGCCGCTGACCACCACCGCTGATGATACTGCCTCTGCGGTCCCTGCCCCAACAGACCCCAAGGACGCATCTGCCGATGACAATCCCGACGATGTGTCTGACACTGCCGCAGCCAAGGGCAAAGAGGCTGACCAGACCATAGTTGAGCCGGATCACGTCCCAGACGCCGCGCCCGTCGCGGTCACCGAAGACACACCGGCACCGCCAACAGCTGTCGCTGCGAGCGGATTTTCGACACGACGACGCAAGGATGGGCACCTGCGCGCGCAGAAAACCTCTGTACCAACGGCCTCCCCCACACCGCCCAAAGCCCCTGCCGCAACCAAGCCCGGTGTTGAGGCCAATACCGCAACGCCACGTACAGATACCAAGCCAAAGGACGGCCCGCGGGTGGTGCCTCATGCTGCCTTAGGCTCCATTGCATTGGCCGACAGCCCGGCGACACCGGGAGACGGCACCGCCAAAACCCGGCCGCCAACTGCTCCGACGGCCGGGCTGGTCATACCATCCCCCGCCGCCAAGGGCGTCATCCCGCCCGCCCCAAAGGCATCAGGCCCGGCGCCGGTTCTACCCCGCGACGACACAACGGAAATCCCACTCACCGAGACGCCCAAGGACAAGAAATCGCTTCATGAGGCTGGCAAGGCCTCGCTGCTGGCCGGCGTCTCAAAGCAGAAGGTCGGCGGCAAGCCACGGTTCCTTGGCTTGGCCCTAGTGAGCGGTCTGCTAATCTTCATGGCGATTGTGGTGGCTTGGGCGATCCTCGCCGACAAGCAGTCCCGCAACGCGGTCAGTGATGCAAGTACAGCGCCCTTGGACAGATCAGACACAAGTGGTCCCGGTGATATCGCGCCCCAAGTCAGCGCGATACCAGATCAGCCTGATGGGGGAGCGTTGTTACCGCTGGACGCAACGCCAGACGGCACAGCGCCCGATGACACGGCTGCCCCTGCGGAGGGTGATGAAGGGTTGTCCAGTACGGATACCGCGGTTCTGGACGCGCTGCGGCTGGAGCAGGACACTACTCCAACAGCAGGTGGAACGCTCACGGAGGATCTGGACCGCGCCGAGCTGGCCCCGGAAACGGATGAACCTGAGGTGACGGCAGATCAGGACACGTCGCTGACACGCGCGGCACAATATGCCGCAACCGGCATCTGGCAACACGCACCTGAAACGCCCGAGACCCCGGGAACAGATACGCTTGAGACGCTCTATGTGGCGTCAATTGACCCGACCGATATCTCCGAAGATGCAATAGCCCTGCCCGATCAGACCCTGTTCGCCACGGATCTGGAACTGGGCGCGATCAGCACCCCCACCGCCGCCGGACAGCAGTTTGAGCTGGATGAGCGCGGATTGGTCAAGGCCACCCCGAACGGGACGCTGAACCCGGATGGGATCATGGTGTTTCTCGGCCGACCTGAAAAGGTGCCCCCACCGACCCCTGCCCGTCCAGACCCGGACGTTGCCGCTGCAGCGGAGGAAGCCGCGCGTCAGGCGATCCTGTCGGAACTTCGCCCTAAACAGCGCCCCAATGATCTCGTCGAGCAGAATGAACGCGCGCAGCTTGGCGGATTGAGCCGTGCTGAACTGGGCGCGCTACGCCCTCGCAGCCGTCCACCGGGGTTGAAACCGCCAGAGGAAAACAGTCTGCCCGCAACCGCACAGGCGATTGCCCGCTCCGTTGTGCCCCGTGGGCGGCCAGCCAATTTCGCCAATCTGGTCGACCGTGCGCAGCGCAATCGCCAGCGCAATGCGGCGGCCAGCATCTCAGAGGCGGTCACCAGCGCCCCGCCCCGGACAGTCACACCACGGATCCCATCCAGCGCCTCGGTTGCGCGGCAAGCGACCGTCGACAACGCGATCAATCTGCGCCGCGTGAACCTGATTGGTGTCTATGGCACCCCGTCAAATCGCCGCGCGCTGATCCTGATGCCCAACGGCCGTTACAAGAAGGTAAAAGTCGGAGATCGGATCGATGGCGGGCGTGTTGTGGCCATTGGCGACAGCCAGCTGCAATACCAAAAGGGCAATCGCAATCTAACGCTGAAAATTCCCAGCAGTTAAGGCCAACCCAGCCGGAACGATACGACCACGGCGCAGAAGATGCCCCAAATTGCGAACCAAATCGAAAAAGCCGGACCACCCTGGGCCCGGCTTTTGTCGTTTTGGTCTGCGAATGGTTGCTTACTCAGCCCCTGCAAGCTCTCCGTTGGCAATCTGCTCACGCTCAATCGACTCAAATAGCGCTTTGAAATTACCCTCGCCAAAGCCATCATCGCCCTTGCGCTGGATAAATTCGAAGAAAATCGGTCCGATCACGGTTTTGGAGAAGATTTGCAGCAGGATCTTGGTCTCCCCGCCGTCCACCACACCTTCGCCGTCAATCAGGATTCCGTGTTTCTGCATCCGGTCCAGCGGTTCCTCATGGCCGACCACCCGGTCGTGGCTCATCTCGTAGTAGCTGGCCGGAGGGGCCGGCATGAACTTGATCCCGCGGTCTGAAATCTCATCCGTCGCGCCATAGATATCCTCACTACCGACCGCGATGTGCTGGATACCCTCGCCGTTGTATTTTTTCAGATAGGAGACAATCTGCCCGGTTTCGCCACGATCTTCGTTGATCGGGATGCGGATGCGCCCACAGGGCGAGGTCAGTGCGCGGCTCAGCAGTCCGGTGAATTTTCCTTCGATATCGAAGAAACGGATTTCTTTGAAGTTGAACAACTCACCATAGAACCTGAACCATTTGTCCATATTGCCCTTGAAAACATTATGGGTCAGGTGGTCGAGGTAATAGAAGCCAACACCGCGCGGTTTCGACTGGGTGAGCCACTCAAACTCAGTGTTATACGGCGAGGTGTCATAATACTGATCAATAAAGTAGATCAGCGAGCCGCCGATCCCCTTGATCGCAGGGACGTCCATCGTCTTGTCGTCGCCTTCATAAGCTTCTGCCCCTTTGGCGACGGCGTGTTCGAAGGCCTTCTGCGCATCGACAACACGCCACCCCATAGACGGCGCGCATGGACCATGATCCGCCACGAAACGCTCTGCGAAGCTGCCTTTCTCGGCGTTCAGGATATAGGTGATATCACCCTGCTGCCACAGCTCGATGCCCGGCTTGTTCTTGTGGCGCGCCACCAGCTCATACCCCATGCGCGCAAAAAGATCGCGCAGCTCCTGCGGGTCAGGATGGGCAAATTCGACGAACTCGAACCCATCGGTCCCGGCCGGATTTTCGGCGCTGATGACGGATTTCGGGGCATTATGCGGGAACGGACCCATGCGGCTTCCTCCAGGTAGGGAATTGTGTAGCTGCATGTAGAATATCGCACTTCAGATGCTTGTTTTGCGCATAGTTTAGGATATGCCAGTGTACAGATGCGCAAATCACGCGCGTTATTCCGCATACTCGTGAAAGTCCCGCACATGTTAGACGCAACTGATCAGAAACTGCTCTCCGCACTGCAAAAAGACGCCCATCTGACCGCACAGCAGCTGGGGGAACTGCTAAACCTCTCAGCGAGCCAGGCCGGGCGGCGCCGACAACGTCTGGAGGCCGACGGCTATATCCGCAGCTACGAGGCGCGGTTGGATCCTGACAAGCTGGGGTTGAGTGTTCAGGGGTTTGTGCAGGTCCACCTAGAGAGTCACGGACCTGAACAATCTGAACGATTTTCACGGCTGGTCCGGATGCGCCCTGAAATCACCTCAGCCTGGACCATGACCGGCGAAGCTGATTATTTGCTTAGGGTATTTTGCACCGATCTTGCTGCCCTAAACCGGCTTCTGCACGAAATTTTGCTGCCGCACCCAACAGTCGCACGGGTTCAGAGCCAGATTGTAATGGCGCAATTAAAAAGCGATGGCCCCCTGCCGACTTAAGGTTCCGTGAACACTCGTGCGCTATACAATCACGGTACAGACTTAGAGATTGGATAGAGACCGTGTCCTTTGTAGATCGTCGCATTGAAAGCCGCCCCACCCGCGGCGAGGCTCCATTTGGGCTAAACGAGGTATTTTTCTCCCGCACCGATAGCCGCGGGGTCATCCTCGCCGGTAATTATGTGTTTCGCAGGGTATCCAACTACGAGTGGGAAGAACTGCTCGGCGCGCCGCATAACACCATTCGGCACCCAGATATGCCGAAAGGTGTGTTTAAATTGTTCTGGGACACCATCCAGAGCGGCCAGACCATGGGAGCCTACGTCAAGAACAAGTCGAAGGACGGTCTGCATTACTGGGTCTATGCTGTCGTAGTCCCTTGTGCCGAGGGCTATCTGTCGGCGCGGATAAAACCAAGCAGCAAGTTGTTCGACGATGTTCAAGGCCTCTACGCCAAACTGCTTGCTGCGGAGCAGAACGAAGACCTGTCACCTGAAGAAAGCGCTGAGCGATTGAAGAGCTGGGTCGTCGATCAGGGCTACGACGACTATCGCCAATTCGCGACCAAAGCGATAAGCGAGGAACTGATCGCGCGTGACACCGGGCTGGATAATGAACCGGATCAGATGATAGTCGATCTGTGCCAGACGCTGGACAACGCCAAAACACTCGTCGGCGAGACTGAAGGCCTGATCAAGGATTTTGACGCCATGCATACGATTCCGCATAATCTGCGGGTTATCGCATCGCGCATCGAGCCGTCGGGCGGCCCCGTCACAGTGCTCTCACAAAACTACGGCGCGATGTCGCGTGAAATGTCTGATTGGTTTGCTGCCCATGTTATGGGCAAGGACAGCAATTTTGCGGTGATTGAAGCCGCGGTGGACGATTCTCTGTTTGTTGAGTGCATGGTTCGTGTTCTGAAGGAATGTGATATTCAGCTCCAAAAAGAACGGCGCAGCCTCGGAGAAATGGATATGCAGGGGGAACGTGATCTACTGGCTCAATTGGTGAGCGAGCAGCTCGAACGGGCCGGCAAGGGGCTTGATCAGGTGGAGCGCGAAGCCTCACGTATCATGCACGCCTGTCAGGTTATGCACCGCCATTTCCTGGGCCTCAGCTCGACCCGGGTTCTGTGTAAGATCGAAAGTGCCCGCCTCCCCGAGTCGGGTGAAACGCTGGCAGATATCATCGACCAGCTTGGCGTGTTTCAGGAACGTATTTCGCAGCGGCTGGAGCGTATTGCACGACTCAGCAGCGAGATCCGCTCCCTGGAGCGTTGACCATTCTCACCGGTGCCAAGTGAGCCTCGAAAGCAGCCCCTGTAGTTCCTGAAGACACGCGTGCCTTGGGGCGACCACCGGAGGGCGCAGTTGGCCGGTCAAGTGGGTCTACGCGGGTTGCTTTCCCCCAACCATTTGCAGCCATTGCAGCGCCAGGAAAGGCCGCTCGGGCGCGCTGCACTGCCATGGCATGTTAAACATTGCCAAGCCGGGCACCGCTTGCGATACCAAAGCATATGGATGCATTTCTCTATCAAGCGACAATTTACCTTGCAGCCGCGGTGATTGCCGTCCCCATTGCGGCACGTCTCGGGCTTGGGTCGGTCCTAGGCTATCTGGCAGCCGGCATCATCATCGGACCCGTGTTCGGCTTCGTTGGAAGCGAAGCCGAAGATCTGCGCCATTTTGCCGAATTCGGCGTTGTTATGATGCTCTTTCTGATCGGGTTGGAGCTGGAGCCGCGCGCACTTTGGGCGATGCGGCATAAGCTGCTCGGTTTGGGCGGCCTGCAGATCCTCGTCAGCACGATGGCCCTGATGGGGGCCGCTATGCTGGCCGGCGAGACCTGGCAGGTGGGGCTGGCCGTCGGGCTGGCGCTCTCGCTCTCCTCAACCGCCATCGTACTGCAGACCCTTTCTGAGAAGGGGTTGATGCGGACCGGCGGGGGTCGGGCCACATTTTCAGTTCTGCTCACGCAGGACATCGCGGTCATCCCGATTCTTGCCTTGCTACCGCTGCTGGCGGCCCAACATGGCGCGCAGATCACCGGGGATGGATCCATCGCGCGCACCGCTGATGATGCCCATGGCGCATCCAGCCACGCCACTCTCTCACTGGTCGAAGGGCTGCCGGGGTGGGCTGTCACTCTGGTGACCCTTGCTGCAATAGCTTCAATTGTGTTGGCCGGAGTTTATCTGGCACGGCCAGTGTTCCGGTTTATCCATGCCTCCAACCTGCGCGAAATGTACACGGCCCTGGCGCTGATGATCGTCGTTGGCATCTCCTTCCTGATGACGCTGGTCGGTCTCTCGCCTGCGCTTGGCGCTTTTTTGGCGGGGGTCGTGCTGGCAAACAGTGAATTTCGGCACGAGCTAGAGAGCGACCTCAACCCCTTCAAGGGGCTGCTTCTGGGCCTGTTTTTCATCACGGTCGGCGCCGGCATCAACTATCGCCTGTTTCTGGCCGAACCGGGCGATCTGATCGGTCTTGCCCTTCTGGTCATCATTGCAAAAGGCGCGGTGCTCTACTTTGTGGGCAAAGCGTTCGGCCTGAAGAAACGTGACCACTGGCTGTTTACGCTGGGCCTTGCGCAGGCGGGTGAGTTCGGATTTGTCCTGCTGGCATTTTCCCGGCAGCTCAATGTGGTGCCACCCGAACTGTCAGAGAAATTGCTTCTTGTGATCGCGCTATCCATGCTGATCACACCGCTGCTGTTCATCCTCCATGACCTGCTGTCGAAATACAGCAAGGACAGCCCCAAGGAACAGGCCGCAGATGAGATCGACGAAGAAGGTCCGGTCATCGTGGCCGGGATTGGACGCTTCGGTCAGATCGTCAATCGCCTGGTCCGTGCCAGTGGGTTCAATACCGTGGTTCTGGACAGCAACATGGCATCCGTGCAGCTGATGCGGCGGTTTGGCGTCAAGAGCTTCCTCGGTGATCCGACCCGCCCCGAACTGCTGAAAGCAGCAGGTATTGCAAAGGCTAAGGTTCTTGTTGTGGCACTTGACGACAGAGAGGCGGCGCTTAGGCTGGTTGCCCATGCCCGCCGCGGCTATCCGGATCTGCATATTATTGCGCGCGCATTTGATCGCAACCACGTGTTTGAGCTCTACAGGGCAGGGGCGAATGATATCGTGCGTGAGATGTTCGACAGTTCCCTGCGCGCCGGACGCTATGTTCTAGAGCAGATCGGGCTGAGCGAATATGAGGCGGCGCAAGCCGAACAGACGTTCTATGCCCATGATCGTCAGACCGTGCGTGAACTGGCGAGCCTCTGGATCCCCGGAACGCCAACCAGCGAAAACCCGGCTTATATCGCCCGCGCCCGTGAGCTGGAAAAAGATCTGGAAACAGCGTTGCTCGAGCTTGCTGAGGCCAAGAAGTCCTCCGACCAGAAGTCAGCATGACCGCGCCGCTGCGTCGCGCGGCCGGTCAGAAGGCGCTACGGCTAGGTGGTATCGGCGGCATATAGCAACGGCTCAACTGCCGGTAACGCCCGCCTCTTCAAAAGTTGCCATGCCGCTGTGGCACGCGACAGCCGCCCGCAGCACTTGGATGGCCAAGGCCGCACCAGACCCCTCCCCAAGGCGTAGATCCAGCGAGAGAAACGGTGGCTTACCAAGATGGGTCAGCAATGCGGCATGGGCGCTTTCGGCACTCTGGTGACCGGCGACGACATGATCCAGTGCCGCCGGGTGGGTCCGCATCAAGCAGGCGGCCGCCGCACAACAGATAAATCCGTCCAGAATGACCGGAATTTTCATCATGCGAGCCGCGGTCATGGCCCCGGCCATGGCGGCAATCTCGCGCCCGCCGAGGCGGCGCAGCGCCTCAACACCGTCGGTGATGGCCGGGCCGTGCAACGCCACCCCTTCCGCCACAACGCGAGTTTTGTTCGCAAGGCCCGTGTCATCGACACCAGTCCCACGTCCGGTCCAATCCCCGGCGTCACCGCCGAACAGCGCGCAGGCCAGCGCCGCGGCCGGTGTGGTATTGCCTATGCCCATCTCTCCCACCACAAGCAGATCGGCGGAGGGATCAACCGATTTCCACCCGGTTTGCAGCGCGCTAAGTAATTCAGCGCTGTCCATGGCCGCGTCTTTGGTAAAATCCTTCGTTGGCGTTTCCAGATCGAGACTATGGACATCAAGACGGGCGCCCGCCAGCTTGGCCAGCTGGTTGATCGCGGCGCCGCCGTGTTTGAAGTTGGCGACCATTTGCGCGGTCACCTCGCTGGGAAAGGCCGAGACCCCCTGTTGCACGATCCCGTGGTTGCCTGCAAAGACGATCACCTGCGGCGCGCGGATCACAGGACGCTCTGTGCCACGCCAGCTGCCATACCAAATCGCCAAATCCTCGAGCCGCCCAAGCGAACCCGGCGGTTTGGTCAATTGACTGTTGCGTTCGGCCGCCGCCGTTTCAGCCCGTTCATCCACGCCCGGAGCCTGCGCAAGCTGCGCACGAAAGTGATCAAGCGAAAAGAGCGGTGACAGCATGGAAAGCCTCATTGCATCGAAGGGGTCGTCGCAGGTAAAGCGGGTCATCCGTATGTACCGGTTCATCTTGACACCGCAAGCCCTCCGTGAGGCCCGCAAATGCGAAAAAACGACATATCTGGTGTAGATTTTCTGCTTGTGTTGATCTTGTTAACACGGTTGCCCATGCCAGTGTTGCAAAAACAGCGGTTTGCGCGGCATGCGCACGCGACATGGGCATTTCCCTTCGCCGGGGTTGCCGTTGCGGTACCGGCGTGTCTTTCTGCGGCGATCCTGCTTAGGGCGGGCCTGAATCCGATGCTGGCGGCTGGGATTGCGCTACTTATGCAAACGCTACTGACGGGTGCCATGCACGAAGACGGATTGGCGGACACCGCAGACGGGTTCTGGGGGGGCTTCACCCGTGAGCGGCGGTTGGAGATCATGAAGGACAGCCAAATCGGCACTTATGGTGTACTGGCGCTGATCCTGACAATTGGTCTGCGCTGGATGGCCTATGCGGGCCTGCTGGCGGCAGGTGCAGTGTGGGCGCTCTTGCCGGTGGCTATGCTGAGCCGGGCTATGATGCCGGCCGTTATGGCCGCTCTGCCAAATGCGCGCGCCACCGGCCTGTCCTCCGCCGTCGGGCGCCCTCCCTGGCGCAACTGCGGATTGGGGCTGGCGATTGCAACGCTAGCTGCCGTTCTAATCCTTGGCTGGACCGCCTGGGGCCCCCTCCTGGCAATGTGTGTTGTGACTGCCGTCATCGCCGCCACCGCCCAGACCAAGATCGGTGGGCAGACCGGAGATGTCCTGGGGGCGACGCAGCAACTAAGTGAGCTTGTCGGACTGCTCTGCCTGACGGCCGCGCTGAGCTGAACGCCTCTATGTATTCAACTCTGTTGATGCTGATCTCTGCCTGCTCGTTACGGTGTTGACGACATCCTGTACCCAAACCAAGGCGGGGCAGCCCACTTTGGTTACAAGTATAGACAACTCGCTGCAGATTAAAGATCACTGCGTCAGCCGTACGAATAAGCCCCCCAACTCTAGAAAGAATACCAACTATATTTCGCCAACAAGCCTCCCCATGGTGAAGACGCTACTGCCAGTGGTTTCAGCCCCGCACCGCTGCCGCAGTTGAGAGGAGTGGATCAGTCTCACTCCCGCAAAATGCAAAAAAGGCACCCCTTCGGGCAGAGTGGTTTCCAAAAACAACCTCAACACAACGATGTGTGTCAACGAGTGGACGGATGAGCCAGAATCTAATGCTGGCGCCCGTTTTAGCCCCGCACGGCCATGCAGATCAGCTAGGCGAGGACTTTTTCCCATTATCCATGGACTCAGTTGTTCGGGGGAATCGTAGGTTGCACCGCCTTGTCAAATCCACGCGGCAACATCAGGTGGGGCTAGAACATAGGCCCAAGAATAAAAGGCCACGCCCTGAGACGCAGCCTTTGTTTTGATTCCCAAAATATACAGCAGACTAGATCAACGCTGTATTAGGTGATGATCACGCTGCAGCGCGGGAGGTCAGCACCTCGTCAACCTGCTTTGCAGCAGAAATTTCATCGCCACCAGACACCGCAGCGACCTCACGTGTCAGACGCTCAAGCGCGGCCTCATAAAGCTGACGTTCCGAATAGCTCTGCTCACGCTGATCATCGGTGCGGTGCAGGTCGCGGACCACTTCCGCGATGGAAATCAGATCACCCGAGTTGATTTTCTGCTCATACTCTTGGGCACGGCGCGACCACATCGCGCGCTTTACTTTCGCCTTACCCTTGAGCGTGGTCATCGCTTTGGCGATCACATCGGGGGAGCTGAGCGACCGCATGCCAATTTCGGTTGCCTTGTTGGTTGGCACCCGCAGGGTCATCTTGTCCTTCTCGAAGGTGATCACAAACAGTTCCAGCGCGAAGCCGGCCACTTCCTGCTCCTCGATCGAAATGATCTGGCCTACGCCATGGGCGGGGTACACAACATAGTCGTCGGGGCGGAATTCAGGCTTCTTCGATTTAGTCATACAGGTCTTTCCTCGCTATGTGCCGATGTCAGGATCGGCTGGGCTGCCACAGGTCCACACGCGCGATGATCCGAAGATCCGCGTCGCAGACATGTCGCAGGAAAACCGCCAACAGACCCGTGCGACATAAGGCGCACAGCCAAGGCGGACATCCGTGATTGGTCATTTGCTGACTGAGTATATCACAATTTTTGCCTTACAAAAAGGCGAGGACCCGTGAAACCTCATGGTGGCGGGCTATCGGACCATAGAAAACACCGCAAAACGGGCTCACCTTCCAGCGCATCCCTGGCAGCAGCGCCAAGAACACCGGAGGTGAGTCGCCGCTCATATGATGCGATAGTCCTGCCAGGAGCCTTGGCTCAGCCGCCTTCGCCTGGAGCCTCGGAGAAATATTTCTCCAGCTTGCCCTCTTCACCGTCGCGCTCTTCCGCCTCGGGAAGCGGGTCTTTCTTGGAGACGATGACCGGCCACATTTCAGAATATTTGCGGTTGAACTCAACCCATTTATCCATGTCCGGTTCCGTATCGGGGCGGATCGCGTCCGCCGGGCATTCCGGTTCACAAACACCGCAATCAATACATTCATCAGGGTGGATCACCAATGTGTTCTCACCCTCATAGAAGCAATCGACCGGACAGACTTCGACGCAGTCGGTGTATTTGCAGGCGATGCAGTTATCCGTAACGACATAAGTCATGGTTGGCCGAGTCCCGTAGCTGTTTGGCTTGTAGCTAAATCACCGAAGCGCCGGCTTCAAGATGTCAAAACGCACCATCCCGGCGACTAAGATCAAGCGCTCTGCGCTCCTTCTTATCCGGGCGACCTTTTCCCTCGTAGCGCGGGTTACGCGGCACGGGGTCCTGTTTTTCGATCAAATCAAAGTACAGCGCCTGTGCCTCTGGGGCTGGTCCGCGCCGTGTTCCGAGGGCTTCGATCCGCACGGTTCGGATGATGCGGCCCTGCGGGAAGGTCAGAACATCCCCGGAAGAGACGTTCTGAGCCGGTTTTGCGATTTTGTTGCCATTGAGACGAAGATGACCACCACTGACCATTTTGGCGGACAGGCTGCGGGTCTTGAAGAACCGCGCCTGCCACAACCATTTGTCAATTCTGATCTTTTCGCTCACCAGCACCCTCTTCGGTTTCAGCAGCCGATCAATCGGATTGCTTCAACCCCATCAGCGCTGCGGCAAAGGGGTTGTCGGGGTCAATCTGCTTTTCCTTCTTCGGCGGGCGCGCCGAATAGGTCTTGCTGCCCTGATCCTGACGGCCGCCCTTTTTGCCGGGTTTGCCATCACGACCGCCCGGCTTACCGCCGCGCGGTTTGCCCTTGCCACGCGGGGCATCACCACCGCGTTTGGCACCGCCACGGTCGCCGCCAGCCTCCTGACCACGCCGATTGCCGTTGCGGTTTCCACCGGTCTTGCGAGCGCGGCCCCAGGTGAAGGTATAGAAAACCTCGGTTTCCTGCTCCTCAACCTTCGCATCCGCCGCATCGCCGACAGGTGTCTCAATTTCTGCGGTTTCCGGGATCGGATCGGCAGCAACCGGATCAGCGAGCTCTTCCGCCACAGGCGCAACGCCGGCATCTTCGATCCCGGTGACCTCAACCGGAACGTCAGCAGGCGCGGCCGGGTCGGCGACCACAGCGTCGGTGGTTGCAGCGGTGTCAGCCTCATCCGGCGCAGCGGCAGGCGTGTTCTCAACCTGCTGAGCGGCATCCATAACAGGAACATCGGCTTCGGGCGTGCCGGTTTCAGTCACCACCGCATCAACAGCCTTGGCTTTCACCCGCTCGCCCTTGTCAGCCTGGTAGCCAAGCCCCTGCATCAGATCGGCAAACTGCTCCAGCGTCATGCCGGTGATCGACAGCATGTCGGCCTTGGCTTCAAAACCGCCACGGCTGTCTTCGGCCCGCAGCATATCTGCAAGGCGTTCCAGCATATCGATACGGATCATGCGTTCGCCTGCATTGCGATACCCGCACATGGTATCATACCCCTGCGGTGCATCCTTGATGACCGGCACGGTCACCAGACCAGCTGGTGGTGCATCCGGGAACTCCCCCAGACCTTCGGCAAGCGCCCAGAGCACCAGACGCAGGCGCGTCGGCGCCGGCTTCAGCAGCAGCGGCATGAAGATGGTGAACTGGCCAAACCGAATGCCATGCTTGCGCAGCGCGCCACGGGCATCCTGATCCAGATCCTTCACCTCTTGTGCGACGGCTCCACGCGGCAGAAGACCCAGCCCCTCGACCATGCGGAAGGCAAAGCCACGCGCAAGGCCGGTCAGCTCTTCGTCCCGCTGCAGGTTGAGCAGCGGTTCAAACAGCGCGTTGACCTTGCGGGAGATGAAATGCTGCAGGCGGCGTTCGACTTTCTGAGCGACGTCTGCCCCAGCAGCGTCATCGACAAAAACCTCGATGCGTGGGTTCAGCGGATCTGCGCCGGCCACCAATTTGCCGACAGCATGCTCGCCCCACATCAGGCCGCCCTGATCGGTAAAATCAATTTCAGTATCCGGCGCGTTGTAAAAACGGTCAGCCCGGAGATGGAAATGCGGTGCGAGTGCTTGCAGGGAGGCGGATTTCAACGCCTTTGCCTCGGCGCCCTGAGCGCTCTTGTCCGGCGAGAACCGGAACCCTTCAAGACGACCAACGAATTCACCTTCGACGGTCACTTCACCCTTGTCATTCACTTCGGCCAAAAGGGCCTCCTTCTGTTTGAGCCGGCGCAAAAGCACGGATGTGCGCCGGTCCACAAATCGCTGAGTCAGACGTTCGTGCAAGGCGTCCGACAATCTGTCTTCTACAGCGCGCGTCTCTCCGCGCCAATGACTTTCATCACGGACCCAGCCGTTCCGTTGTGCAACGTAGGTCCAGGTCCGGATAAAGGCCAAACGTTTCGACAATGCGTCAATGTCGCCATCAACCCTGTCGATCCGTTTTATCTGCCGTGCCAGCCAATCGTCCGGCACCACACCGGACCCGTGCAGATACTGGAACAAAACGCCCAAAAGGCCAGAATGTTCCGACTGAGAGATGCCGCGAAAATCGGGAACCCGGCAGACGTCCCACAGCAGTCGCACAGAGGGGGCGTTGGTTGTCCGCGCCAGAATTTCATCCTGCTGGGAAAGCGATTTCAGCGCGATAAGATCATCCGCTTCACGTGCGCGAACCAGATTCTGATCCTCCGGTGCTGATTCGAGGGAACGGATCAGCGCCTCTACAGTGCCAAATTGAAGCTTGGAGGACCGCCAGTTCAGCTTTTTCAGCGGCGTGAAACGATGCTCCATGATGGCCTGCGCCACACCATCGTCCAGCGGCGGCGCGTCGCCGGTCACCCCGAAACTGCCGTGGCTCATGCCGCGCCCTGCCCGCCCGGCGATCTGCGCCAACTCATTGGGCGCCAACTGCCGCATCCGGCGCCCATCAAATTTGGTCAGGGAGGAAAAGGCAACGTGATCAATATCAAGGTTGAGCCCCATGCCGATGGCATCGGTCGCAACCAGATAGTCCACCTCTCCGTTCTGGTATAGCTCCACCTGGGCGTTCCGCGTCCGTGGGCTGAGCGCGCCCATGACCACCGCCGCGCCGCCCTTTTGACGGCGCAGAAGTTCGGCAATGGCATAAACGTTGTCGATGGAAAACCCGACGATGGCTGTGCGGGCGGGCATCCGGCTGAGCTTCTTTGAGCCAGAATAGACCAGATCCGAAAGCCGCTCCCGGCGCAGAAACTGGACGCCGGGGACCAGTGCTGCGATCGGGCCGCGCATGGTATCCGCACCCAAAAACAGTGTCTCCTGCGTGCCACGCGCCCGCAGCAGACGGTCAGTGAACACATGTCCGCGTTCCGGATCGGCGCAGAGCTGAATCTCATCTACCGCCAGAAAATCACAGCCCATGCCCTCGGGCATCGCCTCAACCGTGCAGATCCAATACTGCGCACGCGGCGGAACGATCCGCTCCTCCCCGGTGACCAGCGCCACCACAGAGGGGCCACGGGCCGCCACCACCTTGTCATAAACCTCCCGCGCCAGAAGACGAAGCGGAAACCCCATAACACCGGTGCGGTGCCCCAACATGCGTTCGATTGCATAATGCGTCTTGCCGGTGTTGGTCGGTCCCAGAACCGCCAGGACCCGGGAGGTCCCGGAACTCTGCATGCCTGTCATGATAGTGCCCTCAACGCCCGAACCGCGCCCAATTGCCCGCTTTACAGCTCTTTGCCTTCGACTGTGGTCTTCAGCCGATCAAGCGCGCTGGTTATCGCCTCGTGATGCGGATGTATAGCCTGCGCCCTCTGATAGGCCTCATAGGCATTTTGCGGATCATTGAATTGTTCGAACATCGCTCCCAGCGCAAAGATCGCGTTGTAGTCATTAGGGTTCAACATCAGCGTCCGCTCCAGATCCGCCACCGCAGGCCCGAAAAGCCCCGCAGTAAAATAGGCCCGCGCACGTTCATACCAACCGGTCGCAAATCCGGGCGCGTGATCGGTCAGCGCGGTCAGATGCTCAATGGCAATACGGATGTCGCCCCGCTCCAGAGCGTCCTTGCCTCGTTTCAGCAAAAGGTCCATCGCCGGAGAACCACTGCTCCCCCAAAGCGCCTGCAATGACCTGTCTAGGCCAATCGCCTCGCCCGGGTCGGCCTGGGCCAGCGCCGCAAGCAATCCCGCCTCATCCACGGGGTCCTCCGCACGCGCCTGCAAAGGCACGGAAAACAGGACTGTCAAAGACGTTGCCGCCACGATAGCTTTGAGATTGGAGAATTTTGCAACCATGATGGGTTAAGTGTAACCGCGCAGCCCGCGTTTTCCAGAGCCTGGGGGCCTTCCCTCACATAAATTTGCGGCTGCGGACCAAATATGAGGACTGAACATGAGCGAAACGCTGACCCAAGCAGCAGAAACGCTGAACGAAAAAATGGACGGCGGCTTTGATGGCTCCGCCAAATTCGACATCACCGGCATGGGCACAATCATGCTTGACCAGAATGGTGCGCGCGTCGCTGACGAAGAGGCCGAAGTCACCATGACTGCCGACGCCGAGACGTTCCAGTCGATCATCGAAGGGGAACTGAACCCGACCACAGCCTTCATGAGCGGCAAGCTGACCATCGATGGTGACATGGGCACCGCGATGAAACTGGCATCGGCGATGGCCTGATGGACGCGCACCTGATGGATCTGACCCCCGCTCCATTCTTTGCCGATATCGCGCGAGGACCCGACGGCGGCCAGGCCCATTGGGTAACCACCAGCGATGGCCTGCGCATCCGCGTGGGCCATTGGCGTCCGGACGGCGCCGAAAAAGGCACGTTGCTGCTGTTTCCGGGACGCACCGAATACATCGAGAAATACGGCGCCGCTGCCCAGGACCTGGCCGACCGCGGCTATGCTACATTGGCGGTTGACTGGCGTGGCCAGGGGCTTGCTGACCGGATGCTGCCCGAGCGCCTTCTGGGTCATGTCGGGGCGTTTCGCGATTTTCAGAAAGATGTCGACGCTGCGGTGAATCTGGCAGAGCGACTGGCGTTGCCGAAACCCTGGTTTGTTCTTGGCCACTCCATGGGCGGGGCCATCGGGCTGCGCGCCGTGATGGAGGGGCTGCCGGTGAAGGCCTGTGTGTTTTCCGCCCCGATGTGGGGCATTCAGATTCCCCCGGCCCTGCGCCCTGTGGCGCGGTTGCTCAGCGCGATGGGCGACCGGTTCGGCATTGGCGCGATGCGGACCCCGACAACCACCCTTGCCCCTTATGTGCAGGCCAGCCCGTTTGAGGGCAATTCGCTCACCAATCATGCGGAGATGTATCGTCTCATGCAGGATCAGCTGGCGGCACAGCCGGATCTGTCGCTCGGCGGGCCGACGGTGCGGTGGCTGGGTGAGAGTCTGCGTGAATGCGCCGACCTTGCAAAAATGCCCTCTCCCGCGCTGCCCTGCATCACCTTCCTCGGGACGCAAGAACAGATCGTCAACACCGCTGCCATCCATGATCGCATGGCCCGCTGGCCCGGCGGGGAACTGGATCTGGTCAAGAACGCGCAGCACGAGGTGATGATGGAAGGGGCTGACACACGCCGCAGCATTTTCGACAAGATGACCCGGTTATTTGACCAATACGCCGACTAGGCTGCCCTGTGCCGTAAGATTGGATCAGAGCGCACAGCCTTGGTCATGCGCATAAATCACGCAACACGCAGGGCGGTTGCTTGTGATCCCCTGCCCTCGCGCTTAGATGTCGAAGCAGACATAAAACAGCCTGAGGTGCCCTGATGATCAACGCTCCCTTCCTTGACCGCGACCTGATGCGAGACGTCAACGCCAATGCCGCAGGTGGGGCCGGGCCGGACGGGCTGGGCAATCTGCCCGAATGGGACCTCAGCGATCTCTACACCTCCGAGGATGCGTCTGAGCTGGACCGGGATCTGGCCTGGCTGGAAGAGGAATGCGCAAGCTTCGCGGCTGATTACGAGGGCAAGCTTGCTGATCTGGATGCTGATGGCCTGCTCAATTGTGTCCTGCGCAATGAAAAGATCAACGCGATTGCTGGCCGGATCATGTCCTTTGCCGGATTGCGGTATTACCAGCTGACCACCGATGCGGGTCGCGCGAAGTTCATGTCCGACATGCAGGAGAAGATCACCATCTTCACCACGCCGCTGGTGTTCTTCACGCTGGAGATCAACCGGCTTGAGGACGCCGTGCTGGACGGCCACTTCGCCGCCAACAGCGATCTGGCCCGCTACAAACCGATCTTTGACCGGATCCGCGCGATGAAGCCTTATCAGCTGTCGGATGAGCTGGAGAAATTCCTGCATGACCTGGGCGTTGTGGGCGATGCCTGGGAGCGGCTGTTTGACGAGACGATTGCCGGTCTGACCTTCACCGTGAATGGCGAAGAACTGAACATCGAGGGCACGCTCAACCTCTTGACCGAGCAGGATCGCAGCAAGCGCGAGGCCGCAGCGCGGGAGTTGGCGCGGGTCTTCTCCGACAACATCAAGATCTTCGCCCGCGTCCACAACACCCAAGCCAAGGAAAAGGAAATCCTCGACCGCTGGCGCGGGATGCCGTCGCCGCAAATGGGGCGCCACCTCTCCAACCACGTCGAGCCGGAGGTCGTGGAGGCGCTGCGCGAAGCCGTTGTTGCCGCCTATCCCAAGCTGTCGCACCGCTATTATGAGCTGAAGCGCAAATGGCTCGGTCTGGACCGCATGCAGGTCTGGGACCGCAATGCACCGCTGCCGATGGAAACCTCGCGCACCGTCAACTGGGACGAAGCCCGCAAAATGGTGATGGACGCCTATAGCGCCTTTGACCCACGAATGGGCGATCTGGCCGAGCCGTTTTTTGACAAGGGCTGGATCGATGCCGCCGTGAAACCGGGCAAGGCGCCCGGCGCCTTTGCGCACCCGACGGTGACCGACGTACACCCCTATGTGATGCTGAACTACCTGGGCAAACCGCGCGACGTGATGACCCTCGCGCATGAGCTGGGCCACGGTGTGCATCAGGTGCTGGCGGCGGATCAGGGCGAGATGCTGTCATCGACACCGCTGACACTGGCCGAGACCGCCTCGGTCTTTGGCGAAATGCTGACCTTCCGCAAGATGCTGGAAAACGCCAAGGATAAGACCGAGCGTAAGATCCTGCTGGCAGGCAAGGTCGAGGATATGATCAACACGGTCGTGCGCCAGATCGCATTCTACGATTTCGAGTGCAAACTGCACGCCGCCCGTGCCGAGGGAGAGCTGACACCAGACGATATCAACGCGCTGTGGATGTCAGTGCAGGCCGAAAGCCTTGGCGAGGCCTTTGACTTCATGGAAGGTTACGAAACCTTCTGGACCTATGTGCCGCATTTTGTCCATTCCCCGTTCTACGTCTACGCCTATGCCTTTGGCGACGGGTTGGTGAATGCCCTCTATTCGGTCTATGCCGAGGGGGCTGAAGGATTTGAAGACAAGTATTTCGAGATGCTGAAGGCCGGTGGATCCAAGCACCACAAGGAGCTGCTTGCGCCCTTTGGCCTTGATGCGTCTGATCCCACATTCTGGGATAAGGGATTGAGCATGATCTCCGATATGATCGACGAGCTGGAGGCGATGGAGGACTGATCCTCACGCACATCACCGGACAAAGAAAGGGCGTGGTCAATCGGCTGCGCCCTTTGCTTTCTGTGGGCGGTTATTTGAGCTGACTGTCCTTGCTGCCACGCCGGTTGATACCACCCCGCGCGCTGTAGGCGCTGTCGCGATCCTGCTGGCACTCGATACAGAGCTTCACTCCCGGAATGGCCTTGCGACGCGGCTCCGGGATCGGTTCCTCGCAATCGGCACAATGGGTGAGGCTTTCGCCCATCGGCGCAGGCCGAGACTTAAGACGCGCTAGCTCGTCACTGATCGACGCCTCGATCTGCTCGCTCACTGCGCCATCGCGCGCCCATCCTCCAGCCATGGTCCATCTCCTCTCGTAAGGCTACATCGTACCACATCCGGTAGGCATTTGCTGCAACTGCCCCTGATGTGATGCGATCGCTATGGGTGAAACACCTGACTGGGCATGCTGGTTCCACTCTCAATTACTTCGCTGTGCAGCTGCGGCAGGCCTCAGGAACAAAATCGCGACCCCAACCGTTGGATACACAACGGCGGCAAAAATGGCCGCCGTTCCTTTTGCGATCGACACCCCTGTAAGGAGACGCCGCCCATGCTGACGATACATTGCCTCGCCTATTCGCGCGCAATCCGCCTGATCTGGCTGATGGAAGACCTGGGGCAACCCTACACTGTCGTCACCTATGACCGCACCGCGTCCTTCAGGGCGCCCGAAAGTCTCGCCAAGGTACATCCGCTGGGCAAATCCCCCGTGATCGAGGATGGCGACACCATGATCGCGGAATCCGCAACCTGCTTGCGCTACATTACCGACCGGTACGGAGATACGCATCATCATCCCTCTCCCGGCAGCGCAGAGGCGGTGCATCACGAGGAACTGCTCGACTATGTCGAAAGCTCCTTCGCCGAAGTTGCCATGGGCCTGCTGCTGCCTGCCCTGAAGGGTGAAGAGGCCACCGACGAGGCCAACCGTGCTATGGCTCAACACCTTGACTATCTTACCCAGAAGCTGCCCGAACAGGGGCTGCTGTTTGGCGACACCGCCACACTGGCAGATATCCAGTTTTCCTACATTCTCGCCAATTTGGCGGCTATCGGCGCGCTAGAGGACGCGCCTCGGGTGGCGCGCTATTGGGCCGATCTGCAGCAACAGCCCGGCTATCAAGCCACAGTGGCCAAGGTGGGGCCGATGGCGCCCTCGTTCTGAGCCGCCAGCTATCGATCACCAAAATCATTCACAGGAACTAAGGAGATCACCATGCAAGTTCTCGTAGCCGGCGCCACCGGCAATACTGGTCGCCGGGTCGTTGAAAAACTCCAGCGTCTCGGCCACCACCCAATCGCCCTGATCCGCGAAGGGTCCGACACAAGCACCTTGCCGCGCGGCACGACCACCCGACACGGAGACCTCACAGATCTGCCAGCGGCGGCCTGCGATGGGTGCGATAGCGTTGTTTTTGCAGCTGGGTCCGGCGGCGACACATCGGCGGAGATGACAGACAAAGTAGACCGTGACGGCGCAAAGGCCTTGATTGATCTGGCCAAACACGCAGGCGTCTCCAAATTTGTCATGCTCAGCTCCATCGGCGCGGATGATCCTGACCCAGACAGTGATCTTGCCCATTATCTGCAGGCCAAACATGACGCCGACGAACACCTGATGCGATCTGGCCTGGACTACGCAATCCTGCGTCCGGTCCGACTGACCGATGGCGAAGGAAATGGTGACATGCTGTTCGGTAACGAGGTGGATCCCGGAGGTGTCGCAGCGCGTGGTGATGTTGCTGCTGCGCTTGCCGAAGCGGTCAGCAACCCGGCATGGACAGGCAGGACCATGCGGATGCAGTCGCTGTAATCACAGAGGGTCGGCCGTGGGTTGCGAAATGCCCGGGGCGCTGAAGCTCCGGGTTTTTCTCCTTTTCATCGCAGGCGCTGTTCTGTTGCTTCATCAAAGACATAGGCATCCGCATCATCAAAGCCCAAGGCAACGGCCGTCCCCTCCGGCAAGGCTTCGTCACCACGGGTTTCAACGATTAGCTTTTCACCGGTTGGCGTGCTTAGATAGTCGTAGGACACACCGCCAAGTCGCTCCCTGAGGTCCAGAACCAAGCTGCTGTCCGCGGCTGTCACGCTCAGATGCTGCGGACGCAGACCCAACAGCACCTTGCTGCCATCTGCTGGCAAGGCCACTGAGGTCGCAACCCGACGGTTTTCAAGCGCAGGCACAACGACACCGTCACCCTGCACGGTCCCTTGCAGGAAGTTCATGCTGGGCGAGCCGATAAAGCCCGCCACAAAGCGATTATCAGGGTCTGCATAAAGCTCCATCGGGCTGCCGACCTGCTCCACACGTCCAGCGCGCAGCACCACGATCTTATCCGCCAGTGTCATCGCTTCGACCTGATCATGGGTCACATAGATCATCGTCGCGCCGATTTCCTTGTGCAGGCGCGCGATTTCAACACGCATGTCGACCCGTAGTTCGGCGTCAAGGTTGGACAGCGGTTCGTCGAACAGAAACACTTCAGGCCCCCGCACGATCGCACGGCCAATCGCAACCCGCTGACGCTGACCACCCGATAGGGCCTTGGGCTTGCGTTTGAGATAGTCGTCCAGCTTCAGGATCCGGCTGGCTTCGGCCACTTTCTCCCGGATCTTCTCCTTGGGTTGACCGTTCATCTTGAGGCCAAAGCCCATATTGTCCTCCACCGTCATATGCGGGTAAAGCGCATAGGACTGGAAGACCATCGCAACGCCGCGATCTGCCGCGTCAAGGCGGGTCACGTCCCGATCGCCGATATGAATATTACCGCTGCTGGTTTCTTCCAGCCCGGCAATCATCCGCAACAATGTCGATTTCCCGCAGCCCGAAGGACCAACGAAGACACAAAATTCGCCGTCGTCAATGCTGAGATCCACATCATGGATCACCTGCACATCTCCATATTTCTTGACGGCCTTGGCCAAAGTGACCCCTGTCATGCGTCTTCTCCCCTTGGGTTAACTTGGAAATTGCCAGGTCTCGGCAGCGGTTGCGATGTCCTTGGCCGTTTGCAGCAGCGCCGGGCGCAGGGCTGTCAGCCCCTCCAGCGACTGACGTTGCAGCGATGATGTGATCGACAGCCCGCCCATCACCTTGCCCGCCTCCGACAGGATCGGGGCGGCAATGCAGATGATACCCGGTTCATGCTCTTCCCGATCAAAGGCCACACCATCACGGCGGATCTCGGCAAGCTCGGCCAGCAGCGCCTCAGGAGTTGCAAGGGTGTGCGCGGTGTGGGCAAAAAACGCCTGCCTGCGAATGGCGTCGGCCTGTGCATCGGCTGACAGATGCGCAATCATGGCTTTGCCAACACCGGTGCAATAGCCCGGCCCGATCTTTCCAGCCTGGCTGAACATTTCAATCGGCGTTTCGGCATTGCGCTTGTCAACATAGAGCACCTGCCCACGATCAAGCTGCGCCAGATGAATGGTTTCCCCGACGTCTGCAGACAGTTGATCCAGATAGGGACGGGCCACAGGTGCCAATGCGCTTTGCCGCCACGCAGCATGGGCCAACCGCACCAACCGAAGGCCCGGCGCGTAGGTCTGATTGGTTTCGTCATAGGCCAACATCCCTTGATTGGTCAGTGTCTGGACCAGCCGGTACAGCGTTGCTTTCGGGTGGTCGGATGCGGCCAGCACCTCGCCAAACCGCATCGGGCGGCCAGCCTCGGCGATCTGATCCAGCACCGCCAGCGCCTTGCCGACGGTACCATCCGCCTCTCGTGATTGGGGCGCAGCTTTCGCCATCACTGTCCTTTCTCTGACCGAACCCAGCCGATGTAACTGTTGACATCCTTAGCCGAGCGCGTTCATAGTTTCAATAGTTGGAATTTGGTTCCACTATATGAAACCAAAGAACCTACGTCAACAGGGAGGACGTCATGAAGACTTTGAAAGGAACGGTTGCGGGTCTCGCTCTCAGCCTTGGCCTGGCCACTGCGGCACAGGCTGAATTGAGTGGCACGCTCAAGATTTTTTCGGACATGTCCAATCCTGCGCCCCGCGCAGTGATGGAGCAGATGGCGGAGGAATTCGACGCCATGCATCCCGATCTGTCAGTTGAACTGACCGTGATCGACCGCGAAGCCTATAAGACACAGATCCGCAACTTCCTGTCGGCGAATCCGCCCGATGTGGCCAACTGGTATGCCGCGAACCGTATGCGGCCCTACGTCTCCGCCGGCCTCTTCGAGGACATCAGTGATTTGTGGGCAGAACCTGACATCGCCGATGCGCTGGCCTCCACCAAAGGTGCGATGACGCTGGATGGCAAGCAATGGGGCGTGCCCTATACCTACTATCAGTGGGGCGTCTACTACCGCGAAGACATCTACAATGAGCTCGGTCTCGAAGAGCCCAAGGATTGGGAAACTTTCAAATCGAACTGCCAGAAGATCCTCGATTCGGGACGCAAGTGCTTCACCATCGGCACCAAGTTTCTGTGGACTGCGGGCGGTTGGTTTGACTACCTGAACATGCGCACAAACGGCTACGACTTCCATATGGCGCTGACCAACGGCGAAGTTGCCTGGACCGATGACCGCGTGAAGCAGACCTTCGCCAATTGGCGCGAGCTGATCGACATGGGCGCCTTCATCGACAACCATCAGTCCTACAGCTGGCAGGAAGCCCTACCGTTCATGGTCAAGGGCGAGGCCGCGGCCTATCTGATGGGCAATTTTGCCGTGGCGCCGCTGCGCGAAGCGGGCCTTGGCACGGATCAGCTGGACTTCTACCAGTTCCCCAGCATCAACCCCGATGTCGAGCTGGCAGAGGACGCACCAACGGACACCTTCCACATTCCGTCCGGCGCACAGAACAAGGAAGCCGCACGCGCCTTCCTGCGCTTTGTCGTGTCAGCTGACAATCAGACCAAAATCAACGGTGGCGCAGCCCTTGGTCAGTTGCCGGTCAACTCCGGCTCTTCGGTCGATGATGACGAGATGCTGAACCAGGGATTTGAGATGCTGTCGTCCAATTCCCCGGGTGGTATTGCCCAGTTTTTCGATCGCGATGCGCCTGCCGAAATGGCCTCGGTCGCGATGGAAGGGTTCCAGGAGTTCATGGTGTTCCCGGACAATCTGGATGACATCCTGAACCGGCTGGAGAAGGCACGCGAGCGGGTCTACTGATCAGCGCCATTTTCCCAAACAGCAAGGCCGACAGTCGCCGGCCTTGCCCTCCTCATGAGTTCCCGGCGCCCTGACACCAGATCGCCATCCGCCTGTCGGGATCCGTGATCAAACCACGCTACTGACGATAACAAGGGAGATTTCCCGTGGCCGAGATGAACCTCGCTCCAGAAACCGGATCGTCTGCCACCTCACCCGGTGTCAGTGACAGCTGGCTCAGGCGCAACCGGCAAGCCCTTGCGCCTTGGCTGTTTCTCGCACCCGGCGTGATCTTCTTTCTGTTTTATGTAATTTTCCCAATTCTGCAGAGCTTCAACCTATCGTTTTATCGCTGGGACGGTCTGGGTGACCCGCAGTTCATCGGGATGGAAAATTACCGGGAATTGATGGATGACCGCGCCTTTGAGGTCTCTCTCTGGAACAATCTCAAATGGCTGCTGCTTTACCTCCTTGCGATCCCGGCAGGCCTGTTCATCGCCTTGTTCCTCAATCAGACTGTGACAGGTATCCGCCTCTACAAATCATTGTTCTTCTTTCCGTTTGTGATCAGCCAAGTGGTTGTCGGGTTGGTGTTCAGCTGGTTCTATGACCCCACATTCGGCCTCCTTAATCAGGTGTTGGCCTGGGTCGGCCTTGGTCCGATCAATGTGCTGGGCGATCCGACGCTGGTGACCTATGGCATTATCATTGCCGGCCTCTGGCCCCAGACAGCCTATTGTATGATCCTCTACCTAACCGGCCTCAACGCGGTCGACCCCGAACAGGTCGAGGCGGCGCGTCTGGATGGTGCAAAAGGCGCCAAAATGCTGTGGTATGTGATCATCCCGCAGCTGCGTCCGGCGACCTTCGTGGCGTTTGTCGTAACCATCATCGGCGCGCTGCGCAGTTTTGACCTCATCTCCATCATGACCAACGGTGGCCCATTTGGCTCAAGCCGGGTGCTGTCGTTCTATATGTTTGAGAAGGCGCTGTCCGAATATGGCTTCCGCATGGGCTATGGCGCGGCCATTGCTGTGGTTCTGTTCCTGATCATGCTCTGCTTCATCGCCTATTTCCTGTGGTCCATGTACCAAGACGACAAAGGGGCCCGCTGATGTTTCCGAAACCCATTCAGAACAGCTCGCGCGCGTGGCAGACAACCTATCAGGCGCTGGTCCCGACAGCCCTTATCATGTGGCTGCTGCCACTGATCGCCGTGGCGATTTTCTCGATCAAGCCAGAGGCCGATTTTACTACCGGCAATTACTGGGGGGTGCCGTCATCCTTCGAAGGGATCAGCAATTATGGCCGGGTCTTCTTTGGTTCCGACATGCCGCGGTATTTGCTCAACTCTGTCCTGATCACCGTCCCTACCGTGATCGGCGCAGTCGCCCTGTCCTGCATGACGGGCTTTGCGCTTGGCGTGTATAAATTCCGCGGCAATCTGTTGCTGTTTTTTATGTTTGTGGCGGGCAACTTCGTCCCGTTTCAGATCCTGATGGTGCCGGTGCGCGATCTGACGCTGGACATGGGGCTTTACAACACGAAGACGGGTCTGGTGCTGTTTCACATTGCCTTTCAGACCGGCTTCTGCACGCTGTTCATGCGTAATTTCATCCGCGCCCTGCCCTATGAGCTGATAGAGGCGGCCCGCGTCGAAGGTGTCGCGGAATGGCGGATTTTCTGGTTCGTGGTCCTGCCGCTGATGAAGCCGGCAATTGCCGCGCTCAGTGTGCTGATCTTCACCTTCATCTGGAACGACTACTTCTGGGCGGTTGTTCTGACCCAAGGCGCCGAGAGCCAGCCTGTCACAGCAGGTATCACATCATTCAACGCGCAATACCGCGCGGCTTACCATCTGATGAGTGCGGGCAGCATTGTCGCGGCGCTGCCGCCGGTTGCGATGTTCTTCCTGATGCAGCGCCACTTTATCGCCGGTCTGACTCTGGGGGCCGTGAAGTGAGCACGATCACCGGTATCCGCTGTTGGGCGCTTCAGGATCAAAGGCAAAGCCTGATCCTCGCCGCCCATGGCACAGATTTGGCCGAGATCATCTACTGGGGGCCGCGCCTGCCGGATGGGACTGATCTGGAGATGCTTGTTGCCGCCGCGCGCATGGATGTGACGGGGGGCATGCTGGATGCCGTGCCGCCGCTGTCGATCTGCCCCGAGGCCCGGCGGACCTTTCCCGGACAGCCGGGTCTGTCGCTCACAGCCAGCACAGGCAAGGCGCTGCTGCCGCGCTTCGCGTTTGATCGAGCGGAAGAAAGCGACCTAAGCCTCATCCTACATTACCACGACACCGGCAACGGTCTTCGCTATCAGGCGATGTTTGAACTGACGCCCACAACCGGCATGATCCGTGCGCAGGCCTCGCTCGCCTCCGAACAGCCGATCAGCGTGAGCTGGCTCTCTGCACCAGTCTTTCCGGGACCTCAGAACAGTTACGAGATGATCGATTTTCATGGTCGCTGGATCGGGGAGTTTCAGACCAGCAGGACCCCATGGAGTGCCGGCGCACGGCTACGGGACAATCCCACCGGTCGCACCGGGCATGAATATTTTCCCGGCCTGATCGTGCCCTGCACAGGCGCCACAAACAGCCAAGGATCCGCCTACGCTTTTCACTACGGCTGGTCCGGAGGCCACAAAATGCTGGCTGAGGAACTGCCTGACGGACGGCGCCAGATCCAATGGGGGCACGCAACCGGCAGCCGCCGCACCCCCGGCATCAAATTTGAAACCGCGCCACTATATGCAGTGTTCTCGGATCAGGGGATAAACGGTTGCGCCGTTGCCTTTCAGCGCCACTTGCGCGACGATATCCTTCAGCCTCCTGCCCCTGCGCGCCCGCGCCCGGTGCATTACAACTGCTGGGAAGCGGTCTATTTCGACCACGACCACGCCACACTCTGCGATATTGCAAGCCGCGCCGCAGCATTGGGAGCAGAGCGGTTCGTGCTGGACGATGGTTGGTTCGGCAAACGCGATGACGATACCAGTTCGCTTGGCGACTGGACCATCGATGCGCGCAAATATCCCGATGGGCTGATGCCGCTGATCAACCACATTCATGCAGAAGGCATGACATTCGGCATCTGGTTTGAACCGGAAATGATCAACCCGGACAGCGATCTGTTTCACGCCCACCCCGACTGGGTTCTGGGGGACACGGATCAGGTCCTGGGCCGACAGCAGATGGTGCTGAATATCGCCCGACCAGAGGTTCAGGCCTATCTCTACGAACGCGTCTCAGCCGTACTTGCCGACCATCCCATCGACTATGTGAAATGGGATCACAATCGTGTGCTACCAGAGCCAGACAGCGCGCAGGCTGAGGCGATCTATGCACTTTTTGACCGGCTGCGGGCAGGCTTCCCCTCGGTGGAATTTGAGAGTTGTTCATCCGGTGGCGGGCGTATCGACTTTGGCATTCTGTCGCGCACCCATCGCGTCTGGCTCTCTGACAGCAACGACCCGTTGGAGCGGCTGCGGATCCAGCACGAAGCCGCGCTGTTCCTGCCCATGGTCGTGACGGGCAGTCACGTCGGGCCACGTCAGTGCCACACCTCCGGTCGCCTGACCGATATCCGCCTCCGCGCCTGGGCCGCCGCGCAGCGGCATATGGGCTTTGAAATGGACCCGCGAGAGCTGAGCGTGGATGAGGCCGAGGTCCTGCGCGATGTAACCAACTGGTGGAAGGACAACCGGCATTGGACCGAGCGGGCGGATATTCTGCGCCTCGACAGTGACGATCCGGCAGTGATCGCAGAGCTGCAACGCGCCGAGGATGGCAGTCGGTTTGTCGCCTTTGCCGGCCTCCCAGAAGCCAGTGCGCAGATCTTGCCCCGCCCGCTGCGCCTCGCTGGACTGGATGCGGATGCGACCTATGACATCCGCCTGCTGAACCGCGACGACGCCCCCGGCCTGTCGCGTGGCTCGCCACTCCTGAAAACCGAAAACGCCCGCCTTAGCGGTCAATATCTGATGCATCAAGGGATCACCCTGCCCTGGACCTTCCCACAGTCGATCTGGGTGATTGAAGGAACACGCCTATGACCAAAGACAGACGAAATCGCGCCTGGTACGGCAAACTGGACAAAGACGGATTTATCCACCGCAGCTGGATGAAAAATCAGGGGTTTCCCGATCACGCCTTTGACGGCCGTCCGATCATCGGGATTTGCAACACATGGTCCGAGCTAACGCCCTGCAACTCCGGCCTGCGCGATCTTGCCGAAGGGGTGAAGCGCGGCGTTTGGGAGGCGGGCGGGTTCCCTGTTGAATTCCCGGTGATGTCGCTGGGCGAAACCCAGATGAAGCCAACCGCGATGCTGTTCCGCAACCTCCTCGCGATGGATGTGGAGGAATCGATCAGGGCCTACGGCATCGATGGTGTTGTCCTGCTCGGCGGTTGTGACAAGACGACCCCCGGCCAGCTGATGGGGGCTGCCTCTGTTGATCTACCGGCCATCGTCGTCAGCTCCGGGCCGATGCTGAACGGCAAATGGCAGGGCAAGGATATCGGTTCCGGCACGGATGTATGGAAATTCTCCGAAGCGGTGCGTGCAGGAGAGATGACGCTACAGGACTTCATGGCGGCAGAATCAGGCATGAGCCGGTCCAAGGGCGTCTGCATGACAATGGGCACGGCCTCCACCATGGCGTCCCTTGTTGAGGCAATGGGGATGAGCCTGCCAACAAATGCTGCCCTGCCCGCAGTGGATGCGCGTCGCATGGCGCTGGCGCATCTGACCGGCAAGCGGATCGTCGAGATGGTCGAGGAGGATATCAAACCCTCCGACGTGCTGACCCGTGATGCCTTCATCAACGCGATCATGGCCAACGCGGCGGTTGGCGGCTCCACCAATGCGGTTGTTCACCTCCTGGCGCTGGCTGGCCGCGTTGGCGTTGAGCTATCGCTGGATGACTTCGGCCTTGGCAGTGACATCCCGCTCCTGGTCAACTGCATGCCCTCTGGCAAATACCTGATGGAAGATTTCTGCTATGCTGGCGGCATGCCGGTCGTGCTGAAACAACTGGCCGACAAGGGGCATTTGCGCAGTAACATCACTGTTCTGGGCGGCGATATCATGGCCTATGCTGACGGAGCTGAGTGTTTCAACGAAGACGTGATCAAGAGCTTTGATAACCCGGTAAAACCTGCAGCCGGCCTGCGTGTTCTGCGCGGCAATCTCGCGCCCAACGGTGCCATCGTCAAACCCTCAGCCGCCACCGATCATCTGCTGGAGCACGAAGGCATCGCCCATGTGTTTGAAACTATCGAAGACATGAAAGCCAACATTGACCGCGACGATCTGCCGGTCACCAAGGACAGCATTCTGGTGCTGAAAGGCGTTGGCCCCAAGGGTTATCCCGGCATGCCCGAGGTCGGCAATATGCCGATCCCGCGTAAACTGGTCCGCGAAGGGGTACGTGATATGATCCGCATTTCAGACGGCCGCATGTCCGGGACTGCCTTTGGTACCGTGATCTTGCATGTCTCGCCAGAGTCCCAGGCTGGCGGCCCCCTTGGTCTGGTACAGACCGGCGACCGGATCCGGGTCAGCGCCCAGAACGGTACGCTGGACCTTCTGGTCTCAGCTGAAGAGCTAACCGCGCGGCGGGAGGTCTGGCAGCCGGACCCGCCGCATTACACCCGCGGCTATGCAAAACTCTATGTCGACAGCGTGCTTCAGGCCGAAAAAGGCGCTGACCTTGATTTTCTCGTGGGCAAAGATACCCGCCCCGTCACTCGGGAGAGCCACTGATGAGCGATACCGCAATCTTTCCGGACCTGAAGGGCGCATCCGTTTTCATCACCGGCGGTGGCTCTGGCATCGGTGCCGCGCTGAGCGAAGGGTTTCTGCGGCAGGGCGCTAAGGTCGCCTTTGTCGGGCGCTCTGACGCCACCGACTTTGTCGAGCGCATGCAGGCCGAGACCGGAAACCGTCCCCTGTTCATCCAATGTGACATTACCGATATCCCTGCCCTGAAGTTCGCGATTGAGCAGGCGGCAGAGGCGCATGGCCCAATCACCACGCTGGTGAACAACGCCGCCAATGATCAGCGCCACGCTGCATTGGATGTGGACGAAGAGTTTTGGGACTGGGCGCAGGCGATCAATCTCAAGGCCTATTTCTTTGCCTGTCAGGCGGTATTGCCGGGGATGCAGGCCGCAGGTGGTGGCTCCATCATCAACTTCACCTCCATCAGCTACATGATGGGTAACAGCGGCTACCCTGCCTACACCACCGCAAATGCAGGCATAAATGGAATGACCCGGAGCCTCGCCCGCGAGTTCGGACCAGATCGCATACGGGTCAATGCCTTGGCGCCGGGATGGGTGCTCACGGATAAGCAGCTGGATCAATGGGCAACGCCAGAGGCACTTGCGGCCCATCTGGAACGCCAGTGCCTGAAGGACCATCTGGCCCCTCAGGACATTGTCGGCTCCACCTTGTTCTTGGCCTCTGCAACAAGCCGCATGATCACCGGCCAGACTCTGGTGGTGGACGGCGGGGTTGTGGTGACGGGATGACAGCTCCGCCCGACCTCTCTCCAGATAGAACGTCAGACACACCTGCACCTGCATGGATCGCGGCAGACTGGGGGACAAGCCAGTTGCGGCTTTGGGTGATGGATGCCCGAAATCAAGTGATCGCCCGCCTCACCTCTGACCGTGGCATGTCACGGCTGTGCCCACAGGACTATGAACCCACACTTCTGGACCTCTTGGGCGATCATCTCCCAACGGGCGAAGACAGCCCGCTCCCCGTTATCTGCTGCGGAATGGCAGGCTCGCGCCAAGGCTGGGCCGAGGCCCCCTATGCCAGCGCCCCCTGCCCGCCGCCAGGCATTGCCGAGGCCACCCAGCCGGCAATCACGGATCCACGCCTCGCGGTCTATTTGCTGCCTGGCATCAAAACCACGGATCCGGCTGATGTCATGCGCGGAGAGGAGACCCAAATCGCAGGGTTTCTTTCCCAAGGCAGCAATCATCAGGAAACCCAGGTCATCTGCCTGCCCGGCACCCACAGCAAATGGGTCAGGCTTGATCAGGGGCAGGTCACCAGTTTCTCCACCTTCATGACCGGTGAGATGTTTGCCCTGCTCCGGGGACAATCCGTGCTGCGACACTGCGTATCTGAGGAGGGTTGGGATGACGCCGCTTTTACCCAGGCCATCGCTGAGAGCCTCGCAGCTCCGGCTTCGATCTCGGCGCAGCTGTTTCGCCTGCGCGCAGATGCGTTGCTGACCGGCCAGCGACCAGAAACCGGTAGAGCCCGCCTGTCGGGCCTGTTGATCGGGGCCGAGCTTGCGGCGACCCAACACGACTGGTCCCGCCAACCTATCACCATACTGGGCACCGATACGCTGGCCCGCTGCTATGAGACAGCCCTGTCCGCGCTGGGATGCGTGCCCCAGCGCGTTGACGCCGAAACCCTGACCCTTGCCGGCCTCTCAGCCGCCTATGACCAATTGCAAAAGAGCCAAACCCCATGAGCCGAAATATTATCGCCATCCTGCGCGGCCTGCGTCCCGACGAGGCACGCCCGATGACCGATGCCCTGATTGCCGCAGGTATCACCAAGATCGAAGTCCCGCTGAATTCTCCTCAACCCTACGACAGCATCGCCGCCATGCTGGATCAGGCGAAGGGGCGCGCCACAGTCGGTGCAGGTACTGTGCTCGATACCAGTGCGGTTGCTCAGCTCTCAGCCATGGGGGCGCAGATGGTGGTGTCGCCCGACTGCAACCCGGATGTGATCCGCGCGACGAAAGCGGCAGGTCTGTTGTCCTATCCAGGGGTTTTTACCGCGTCAGAGTGTTTCTCTGCTCTCCGTGCCGGAGCGGATGGACTGAAATTCTTCCCCGCCTTCAAACTGGGACTGGACGGGTTTTCGGCGTTGAAGGCGGTATTGCCAATGGATGCTGAAACCTACGCTGTGGGCGGTGTCGGTCCTGACGACTTCTCAGCGTGGCAGAGGGCTGGCATAACCGGTTTCGGCATGGGGTCCTCTCTCTATAAACCCGGCCGCTCAGTCGAAGACGTCGCCCGTCTTGCGGCAGAAACCGTTGCGGCTTACGACGAGGCCTTTGATGGCAGATGACCCAAAAATCCATGCAGCGGCGGCTCAGGTCCTCAGCGAAACGCGCTGCACCCTTGGCGAAGGGCCGTTGTGGCACCCGACCCGCAAGCAACTGTTCTGGTTTGATATCCTCGAAAAGCGGCTGTTCAGCGTTGTTGGGGGAAAGGAGATCCATTGGCAGTTCGACGATTGCGTGTCCGCCGCTGGCTGGGTCGATGAAACAACACTGATCATGGCCAGCGCCAGCGCGCTCTGGCGGTTTGATATCGAAAGTGGCGCGCGGATCCATCTGGTAGATCTGGAGACAGATCAGCCGCTGACCCGCTCGAACGATGGTCGGGCAGACCCCTGGGGCGGGTTCTGGATCGGGACTATGGGCTATAAGGCTGAGTTCGGTCTGGGCGCGATCTATCGCTACTACCGGGGCGAGCTGCGCCAACTGATAACAAACCAGACCATCACCAATGCGATCTGTTTTGCCCCAGACAAATCCTGCGCCTATTTCACCGACACCAAGACGGGCAAGATCATGCGGCAGCCATTGGCAGCAGAGGATGGATGGCCGCTTGGCGAACCATCGGTGTTTATCGATCTTAGCGGCGAAGATTTCGGCCCCGATGGCGCCATAGTTGACACGGAAGGCCGGTTCTGGAACGCGCAGTGGGGGGCAGGCCGTGTCGCGGTCTACACCCCAACGGGAGAGCTGACAGCAATCTATCCGGTCCCGACCGCGCAGGCCTCCTGCCCAGCCCTGGGCGGGGAAGACCTGTCAGACTTGTTCATCACCACCGCCGCAGATGGGCTGAATGATCCGGCAGCGGGCAAGACCTACCGCATTCACACGACGGCCAAGGGCCAGCGCGAACACCGCGTCATTCTTTGAGGACCATCATGCAGCGCACGCTTGGAACCTGCTATTATCCCGAACACTGGCCTGAATACATCTGGCAGGGGGACGCCGCACGCATGGTCGCGGCGGGGCTCACCTGGGTCCGCATTGGCGAATTTTCCTGGTCTCGGATCGAGCCTACCCGCGGTGATCTGCAATGGGACTGGCTGGACCGGGCCATCGACACTTTGGTCGCGGCCGGATTGAAGGTGGTACTGGGCACCCCGACCGCAACGCCGCCGCGCTGGATGGTGGACCGCCACCCTGACATGTTTGCGCTGGATGCTGATGGCAAATCGCGCGGCTTCGGTTCGCGTCGCCACTATTGCTTCAGCCACCAGGGATACCGCGCAGAGGCCCGGCGGATCGTCACACTGATGGCGGAGCGCTATGGACCCGGCGAGCGCATCGCCGCCTGGCAGACGGACAATGAATACGGCTGCCACGAGACCACGATCAGCTACTCTGACGCAGCCCGTGTGGCATTCGTGCGGTGGCTGGAAGAGCGGTACGACGGTAACATTTGCGCGCTGAACAGCGCTTGGGGAAATGTGTTCTGGTCGATGGAGTATGATCGTTTTGACCAGATCGGGCTCCCGAACCTCACCGTGACCGAACCGAACCCGGCCCATATGCAGGCGTTCCGACGGTTTTCATCAGACCAGGTTGTCAGCTTCAACCGCGATCAGGTGGAGATCCTGCGCGCTCATTCCGACGCGCCGATTGCGCATAATTACATGGGACGGGTGACCGACTTTGACCATTACAAGGTCGGAGAGGATCTGGAGATCGCCAGCTGGGACAGCTACCCTTTGGGCTTTCTTGAGGACCGGGTTGGTGCCAGCGCAGCAGATCAGCGCCGATATGCGCGACAGGGTGACCCGGATTTTCAGGCCTTTCACCATGACCTCTACCGTGCTGTGGGGCGCGGGCGTTGGTGGGTGATGGAACAGCAACCCGGCCCGGTGAACTGGGCGCCCTACAATCCTGCGCCCCTGCCCGGCATGGTGCGATTCTGGACCTGGGAGGCCTTTGCCCATGGCGCGGAGGCAGTTTGCTATTTCCGCTGGCGGCAGGCGCCTTTTGCGCAGGAGCAACTCCATGCTGGGTTGCTGCGTCCCGATAGTGCAGAGACCCCCGCCATCTCCGAGGCACGTCAGGTGGCTGAGGAATTAGCAAACGCGGGTGAGATTGAGCCATCGCAGGCTCCTGTCGCGCTGATCTTCGATTATGACGCCGAATGGGCCTGGCAGGTGCAGCCGCATGGTCAAGGTCTGAGCTACTTCGACCTTGTGCTGGATCACTACCGTGCCCTGCGTCGCGCGGGTCTGTCTGTTGACATCATCCCGCCAACCCGAAGTGATTTCACCGGATACGAGTTGATCCTTGCCCCCGGCCTGATGCACCTCCCGGATGACCTGCGAAAGGCACTGGCCGAGGCGGCAGGTCTGCGTCTTTATGGTCCGCGTACAGCGGCACGGGATGAGGATTTCAAGATCCCAACCGCCCCGTTGCCGCCCGCTCTTCAGGGGCTGGATGTGGTCATCGCAGCGGTCGAAAGCCTCCGACCGGATATGCCGCTGCCACTCGCAAACGGCGATGGCGCGGTTGTCGGCTATCTGGAAACGCTGGAGGGTGAGGCGGATGTTCTGATCGAAACCTCAACCGGTCATGCGGTCGCTGTCGCTGCGGAAAATCAGATCTATTGTGCCGGCTGGCTGGATCCGGCGGGCCTGGACCGCTTGGTCACAACGCTCTGCGCCCGCGCGGGCGTGACCATCCGCAAGATGCCCGAGGGTGTGCGTATGCGCCAGACCGCGACGGAGGAATTCTGGTTCAACCATCTCGCCAAGCCGGTAGAGACCGAGGTCGGCACGCTCCCGCCCGCAGGTGTTCTGCGCAGGGCACGCCAAGAGGTCTAAAACAAAAGCCGCCGGAGACTACCCCGGCGGCTTTTTTTAAATGAATCTGGTATCGCCTCAGACTGTGCCGCCAAGGCTTCCCTCAAGCGTTGCCAGCTCCTGCCCGCCTGCCATCAAATCCTGCAGCTCCTCAGCGGAGATTTCGCCGCGCTCTGCCGTCCCGAGGGTCTGGCCGCGGTTCAGCACCGTGAACCGATCGCCAACGGCCAGGGCATGACGCACGTTGTGGGTGATGAACACCACGGCCACCCCCTGCTTGCGTACCTTGTCGATGGTGGCAAGCACATTGGCGGTCTGGCGCACACCCAGTGCCGATGTCGGCTCATCCAGGATCAGCACCTTGGCGCCGAAATGCACCGCACGGGCGATGGCTACGGTCTGACGTTCCCCCCCCGACAGGGTGCCAACAGCCTGATCCGGCCCACGCAGGTTGATACCCATCTTGCGCATCTCTTCCATGGTGATGCGATTGGCATAGTCATGATCAAACAGCTTTAGCGGACCGATCTTACGGATCGGCTCATTCCCCATGAAAAAGTTGCGGCTGACCGACATCAGCGGGATCATCGCGAGATGCTGATGCACAGTGGCAATCCCTGCGGCAATTGCATCACGAGGATCCGCAAAATGCAGCGGCTGACCTTCGAACAGGATGTCGCCCTTGGTGGGTTTATGCACCCCGGACATGGTTTTGATGAAGGTCGATTTCCCGGCGCCGTTGTCGCCAAGCAGGCAGTGGCATTCCCCAGGGAACACATCAACCGAGACACCGGCCAGCGCGATGACGCTGCCAAAGTGCTTTTCGATACCCTGCATGCGGATCAAGGGTTGAGACGTAGTCATATCAGCGCTCCCCTGTGATGACGCGGCGGATATAGGTGTTGAGGATGACCGCAAACAGCAGGATCAGACCGAGGAACACCCGGAACAGAGAGCTTTCAACCCCGGCAAAGAACAGCCCCTGCTGCACCACGCCAAAGATCAGCGCACCGAGCGCCGCCCCCAGAACCGAGCCATAGCCACCGGTTAGGAGCGCGCCACCAATCACCACCGCGATGATGGCTTCAAATTCTTTCAGCAAGCCACGATCCGACCCGGCGCCGCCAAACTCCATCACCTGACAGGTTGCAAAGACGGTCGCGCAGAAAGCTGTGAACATGAACATCAGGATTTTCACGCGGTTGACAGGCACCCCGGAGTTCCGCGCAGCCTCAGCGTCACCGCCCGCCGCAAAGATCCAGTTGCCAAACCGTGTTTTGGTCAGGATGACATGACCAACGATCACCAGCAGAATAGCCCAAACGATGAGCATGGGCAGCCCCTCGACCACCGGCTGCCCCTTGCGGGTGCCGCGTTCAAAAACGGCGATCCAACCGTTGTCGCCCAACCACTGGAACAGGCCGGTCAGAATTTTGCCTCCAAACAGCGCCGCCATCCAATCGCCCTCGGCGGCGTCAGCCACCCCGCCAATGATCGTCTTACGTTCAATGGTCTGCGGCAAATAGATTGCAAAGCCGCGCAGGATAAACAGGAACGCCAGCGTGACAATGAAGCTGGGCAGACCCGTGCGCACCACGATAAATCCATTCAGCGCACCGATGGCTGTGGCGATTGCGAAGGTCACCAGAATAGCCAACCAGACCGGCCAGCCCAGCGTTACGCTGAAAATGGCGATCAACATTCCCGCGAACCCGATCATGGACCCGACCGACAGGTCAAACTCGCCCGCAATCATCAGCAGGCAGGCCCCAACTGCGATGATCATGAACTGGGCGGAGATCTGGCTCCAGTTCATTACGCCCTGGCTGTTGAACATGCCGCTGTCACCGGCAAAAATAAGGAACATCGCGAATACGGTGATGGTGCCGATAATGCCGCCCAATTCGGGTCGGATCATGGCTTCGCGGAATTTCGAACGGGTTTTGATCCGCTCGTCTTCCGCAAATTGGGTAGGTGCGTCAGACATAGTGCTCTCTCTGAAATAAGGGGCGGCTGATGTGTCTCAGCCGCCCGCACTTGGGGAGATGATTACCGGTACTCGCCCGCGAACTCTTCGACCTTTTCCAGGCCGTCCTTGGTTACAAAACCAGGGCCAGAGTTGATGTTGTTGCCGGGCAGCACGCCGTAGCGGTGGTAGTTGGTCAGAACCACGACCGGCAGATAGGCCTGCAGGAACGGTTGCTGATCAATCCCCCAGTTGATGACACCGGCTTTCAGACCTTTGACGATTTCCTCACCCAGATCGAAGGTGCCGAAATAGATGTCTCCAGCCATGCCGTTTTCTTCCAGCGCCAGCAGGGTCGGATCCGCCGAGGTCGGGCCGAGTGTCAGAATCGCATCAGTTTCCGGGTTGGTGTTGAGATAGGCCAGAACGCGGTTCTTGATTTCCGCCGGATCCTGTCCGCTGTCGATCATCTGATCGCCGAGATCCACACCCAGCCCGTCGGCAAAGCCCTGACAGCGTTCTGTTGAAGATGGCGAACTGATGTAGTGGTTCACGCAAAGAAAGCTGCCGACACCGTCCGCTTTGGCGCGCATACCCGCCGCATGGCCTGCGTCATATTCTGGCTGACCAACATACATCAGGGCGCCGACTTCGCGGGCCTGATCCGGGGTGCCGGAGTTCATGATGATCACATCAACGCCGCTGTCCACGGCTGCTTTGATCGGGCCGGACAGCACATCATAGTCGGACAGGGTTGTGATGATGCCGTTGGGCCCTGAGGCCGCGGCCTGCTCAATGATCCGCGCCATATCGGCGAGGTCACCGGTCGGCGGGTTGCGGTATTCCACCTCCACGTTCATCTGCTCGCCCGCCAGGGCGATCCCGTTCTTGATGGTGTTCCACCAGCTGTCGCTGTCGGGGGCGTGGCTGACGAGGATGTATTTTTCACCCTCGGCAGAGGCTGTTGTTGCCAGCATCATCGGCGCCGCTGCAACCGTTGTTGCGAGCATAAATGTCTTGAAGATTGACGTCATTCTTTCCTCCCAAAGTTTTACCGTCACGATCGCGTCCGGGCGGTCCCATTCGCGTCGGGGATCAGAATAACCACGAATCGATTTTTTTTGCAACCGGTTGCAATTTGTGGCAGCATTTTTTCTGCTGAACTCGATTTGGATCCGCGATAGATAATCTGATCCGGTGCGCAGCCGGTTGCACAGGTGGATGGGCCCCAGATGGCCCGGACAAGAGGAAGACCAGGAATGGCTGTAACGTTAAAAGATGTGGCAGAACGGGCGCAGGTCTCACGATCAGCGGTGTCGCGCACATTCACCGATGGCGCATCCGTCTCCGAAAAGATGCGGCGCAAGGTCGAGAAGGCCGCGCAGGAGCTTGGCTACAGTCCAAACGCATTGGCCTCCTCTCTGACAACCGGACGCACCAAACTGATTGGCCTTGTCTCCAACAACTTTCACAACCCGATTTTCCTTGAGGTCTTCGATCGGTTTACGCGCCGCCTGCAGGATCGCGGCCTGCGGCCACTGCTGGTCAATCTCTCTGACGAAACCGATCCCGAAAACTCGGTCCGGATGTTGCGACAGTATTCCGTGGATGGTGTAGTCGTAGCCTCTTCGACTCTCCCGCCAGGCTTTGCCAAGGCATTTCGCGATGCGGGTGTGCCGGTGGTGCACAGTTTTGGCCGCTCGTCCTCCACCCCGCAGGTACATGTCGTGGGGATCGACAACGTCGAATGTGGCCGGATGGCTGCACGCACGCTTGTAGCCCGCGGATACAAAACGGTCGCTTTCATGGGTGGCCCGCAGACCGCTACCTCAACTCAGGACCGTTGCAAGGGCTTCACATCGGAGATGGAAACCCGTCCAGATGTCACAGCAACACATAGTTTCGCCGAGGATTACTCCTTCGAGGCGGGCCGCCGTGAAATGCTGCGCCTGCTTCGAGATGAACCGGCTGAGGCCTATTTCTGTGGTGATGACGTCTTGTCGATTGGGGCGCTTAGTGCGATCCGCGAAAAGGGCCTGCAGGTGCCGCAGGACATCGGGGTTATCGGCCTCAACGACATGGAGATGGCACGGTGGGAGAATATTGATCTCACCACCATCCACCAGCCGATTGAGCAGATCGTCAATTCTTCGATTGAACTGGTCACGGCGATGCTGGATGAACCTGATCGCTATCCAGAGGCCCGTATTTTCCCCTGTCATGTGGTAGAGCGCGGAACCCTGCGACCGCAAAAAACCTGAACCACCCGGCATCGAAGAAGGGCGCCAGAAAACCGACGCCCCTGCCCAGCTTCAGTTCAGGCTCAATCAACGAAACATAGGTGGGCGCGCATCCACCCAAGCCCCGTCTGTCGCGCCGCTCTCCGCGACTGCAAAAACCGCCGCCATGGAGCGTAACCCGTCTTCCGCACGCGGGTAGAGATCCGCGGCAGGATCGATTGGGCGCCCGGCCTTTTCAGCCCTAATCGCTTCTGCCAAATCACTGTAAATATTGGCAAAGGCCAGCGGCATCCCCTCGGCATGACCGATGGTTACACGACTGGTGCGATCTGCCTCGGGGCTGAGATTATCCTCGCCACGCTCAATCACCTGCAGCCGCTCACCGAGGGGCATCCAATAAAGCTGGTTTGGCTGCTCCTGCGACCAACGCAAGCCACCAGTCTCTCCAAACACCTGCAGAGTCAGCCCATGCTGGCGTCCGATCGCCACCGATGAAGTCCAGAGCCGCCCGACAGTCCCGCCGTCAAAGCGCATGTTCACCATGGCGTCATCTTCCAGAACCCGGCTCTCAATACAGCTGACCGTATCAGCTGACAGGCGTTCCACCTCCTGACCGATGACAAAACTCGCCATATGCAGCGCGTGAATACCACAATCCGCGAACTGGGCAGAGACCCCGGCCTGCGCGGGATCGTAGCGCCAACGCACCCGCGGATTGTCTGCATCAGCCGCGTCCGCATGGTGGCCGTGGGCGAATTCAGCCTTCACAAGCCGGATCTTGCCAAGGTCGCCGCGCGCCACCATTGCCTTCATATGACGGACCAGGGAATAGCCAGAATAGCCATAGTTCACGGCGCAAATCTTGCCCTTCGTCTTGGCGATCTTTACGATTTCCTCGCCTTCTTCCACAGTCATTGTCATCGGCTTTTCGCAGAGCACGTGAAAGCCAGCTTCCAGAAACCTCTTGGTGATCTCAAAGTGCGTGGCATTCGGGGTTGCGACAGTGACCAGATCAACCCGATCCGCGCGATTGCGCTCCCCCTCCAACATCTCCGTCCAGTCACCGTAGGCGCGATCCGCCGCAAGCCCCAGCCGCTGACCATAAGCACGCCCCTCTTCTGGGCGATGATCCAAGGCCGCCGCCGCGAAATCGAAGGCACCATCCAAGCCTGCGCCCAGACGATGAGCCGGTCCGATCTGGCTGCCTTCGCCGCCACCAATCATGCCCCATTTAAGTTTTGTCATGGTGCCGCTCCCTAGTTGAACCCGATAGATTCGAGGTATTCGCGATTGGCCCGCGCATCACCAACGGGGTCAGGATCCAGCGTCGGATCGCAATCCTGCTCCACCGTGCACCAGCCAGAAAACCCAGCATCAACAAGCAGTTGCCGAACGGCTGGGAAATCAACATCGCCCTCGCCAAGATTGCAGAAAATCCCCTGCCCACAGGCATCGTAGAAATTTGTCCGCTTGGCGATCACATCTGCCTTCACCTTGGGATCGATGTCCTTGAAGTGCATATAGCTGATACGATCCATATGCCGTTTCATGAAGGCAACCGGGTCAAATCCGGCATAGGAATGATGGCCAGTATCGAAACAGATCTTCAGGATCTTGTCGTCAACTTCATCCAGCAAACGCTCCAGCTCCGGCTCAAAATCCATGAACCCCGCGGCATGGGCGTGGATGCCGACGGTCAGACCGTATTCCTCGGTCCCGATCTGGGCCACTGTGGCCAGACGGTCGCGGAATGCCGACCATTCTGCTTGGCTCATCTGTTCAGCCTCAGACGCGCGCCCGGCAGTCGGCGCGCGGCGCGGCGAGATGGAATCGATCAGAACCAAATGTTCCGCGTCATGCGCCTTCAGCGCCTTGCAGGTGCGATGTGCCCCGTCCAGGACGTCGTCCCATTGATCAGGATCATGGAACGCCCGGAACACCACGCCGCCAATCAGTTCCAGATCATGCTCGGCCAGCGCATCCCGCAGAATTGCGGGATCTTCGGGCATGTAGCCCACAGGCCCCAACTCAATCCCCTTGTAGCCAGCTTCGGCGCAGTCCTTCAGAACGCTGCGCCAGTCCGGGTTACGGGGATCCTGTGCAAACTCTACCCCCCAGGAACATGGGGCATTGCCAATTCTGATCGTCATTTTGCAGTGCTTTCTTAGATATTTAGAACGTTGATACGGTTTGCCAGGACCGCTTCTTTGAGGCGGCCATGGCTGCAGCAATCACCTGATTTACCGCCATCCCATCCTCAAATGTCGGCCAAACCGGTGTCTGTGTTTCGATCGCGCGCAGGAAATCCCGCGCCTCAATCAGGATCTGATCCTGATACCCTGTGCCATGCCCCGGCCCCTGGCAAAACGGCAGATAATCGGGATGTGCAGGGCCTGTGAGGATCTTGCGAAAGCCGCGGGTGGCCTCGTCGCCCTCGCTGAGATAGAGCCACAGCGCGTTCTGATCCTCTTGATCAAAACGGATCGCGCCCTTTGTTCCCGTAATTTCATAGGCATAGCCCATCTTACGACCGGTCGCGATACGGCTAAAGAACATCTGCCCCATCGCCCCATTGGCAAAACGGCACATCATCTGCCCCTGGTCGTCATTGGTGACACGGCCACCGGGGCGGTCCGTATGAACGGTCTCAACCTCTGCGATGAGTTCAGTGATCGGCCCGATCAGCGCCATCGCACCATTGATCATATGTGGCGCCAGATCGCCCATAGTCCCATTGGCTTCGCCCTCCGTGCGCCATGTCGCGGGGGCATCGGGATCGGCGTAGAAATCTTCGGTATGTTCGCCACGAAACCAGGTCACCTCTCCGATCACACCATCTACAATCAAACGCCGCGCATATTGGCTGGCAGGGGTTCGAATGTAGTTGAACCCGACCATATTTGGACAGCCCGATGCCTCCGCCGCTGCCACCATGGCACGACTATCAGACAGCGATGCGCCCAGCGGCTTTTCACAAAAAACGGGTTTGCCCAGCGCAAAGGCTGCTTCTGCGACAATACGATGGGTCTGCTGTGGGGACGCGATGACAATCGCCTCGACCTTGGGGTCGTTAACCAGCAGCTGCCAGTCGTCCGTTGCGCGTTGAAACCCATAGGCCCGCCGGTATCGCTCCGCGCTGGCTGGGGTCGTGGCGCAGACCATTTCCAGACGCGGGCGCAAAGCAGTGTCAAACACCGCGCCCACCGCAGCCATCGCGACGGCATGCGCTTTGCCCATGTAGCCCCCGCCGAGAATTCCGATACCGATTTCGGTCATTCTGGCCTCCCAACCCATCAATTTCAATTTGCAACCGGTTGCAAAACTTGTATCTTGGGATTCGACATCTCGCAAGATCAAATCGATCCGCCAACAGACCATCCCAGGGATCCCTGCCTATGACGACGCCGCCAAAAACGATTAAGCTGACCACCGCCCAAGCCATCATCCGATGGCTGTCCAATCAGTTCATTGAGATTGACGGCGAGGAGTTACGCCTGTGCGGAGGTGGCTTCGGCATCTTTGGCCACGGCAATGTGACCTGCCTCGGCGAAGCGCTCTATGAGGCGCGCGATGCGCTGCCGCTATATCGGGGTCAGAACGAACAGAGCATGGGCTTTGCGGCAGCTGGATATGCCAAGCAGTGGCTGCGCCAACGGTTCATGTTCTGCACAGCCAGTGCTGGCCCAGGTACATCAAACCTTCTGACCTCCGCGGCGCTGGCCCATGCCAACCGCCTGCCGATGCTGATGCTCTGTGGCGACACGTTCCTGACTCGCCTGCCGGATCCGGTACTACAGCAGATGGAGAATTTTGACGATCCGACCTTAGGTGTAAATGATGCCTTCAAGCCCGTGTCGCGCTATTGGGACCGCATCACCCATCCCGCCCAAATCATCCAGTCCCTGCCCGCTGCGATTGCCACCATGCTGGATCCCGGCGACTGCGGCCCCGCCTTCCTTGGCCTGCCGCAGGACGTGCAAGGTTGGACTTATGACTACCCCGAGGTTTTCTTTGAGAAGAAAATCCACCGCATTCGCCGCATCGCACCGGATTCGACCGAAATCGCAGATGCTGCCGAAGCCCTACGTGGCGCCAAACGCCCGATGATCATTGCTGGTGGCGGTGTGCAATACAGCCGCGCCGTGGCCGAGCTGACCCGCTTTGCCGAAACACATCAGATCCCGGTTGTTGAAACCATCGCCGGTCGCGCCAACCTGCGTGACACCCATCCACTGAATATCGGTCCCATCGGAGTCACCGGATCGGACAGCGCCAATGCGATTGCCGCCGAGGCAGATGTGATCCTAGCGGTTGGCACACGATTGCAGGATTTTACCACCGGATCCTGGACCGCCTTTGCGCAGGACGCCCAATTCATCTCGATCAACGCAGCACGCCATGACGCAGGCAAACACCGCGCATTGCCGGTTGTCGGCGACGCCCAGCGCGGGCTTCTGGCACTTGGCGCTGCAAGCGGTGACTACAAGGCGCCGGACAGCTGGGTCGCTCGTGCCCAGGAGAGCCGCCGTAGCTGGGTGGCCTATGTCGCAGACAACGTCTCTTACGGGGACAACCGGCCCAATTCCTATGCGCAGGCCATCGGTGTTGTGAACGCGCTCTGCAATCCGAAGGACCGTGTGGTCGCGGCGGCTGGCGGGCTTCCGGCGGAAGTCACCGCCAATTGGCGCACATTGGAGCCCGGCACAGTTGATGTTGAGTTCGGCTTTTCCTGCATGGGTTATGAAATTGCCGGCGCCTGGGGAGCTCGCATCGCCCAGTCTGAGCGAGAGCCTGATCGTGACACAATCGTCTTTGTCGGCGACGGCTCCTACATGATGTTGAATTCTGACATCTATTCCAGCGTGCTCAGCCAGAAGAAGCTGATCATTCTGGTCCTGGACAACGGCGGCTTTGCGGTCATCAACAAGCTGCAGAACAACACGGGCAATACCAGCTTCAACAATCTGCTTGAGGATTGCCCCACTATACCTGAAGCCTTTGGCGTGGATTTTGCCAGTCACGCGGCCTCGATGGGGGCACTTACCGAAACCGCCGCCAATCCGGCAGAGCTGGGCGAAGCGTTCAAACGCGCGCAAGGCAACGATCGGACAACCGTCATCGTGATGAAGGTTGACGCCTACGAAGGCTGGACCACCGAAGGCCACGCCTGGTGGGAGGTTGGCACGCCGCATATCACCAAGGATGACAAGGTGCGCGAGGCCCATCTCGACTGGGAGTCCAGCCGCATCAAACAACGGCGGGGCGTGTGATGGATCAGCCAAGCAAGGCCAGCTCAGATCTGGCAGGCCGCAATTTCCTCGTCCTTGGCCGGGTGGGTATGGATCTGTGTCCAACCCCTGATGGCACCGCCACGGCTGATGCACAGGACATGATGGTCGCCATGGGCGGCAGCAGCGCCAATATCGCCGCAGGTCTGGTCAAAATGGGATGCAGCGCCGCTCTGGTCACCAGCGTTTCTGATGATGCGGTGGGGTGGTACTGCCTCAACCAGTTGGATCACTACGGTGTTGACCGGACTCACGTGAAACGCATCACCGGTGAATATCGGACCTCTCTGGCGGTCTATGAAAGCCGGGTCGAGGATCACCAGAGCGTCATCTACCGCAACAATGCCGCCGATTTCCAGATGACCGTCGCAGATGTGGAGGCGGTGGATTACAGCCAGTACAGCGCGTTGATCACCGCCGGCACAGTTTTTGCGGCCGAGCCGTCACGCAGCGCCACCTTCCGCGCCTTTGAATTGGCGCGTGCGGCCGGGCTGCCGATCATCTTTGATGTGGACTACCGCCCTTACAGCTGGCCCTCGCCTGAGGTTGCGGCGGATGTCCTGTCTCGCGCAGGCGCCATGTCCGATATCATTGTCGGCAATGATGAGGAATTCGGCTTTATGGCCGGTGGCATCGACAAAGGCCTCGCCAAAGCACGGTCGCTGGCGCACACCTCAGCCTCCATCGTCGTCTATAAGATGGGACCCGAGGGCGCCGTCACCTTTGCCGATGGCCAGGAGGTCCGCACCGGTATCTACCCCGTAGATGCGCTAAAACCGACCGGCGCCGGCGACAGTTTCATGGCCGGTTTCCTCGCCTCACTCTCCGAAGGGCGTCCGATGAAGGATGCCATTCTGCGCGGCTCAGCCTGTGCCTCCGTCGTGGTGGCCAAACCCGGCTGCGCCCCCGCCATGCCCGACCTTGCCGCGCTGGAGGCGTTTCTTGCAACGCACCCCGGCGCCACCGAAATTTGAAAGGACCCGCAAATGCATATCGCCCCTCATGACAACCAGAACAAAGCCATTGTCGATGCTGACAACGCGCTTGTTCCGCTGAACTATTTCAACATCGTCAAACTGACCAAGGGCCAGACCTTTGAATATCAGGTGCCCGGCTATGAGACCTGCATCGTTCCGGCCACCGGCACCGTAGACATTGAGGTCGAGGGCCTGAGCTATGCTGGCATCGGCACCCGCACCGCCGACGTCTGGGACGGTGAACCGGAAGGCGTCTATATTCCCGTCGGGGCCAAGGTGACCATCACCTGCACAACGGATGCGACCGAAACCTTCATCGCGGGCGCCAAATACGACAAGGTGCTGGAACCATTTGACGTGCGCGCCGACGGTATTGATCTGGTGCAATACGGTTCTGACGACACCAAGACCCATCGTAAAATCAAACATATCTTGGGCCAGAAACAGCACGACAAGGTCGGCCGCTTGCTGGTGTCAGAGCTGTTCACCGTGGGACAGGGCGGCTGGTCCGGCTTCCCGGCGCACAAACATGATACCGACCGCAAAGATGCGGATGGCAACATCGTCGAGACACGCCATGATGAGACCTATAACTTCCGCTTCCGTCCCAACCATGGCTCTGGCGTGCAGATCCTGCAACGCGAAGAGGGCAAGCCGGGGGACGCCTACCAACTGATGGATGGCTCCACGATCATGATCGACAAGGGGTATCACCCCTGCGCGGTGATGCCCGGATATGAGATGTATTACTTCACCATCCTTGGCGGTCTAAGCCAGCGCAGCCTGATCCAGTACTTCCAGCCGACCCATGCCTATCAGGTCGAAACCATCCCCGGCATCAAGGATATGGTGGCTAAGTTCAAATGACCCTTGCAACATTGGCTGACGTCCTGCAGCCAGCCCTGCGCAATGGCTATGCCGTTGCGGGGCTGGTCACACTGGGCTGGGAAGACATGCGCGCCTATGTGGCCGCCGCTGAAGCTGAAAGCGTGCCGGTCATCCTGCAAGCAGGCCCGTCCTGCCGCGCCCATACTCCGCTGCCGATCTTAGGCAAGATGTTTCGACATCTGGCCGAAAGTGCATCGGTTCCTGTGGTCGCCCATCTGGATCATGGCTACACCTTTGAGGACTGCCGTATCGCCATCGACAGCGGCTTTACCTCAGTGATGTTCGACGGCTCGCGCAATCCGCTGGATCAGAATATCTCCGAAACCGCAGCCATCGTAGAGATGGCTCATGCTGCAAATGTCTCCTGCGAGGGAGAGATCGGCTTTGTCGGGTATTCCGGCGGCGAGGGGTCAGCCGGTACCGACCCGGAAGAGGCCCGGCAGTTCGCGCAGGATACCGGCGTCGATGCGATGGCGATTTCAGTTGGCAATGTGCATCTGCAACAGGACAAGGAAGGCGGGCTGGATATCGACCGCATCCGCGCCATTGAGGCGATCACCGAAGTGCCGCTGGTCATCCACGGCGGTTCCGGCGTACCAGTCGCGCAACGCAAAATGCTGGCGCGCGAGTCGCGCATCTGCAAATTCAATATCGGCACCGAATTGCGCATGGCCTTTGGGGCCGCATTGCGCGATGCGGTAAATAGCGATCCGGATCGGTTCGACAGGGTCAGCATCCTGTCCGAAACCCACGATCCGGTCGTTGCTGCGGCGCGCAGCGTTCTTCGCGCCTTCAAGGGAGAGACACAATGTTGAATATCGGCCTTTTGGGCTGCGGGCGCATCGGGCAGGTCCATGCGCGGTCTGTCGGGCAATTGGACGGGGTGCGCGTCACTGCAGTTGCAGATGCGATGCCGGATGCCGCGAATGCACTAGCCAGCAAGATCGGCGCGGATGTGCGCGAGGCCTCCGCGGTAATCACCAGCGCGGACGTCGACGCGGTCGTTATCGGCACCCCAACTGATACGCATTACGACTTGATCCATCAGGCTGCGGCTGCAGGAAAAGCAATATTCTGCGAGAAGCCCGTCGATATGTCCGCCGACCGCATTCGCGATTGCCAAACGGCAGTGGCCGAGGCGGGAGTTGCCTTTCTAACAGCGTTCAACCGTCGTTTTGATCCGAATTTTGCCAATCTTCAACAACGCCTGCGGGCCGGTGAGATTGGCGATGTGGAGATCGTCTCGATCCTATCACGTGACCCGTCCCCGCCGCCGGTCAGCTATATCAAGACCTCTGGTGGCCTGTTTCGCGACATGATGATCCACGATTTTGATATGGCGCGTTTTTTGCTGGCCGAGGAACCGGTGCAGGTCTTTGCGGTTGGCTCAGCGCTGGTCGATCCCGCCATTGGCGAAGCAGGCGATGTGGACACAGCCGCCGTTACGCTGACCACGGCCAGCGGCAAGATCTGCCAAATCTCCAACTCCCGGCGGGCTACATACGGCTACGACCAACGGGTGGAGGTGCATGGCTCCAAGGGGATGCTCCGCGCGGCCAATATGTTGGAAAACACGGTGGAAGTGGCCGGAACCAACGGTTTCCAGACCGCCCCTGCGCAGCACTTCTTCCTTGAGCGCTACGAAGCGGCCTATCGCAACGAAATGGCGCGATTTGTCGAGGCCGTTCAGGCAGGTACCACGCCCTCCCCCAGCATCGACGACGGCCTGCGCGCCCAGATGTTGGCCGATGCCGCCGCCCAATCGCTTGAGACGGGGGCACCAGTCGCGTTGTAAGCGATCAGATCCTTATGCCTGGCGGCGCAAGTCCTGTGCCGCCAGCGCCTTGTTGAAACGCTCGGATGTCCAACCTTCGGTAAGGGCCTGATGAAACAGCCCGGCCTGCGTTTGTGGGGCCAAACCGCCCACCGGCGGGTCCCGATCCAGATTGGTTGGAAAAGAATACCCCTCTGCGCAGGCTGCAATTGCTGCGGCCTGATCAGCGTCCGTCATGGCGCCCTCACGCTTCAGCCTGGCCAGCGCCGGGAAAAGCCGCTCCGACATGCCGCGCCGGTCCACAGTCTCCATTGCGCGGCCAAAGGCGGATGAGACCTGCAACAGATTTGCCATCCGCTGAACATCCTTTGATCGGTTGGCTCCTGCGGCGTGAAACAAAGCCGGGTTGAAGAACACGGCATCGCCCTTTGCCAGAGGCAACTGCACACAGTGCTCTTCGAAATAGGCCCGGAAGCCCTCGCGCCGCCAAGCTGCGTAGCCCGCACGGTATTGTTGCGAAAACGGCAGCAGCTTAGTCGGGCCGCTCTCCACCGGCATATCGGTATGGGCTACCGCCCCCTGCAGCGTCAGGACCGGCGATAGGTCATGCACATGGGCCGGATACTGCGCGGAGGTTTCCGCTGATTGAAAGCCCAGATGATAGTCACGATGCGCCTGCTGGGCAGCTCCGCCCGGACGCACCAGATTGATTTGCGCCGTCATCTGGTAGTTGGGTCCAAGCCAGGCCTCGCAAACGGCCGCGATGGATGAGTTGCCAAAATAGCGCGCGAAGACATCAGGCGAAGCGACGCAGAGCTTTTGGAGCGCATTCCAAACCCGGTCATTTGACCCCGCTGCAGCGAAATGGTCCGCCCCGCCGCCATTTGCCTGCCGCTCCTGTGAGATGATTTCGTCGAAGACAGCGCTTGCGGCATCAATCGGAGCCACGTCCTGATAGGCACCTTGCAGCACCAGAACACCCGCCCCGTATCGCAATCCCTGCGCCCATTCTGCCATCAGATGGCGGCGCGCCTCTGGCGCGCTGAGCATCGCCTTAAGGGCTGCCATGTCATAGATCGGGATATTCTTCTCAATCTTGTCGGCCAGCGGAACCTGGTCGGGTGTCAGTTCTCGTTCAACCTGCGCGGTAAAATCACTCAACGCGCATCCATCAGGATCAAAATAGGCCTGCCCCATCGGTGTCGCAGCAGCTGTCATCAGAGCCTCCTCTCTACTGTCTCTCGCTATGAGATTGCCGGTTCAGGCGCTTGTGGTCAGCGCGCGAATCCATCAAAAATACATCAATGAGCCATCCTTTCCCGATCAAGGATATCGCCCGGCAATCTGGGCTGAGCACGGCAACTGTGGACCGCGTTCTAAATGCACGCGCCAATGTCAGCCCTCGCAGTCAGGCGCGCGTTCGCGCAGCCATCGCCGAACTGGAGGGACAGGAACAGCAACTCTCAGCACGGGGGCGGCGGCTCTACTTCGACGTTGTGGTGGAAGCACCCGAACGGTTCAGCCGGGAAATTCGGCACGCAACTGAGGCGGTCCTGCCCACCATTGGCCCCGCGGTGATCCACACGCGGTATAGTTTTCGCCAGATCATGTCCGCGCCTGACTGCGTTGCTCTGCTTCGTCAGATCCTCAAACGTGGCAGTCACGGGGTGGTGCTGAAGGTGCGGGATCTGCCTGAGATCACCGCGATGGTCGCTGAGTTGGACAGAAAGCGCATTCCGGTTGTCTGCGCCTTTACCGACCTGCCAGGGAGTGTTCGCCGCGCCTATTGCGGTCCGGACAACTACGCGGCCGGCCAGTCAGCGGCCTATATGATCGACAATTGTCTGCCAGAAAGCACTCTACCCGGGGCAACCATCCTGACCACACTCAGCCAATTGGCCTTTCACGGCGAGGCTCAAAGGCGACGTGGCTTCCTCAGGTTGATGTCAGAGCGCCGCCCTGATCTGCGGCTGATGACAGTTTCAGCCGGGGCCGGGCTCGCGTTTGAGACCCGAGCGGTGCTGCAGGAGCAACTGTCCGCTCCGGGCCTTGGGCCGATATTGGGCGTCTATTCAATGGGCGGGGCCAATCGCGCCATATCGGAAAGTCTGCAAAGTTATGGTCACCGCCCGCGCGCCTATGTCGCTCATGATCTGGATAGTGAGAACCGAACACTTTTGCGACAGGGAAACATTACCGTTGCCTTGCAGCACGACATTGCCAGCGACATGCGCAATGCCTTCCTCAACTTGCTCCACGCCAACCATATCCTGAAGACGCCACCCGTCGCGACTCAGAGCCGCATGTCCATGGTCACGCCCTTTGATTGTGCTGAAAACTGATCGGGGGATGCTGTTTCTGCGCGCATCTCCCCTCAGAAATAAAATCGCCACCTGGCGGGTTTCGGTGGCGCCAAGCCGCATATGACCTTTTGACTACTCACTCCAACTGGGGACCTGTCAGAGCTGCGCGCCGAACAGCTATTTTTCACTCCAAGAACTGCAATTTTTGTTCCTCTTTGCCTTGGTTCTTGGAATGCTCCTTGAAACAGCCAGCAGGGAGAGCGGCATGAAAGTAGGATTTATCGGCCTCGGAAACGTTGGTGGCAAGCTGAGTGGCAGCCTGCTGCGCAACGGCATTGATCTCAGCGTTTATGACCTGAATGCCGCGCTGGTTACGAGGGCAGCGGAGGCGGGCGCCACGGCAGCCAAGGATCCGGCAGAGCTGATGCGCAATTGCGACACGGTGATCACCTGTCTGCCATCGCCCACAGCCTCCGATCAGGTTATGCAACAGATGCTACCAGAGGTTGGGCCCGGCAAAATCTGGATGGAGATGTCCACGACGGATGAGGCAGAGGTCAAACGCCTTGGCACCTTGGTCGAGCAGGCGGGGGGAGCCGCTGTAGACTGCCCCGTATCCGGTGGCTGTCACCGGGCGGATACCGGCAATATCTCGATCTTCGCGGGCTGCGACCGTGAAACCTTTGACCGGATCGCGCCGCTGCTGAAAACCATGGGGCGGCGAATCCTGCACACAGGGCCAATCGGCTCAGCCTCGGTCCTGAAGGTGATCACCAACTATCTGGCAACCGCCAATCTTCTCACCTGCTGCGAGGCTTTGGTGACCGCGAAGGCCGCTGGAATGGATCTCAACACCGCCTATGAGGCGATCAAGATTTCCTCCGGCACCTCCTTTGTGCATGAAACCGAAAGTCAGGTGATCCTGAACGGATCCCGCGATATTTCCTTCACCATGGATCTGGTCTCAAAGGATATTGGCCTCTTTCAGGCCGTTGCTGATCGCCATGACGTGCCGTTGGAGATCAACCCTCTGATGATCGAGATCTTCAAAGACGGCGAGGCCCGATTTGGCAGCCGGGAGCTGTCCCCAAACATCATCAGACGGCTGGAAGAGGCCACCGGCCTGAAGATCACGGCCCCCGGGTTTCCGTCTGAGATGACGGATGATGAGCCTGAGGAACCCGGTTACGAGGTCATCCCCACTGGTCGCGCTGGCGGCGCGGGCCAATAAACCCTCTGCGCTGCCCTCTTGAAAGGCAGCGACCTACCGCCACCATCTGCCCTGCGGCCAGCCCCGATCCGCGTGACCTGTCGCGCGTATCAGGGCCTGCACCCGTACGCGCGTATCAGGGCCTGCACCCGTAGCATAAGGTTGTGAAACCTCTTGCCAGACTCAATTTTCCCGAATTACGATACAAGTGTCCGTATTTTGGGAATCGCATGCAGGACCGACAGATCCTTCTTCTGGAAGCGGTAGCCTCCTCCGCCTCACCGGTAAGCGCAAGCGAGCTGGCCCAGATGACAGCGACCCCCCGTGCCAGCCTTTATCGCCATATCGCCGCGCTGCTAGAATGCGGCTTTCTGGAAGAAACCGAGACCGGCAGCCGGTATATTCTGGGACTGCGGTTCATCAAGATCGCGCTGACGGGAAAGTCCGACACCCATGTCATCAACGCGGTCTCTGCCGTGTTGCAGCGGGTGGTGAAGGATCTGGGAGAGACCGCGTTTCTGGCGCGCTATCGCGGCGGTCGCGTTGATCTTATTCATACGCAGGTCCCGGCGGATCCCTCGGTTCCTTATATCTATCCAGGGTTAGGGGTCCGCCCGGTTCATGCCTGTTCTTCGGCCAAGGCAATTGCCGCCTTTCTCGCGCCGGAGCTTCAGCAAGACCTGATCGACACGTTGCCGGTGCGCTTTACCGACAAGACACGCACTGAGCCGGAGCAGATTGCCCGCGAGTTACAGCAGGTGCGTCGCTATGGTTATGCCACCTGCGATGGTGAGATTGACAACGGGGTCACCAGCGTTGCGGTGCCAATCATTGTCGACCGGCTTGGCGCCATTTTTTCGATGGGAGTGGTCGGTCCAACCAGCCGTATCACACCTGCCATCCAGCCCAGAATTTTACCCATTCTTACAAAACAAGCCATTCATGCCGCCGCGGCCATTCAACATTGCTCGGTCGCTCATGCGGAAACCACAAATGCCAATTCACTGGCGGCGGCACAGGAAAGGGCCAGCCAACCACATTGATTTTTTGAAGGGAGAGAGAACATGAACAGAAGAGAATTCGGCGGATTATCCGCCGCTGCGCTGGCCATGGCTGGTCCGTTTCGCGCCTTTGCGGATGAGACCTGTCAGTCCCCTTATATGCCCAAGATTACGGGTCAGGAAGAATTCGTCTACGTCTGGACCCTCGGAGTGGAGGGAATGGGCGACGAGCAAGACAAAATGGTGACGGTTGACCTGCGCCCCGACTCGCCAACCCGCGGGGAGGTCATTCACAGTCTCTCAGTCGGCGGTAGGAACGAGGCCCATCATGGCGGCTTCTCAGCTGATCGCCGTTATTTCTGGACTGGCGGGCTTGATACCAATCGCATCTTCATCTTCGATATTCACAGCGATCCTGCAGCGCCCAAGCTGCATAAGGTGATCGAGACATTTGTTGCGGATTCCGGCGGTGTGGTTGGTCCCCACACGTTTTTTGCCCTGCCCGGTAGCATGATGATCACCGGGCTGAGCAATCAGGACGACCACGGCGGCCGAACGGCGTTGGTCGAATATAATGATGACGGAGACTACGTCGCCACCTATTGGATGCCCACTGCTGATGACATGCAAGGGGCCGTCGCGGTCGATGGCGCGGTTGCGGATGGTTATGGCTATGACATTCGCGCCCTGATCCGCAAGAACGTGATGCTCACCTCGTCCTTCACGGGATGGTCAAACTACATGATGGATTTCGGGCAGATGCTGCAGGACGCCGAAGCGATGAAACGCTTTGGCAACAGCATGGTGCTCTGGGATCTGCACACCCGTCAGCCGCGAAAAGTGTTCAACGTGCCTGGCGCGCCGCTCGAAGTGCGCTTTCCCTGGGGGCCAAATGCCAACTACGCTTTCTCAACCACAGCACTCACCTCGCAGCTCTGGCTGATCTATGAGGATGACGATGGCGAATGGCAGGCCAAATCGGTGGCAGACATCGGCAACCCCGAGGATATCCCGCTGCCCGTCGACATATCCATCGCCGCCGATGATCAAACGCTTTGGGTCAATTCTTTCATGGATGGAAAGACCCGGCTGTTTGATATCTCCGACCCGCATAACCCGGCACAGATCTATGAGAAAACCATTGATCGACAGGTCAATATGGTCAGCCAGAGCTGGGACGGCAAACGGGTCTATTTCTCCTCTTCCTTGCTCGCCAATTGGGACAAGAAGGGCGAGGACGATGTGCAATACCTGAGGGCCTACAACTGGGACGGCAAAGAATTGGTCGAGGATTTCAACATCGACTTTTATGCCGCAGGCTTGGGTCGCGCGCACATCATGCGCTTTGGCAGCGCCGCGCTCTATTCCGCTTAAGAGACTGTGCTTTGGGGCGGTATGCTGCCGCCCCGATCTCCCCCTTCGCGGATCTCACCTTGCCGGAGGAACTCCATGCGCAAGAAAACTCTCGCCGTCTCCATAGCCGCTGCTGCGGTGGTGCTGACAGGTGTCGTGGCCCTGGCCGGAACCTGGCGCCCTGCGGATCTGATGGCACGGTTGACGCCCGCTGCATTGCGGGCCACGCCCGCCCGCCTTTCGGAGGTATTCCCAAGCGATCCCGCCTTCCAGTTCAGCCCGCCGGAACCTGGATCTTATCGGCTGAACCGATTGAAACCTGCACCGGATGGCACGGTGCTGACTGCTGATGGCACTAGGGATCGGCTGCACCAACTGATCGATGGCAAGATCACGCTGATCAGTTTTGTCTATCTGACCTGCGGCGATATTGATGGCTGTCCGCTGGCCTTCTCGACGCTTTATGACATTCACGACGCCAGCGCACAGCTTCCGGATCTGCGACAGGAGGTTCAACTGATGACCATCAGCTTCGACCCAGAGCGCGACACGGTCGAGGCCATCGCGGCCTTCGCGCATCCAGTAAGCAGCGATCCTGCCAGTGCCCATAAACTGGATTGGCAGGTGCTGACCACGCCGGATGCCGCAGCGTTACAGCCCCTGTTGGACGGGTTTGGGCAGGTCGTGGACCGTGGCGGCGCAGACGACCAGATCAACCATCTGCTGCGCATGTATCTGGTCGACCGTCATGGCATGATCCGCAATGTCTACGGGCTGGGCCTGATCGACCCGCGCCTGTTGATGACGGATGTGGAAACACTGCTACTGGAAGAGGCGAGAGAGTGATCCCCCTCCCCCCGCATCTGCGACGTTGCATATTGCTCAGCGCAGCCACTGCGCTTTCGCTGATTGCCGTCGCGCCGAGAGCGTTCGCCGACGGCGATATTGTTGCACGGCCAAGCGATCTGCCGGTGCAAATCTCAGCTGACAGCTGCCCACAGCCCGCCGATGAGCACTGGGCGGAGAGAGCCGCCAAACGCAGCCTGACACCGCAGCTGGGTCTGCCACCTTTGGTCTACCCGGCGGACAATCCTCCGACAGCAGCGCGGATTACGCTGGGGCGGCAGATCTTCTTTGACCGCGCGCTGTCGATCAACAACACCATGTCCTGCGCAATGTGCCATGTGCCGGAACAGGGGTTTGCCAACTGGGAGCTCGCGACTTCGGTCGGCGTGGAAGGGCGCAGCGTGAAACGCAACGCGCCAAGCCTGATAAATGTGGGCCTGCTGAACCCGCTGTTTCACGATGGCCGCGACCCCATGCTGGAAACCCAGTTTATCGGGCCCCTCACCGCCCGAAACGAGATGGCCAACCCATCCGCAGGACGGGTCGTTTCCCACCTTCAAACCGACCATGCCTATAATACCTTGTTTCATGAGGCGTTTGGGGCGCCCGCCTCGCTAGACCGGATTGGCATGGCGCTGGCCGCCTACCAACGGGCGTTGACCGTCGGCAACAGCCCGTTTGACCGGTGGCTCTATGGCGGCGAGCAAGCTGCGGTGTCACCCAGCGCAAAACGCGGGTTCAAACTGTTTCGCAACAAGGCGGGATGTGTGTCCTGCCACAGCGTTGGCTCGGAGGATGCACTCTTCACCGATCAGCAGTTTCACGACACCGGATATGGTCAGATGCGGGAGTTGGAACGCCAAAATCCCCCGGAAACCCTGCCTGTTCAGGTCGCACCCGGCGTGATCCATCATGTGGACTATGACCTGGTCCGCGCGGTCAGCGGCCCACAGGATGCTGATCTTGGGCGCTATGAGGTGACCGAGGACCCGCAGGACCGTTGGCGGTTCCGAACGCCAATGCTGCGCAACCTCGGTGTCTCGCCCCCCTATATGCACGACGGCGGGTTCAGCACGCTGGCTGAGGTGATTGACTATTACGACAGCGGCGGTGCGGGGCTGCCGGGTCAAGACCCGCGTGTGCGACCACTCGGCCTGAGCGACCGGGAGAAATCTGATCTTCTGGCGTTTCTCAGCACTCTGACCTCTTCGGGACTGGATTGTCTGGTCGCGGATGCCCGCCAGCCATGAAGCGCTAGTCCAGATGGTAGCCGCGAAACTCCTTCACGGTGGACACCCCGAGCAGCGTCTTCATCTGCGCAACCGACGGGATCTCCGACAATCGGTTGCGATAGAGTTTCTCGTAAGCATCCGTATTGCGCGCAGCGACGCGCATCAGATAGTCAAATTCCCCTGAAATCAAATGACACTCCAGCACCTCTGGCATATGTGAAATGGCATCTTCAAACGCCTGAATATTCTCCCGCTGCTGGCTGACCAGCTTGATCTCGATAAAGATCTGCAGCTCAAGACCAACCTTCTTGCGATCCAGCCGCGCGGCATAGCCTTCGATCATGCCATTGGCTTCCATCATCTTGACACGACGATGACATGCGGACAAAGACAGCCCAACTTTTTCAGACAGCCGGGCCATTGAGATCTGACCGTCCTGTTGCAAGGCGGAAAGAATGCGCGAATCCAGCAAGTCCATCGGAATTTTTCCCAGTAGTTAATCGTTATCCACACATTTTTCCGAAATTTTCCCAATACGCAAGGAAATCGAGAACCTTTCCTATCAACAACGTCTTAAAATTGAGACACTTCGTCACAGGGATGACGTGAACCAAGGGAGGGGCAGATGGCCTCAAAAATCGTAGTTGGCTACGACGGCAGCACAAGCGCGCGCACCGCGCTCAACTTTGCGCTGGACGTGGCAAAGGCACAGGGCGGCAGCATTGTTGTCGCGCATGTCCTGGAATGGTCACCGTATTCGTTTCTGTCCGCCTCCGAGCTGGCAGAGCGCCACAAGCGCCGCACCGAAGAGCTGGAGCGCGCCGAAACCGCATTGATTCAGCCGCTTCTCAAGGACCTGGAAACCAGCGGCGTGGATGTCACTGCCACGGTGAAATACGGCAATATCGCCGAAGTGCTGGTGTCCATCGCCAAATCCGAAGGCGCCAATCACATCGTTATCGGACGCACCGGCCACTCCGCGCTCTCGTCGCGGCTGTTTGGTTCGGTTGCAGGCAGCCTGGCGCAGGCTGCGCCGGTTCCGGTCACCATTGTCCCATAACTGATCGACAGGGGTCATCATGAACACTCTCTCAAAAGCGGCTGCTTTGGCCGTCCCCGGCGCCCTCGGGCTGTCGGGCCCGCTGATGGCACAGACCATCGACGAAACGGTGAATGAGCTGTTTGCCAGCTCCACCGGATGGTTTGTCAATTTCATCTTCAGCCCGTTCCCCGGCACCAGCTTTCCCTGGATCGTTGCGTGGCTGGTGATCGCGGCAACCATTTTCACCATCTACTTCGGACTGATCCAGTTCCGCGCCTTCCCACATTCGATTTCCTTGGTCAAAGGCGACTATTCGGATCCGAATGACGCTGGCGAGGTGAGCCATTTCCAAGCGCTGGCCACGGCTCTTTCTGGCACTGTCGGCCTTGGCAATATCGCCGGTGTTGCGGTTGCCGTTGGCATCGGTGGTCCCGGTGCGACGTTCTGGATGATCCTCGCAGGCCTGATGGGCATGGCGTCGAAATTCACCGAATGTACGCTGGGTGTGAAGTACCGAAATGAATACCCCGATGGCACCGTCTCCGGTGGTCCGATGTACTATATGACCAAAGGTTTTGCCGCACGGGGCCTGCCCGGTGGTAAGTTCATGGCGGTTCTCTTCTCGATCTTCTGTATCCTCGGCGCCTTTGGCGGCGGCAACATGTTCCAGGCCAATCAGGCACATGCACAGCTGACCAATGTGCTTGGCGACTATCCCGGTTGGATCACCGGCGTCATCTTTGCCGGTGTGGTCTTCGCCGTGATCATCGGCGGCCTGAAATCCATCGCCAGTGTTACCGAGAAGGTGGTGCCGTTCATGGGTGTCCTTTATGTGCTGACCGCACTTGTGATCATCTTGCTGAACTTCGACAAAATCGGCTGGGCCTTTGGCCAGATCTTCGACGGTGCCTTTACCGGTCTCGGCGTTGCAGGCGGTATGGTCGGGGCGCTGATTCAGGGTTTCAAACGCGCGGCCTTCTCCAACGAAGCCGGTGTTGGCTCGGCAGCGATTGCCCACTCCGCGGTGCGGACCAAAGAGCCGATCACCGAAGGTTTCGTCTCGCTTCTGGAACCTTTCATCGACACTGTGGTCATCTGCACGATGACAGCACTGGTGATCATCATCACCGGTCAGCTGGTCAGCGATCCTGAAACCGGTCTCTATGTGCTGAACGAAGCAGGCAGCGCCATCCAGACCGTCGATGGCAACTCCGGCGTGGCACTGACATCTGCGGCGTTCTCCTCCGCATTTGGCTGGTTCAAATACATCTTGGCCATCGCAGTGATCCTGTTTGCTTTCTCCACGATGATCAGCTGGTCCTATTATGGCCTTAAGGCCTGGACCTTCCTGTTTGGTGAAGGCAAGACCACTGAACTCGTCTTCAAGCTGATTTTCTGCGCCTTCGTCGTCATCGGCGCCGCAGCCAGCCTGGGTCCGGTCATCGACTTCTCCGATGCGGCGATCTTTGCCATGGCGGTCGTCAATATCGTGGCACTCTACTTCCTGATGCCCATCGTCAAAGGCGAGCTGAACAGCTATCTGGCACGCCTCAAAACGGGCGAAATCAAGAAGTACCAGTAACGAAATCGACCCGGCTGCGAATAGTGGCCGGGTCCTCCTCCCCTATTGGGGTCTTACCTGATATTGCCGCGGCCTGAGGACAACAGCACACGTGCCTCGTGGCTGCGTAGAGAACGCCGCGCCGTTGGGAATGCGCGCCCCATGCTCTCCAGCTCCGGGAACAGATGGCACAATTCGGACCGCTGGGCCGCATCCATACCCGACAGCGTCAGATCGCCCGGCTGGAAGCTCTCGCTCCAGGCGCCATCCACACAGATAATTTCATGCTGATCAAACAGCAGATGGATGTAGGTTACATCCATTGTCCGCGCGCGGCGGATATCGCGATCATTGAGCAGATGCACCGCCGCCACCAACACCTCGTTGGACCCGAAGAGCAATTCGGCGCGGCTTCCGGTCAGCAACATCCGATGCTGCGGTGACACCATCAGATCCCGGTTCGGCACAGGTTCGCCACCATCAGAACCCAGCGCACCTACTTCGATGAGGATGGGTTGGAACTGCGGGCGCCGCGCAAGATCGTTGTTGGTCACGATCCGGCGCGCGGTCCAGCGCAAAGTCTGCGGCCCGCCATCGCGAGTCACCACCCGGTCGCCCACCTCAAGCGCTTCCACCGGCACCGCGCCACCGGGGGTCAAAACAAGGCTGCCCGGGGTGAAACAGGGAATGACCTCTTCGATATTGGAGAACGTCAGCCTGCTGACAAAGTCCCCCTGATCATTTCGGACCTCAACCCGACCGTCTTCCCGGTCGGCACTGGTGTAGACCACACGCGTATCGCCCAGTGCGCGCAGCTCACTGATATCTAAGCGATCATAATCATCGCCACCTTCGCCGCCATCAACGACGTCTCCGGCCCCACCAACAAAGAAATCCCGATCGTTGTCACCGTACAGGCTGTCAGCGCCGGTTCCGCCGATCAGTGTATCAGCCCCGCTGCCGCCTTCGATGATGTCATCTTCGCTGCCGCCATCAAGCGAGTCGCCACCCGCGCCGCCGCTCAGCCGGTCATAGCCCTCGCCCCCCAGCAGCGTGTCATTGCCAACGCCACTGTTCATCACATCGTCGCCGCGACCACCTTCTCCGTAGAAGGATGATCCGGCGGAGCTGCCGTCCAGAAAATCATTGCCATCGTCGAGGAAAATGCGATCGGAATCCTCATAGACACCGATGAAGGCCAGATCGTCACCATCGCCGCCGTGGATCTCATCATTGCCCTGGCTGCCCGCCAGAATATCATTCCCGGCGCCGCCCCATACGGTATCCGTTCCCATGCTGCCGATCAGCGTATCGTTGCCATCTTCGCCATAGATCAGGTCATCCTGATCACGGCCAAAGACATGGTCGTCGCCGTCACCGGCGTAGATCAGATCATTCCCATAAAGCCCTTCGAGCCGATCATTGCCGTCCCCACCATAAAGTGTGTCATCGCCATAGCCTGCGGTGATGGTGTCGTCGCCATCGCCGCCCAAGAGAAGATCGTTGTCGTCGCCACTGCTTAGTGAATCGTTGCCGCCACCGCCTTCCAGCGTGTCGCGCCCGGCGCCCCCCTCAAGCGTGTCACCGCCGCGGCCGCCTTGCAGCAGGTCATTGCCGACGCCGCCTTGCAGCAGGTCACGTCCGCCACCGCCAGAGAGCGTGTCGTCGCCGGCGCCACCGTCGACGGAATCATCACCCGCACCGGCATCAACGAAGTCGTCCCCCTCACCGGCCAGAACTGTATCGTCGCCACCCCCGGCCACGATCACATCATCCTGAGAGCCGTCAGCTGCATCCCCGCTGTCGACACGATCCCCTTCGGGGTCGCCCAGATAATCGATATCAATCCTCTCGCCTGCATCCGTGCCTTCCACGACATAGTCGAGTGCGGGCGGAATGGAGAAGGTGAAGTCCGACAGCCCGGCACCACCGGAGATCGGCGCATCGCTGCCATTGTCAAAAGTCACATCCAGCTGCGAAATCGGCCCGTCAATCGCGACGCCGATATTGGCAGCTGTGCTGCCCTCCCCTTCGATGGAGACTGTCCCGTCAGCATTGATCGTCACCTGATGGTGGGTCACGCCGGTCAGTCCCGCAATGACCTGTGCCGCGGGGATCAGAACGCCGCTGGCATCCAGAACCCGCAGGGTGAATTTGTCGTCATGGGAACTGCCGTTGGAATTCACATGCTGCAGGTCAAACCGCAAATCGCTCACCGGGTTGGAGAAACCATAGCTTGCGGTAATCGGCTCGCTGACACCAAAGGCACCGAAATCGGACACTTGGTAGCCGCTTTGCGAGCTGTCCCAGCTGCCCGGCGTGAATGTCCCGGTCACGACCGTGGAATTGCCGCCTTCGCTCAGCGTTGTTGAGCCGTTCTGCGCAGCACCGTTGGCACCGGTCAACCAGATCGCATTGTCAAGAGTGGCCATGTCTCGCGTCTACCTCATGCCTAACACTCACCCCGCAGAAACAAAGCCTGCGGACACTTCGCCGCCGCCTCATCTGACGGAGCCGCCCGATGTGTTGTTTCGTCCCATGACGCGACCAGCCCATGTGCGAACAGGTCACAACACATCCCTTACGGAACAATTAACCTGCAAAGACGCCCGACGCGGGACCAGTCTGGGGTCAGCGCAAGTCCATTTTGCGTTGAGAATGTGGCGATGGGCACAACCAGCAGCGCCTCCACCAGTGGTTCAACGCACCACCCCCTCGAATTTCCAACGCAAAATCAATAGCCTTGGCCGCAAAAACCGGACTAGACTGCGGACACGCAGCGCGCGGTTGTACGCGCACAACTGCTCAAGAACAAAGTGGTTCGTTAACGGGGACAAGTAGCATGCTTCAGGAATTCAGAGCCTTCATTGCTAAGGGCAATGTGATGGATATGGCGGTGGGTATCATCATCGGCGCAGCCTTTACGGCAATCGTAAAGAGCATGGTCAGCGATCTGATCAATCCGATTATCGGTGTCTTTACCGGCGGTGTCGATTACACCAACTCCTATTTCGTATTGGCGGGGGATGTGCCGGATGGTGCCACTTTGGAAGCCGCGCGCGAAGCCGGGGCCGCCGTGTTCGCCCACGGCGCCTTTTTGATGGCCGTCATTAATTTCCTGATCATTGCTTTCGTGGTGTTCATGCTCGTGCGCTATGTCAATCGGCTTAAAGACGCCACCTTCAAGCAGGAGGACACCGCCCCGGCCGAGGAGGCCCCCGCTGGCCCAACCGAACTGGATGTGCTGTTGGAAATCCGCGACTCCCTGAAACGTTGATCTGCTGCAGTGTAATCCGCGGGTGACAGCCCTGCCGGGTCCGCCTATGCCCGCAGCGAACACACCGGCGTCCTCCTGTAGCCGGTGATGGGTATTTCTATGAGATCGTGACAAGGACCAAACAACACTATGGAACAATGGATTGAACAGCTGGGTGCCCTTTGGCCCCTGCTCATCAGCGCAGCCAAAGCGTTGGTCGTACTGGTTGTGGGCTGGATCGCAGCCGGTGTGATCAGCGGTGCAGTACGTCGTCGCATCAACGCCACCCCGCACCTTGACCAAACACTCGGCAACTTTGCCGCCAGCGCAGTGCGTTGGGTGCTGCTGGCCATCGTGCTGGTCGCCGTTCTGGGCATATTCGGGATCGAAGCCACCAGCCTGGTTGCAATGCTCGGCGCTGCAACGCTTGCCATTGGTCTGGCCCTGCAGGGCACACTGAGCGATCTGGCTGCCGGGGTGATGCTGGTCATGTTCCGCCCCTATAAGCTGGGCCAATACGTAGATATTGGCGGCACCTCGGGAACAGTGGTGGATCTCAACCTTTTCGTGACGGAGCTGGTGACACCTGACAACGTTCAGATCATCATCCCCAATGGCCAGGCCTGGGGCGCTATCATCACCAACTACTCGGCGCATGATACGCGTCGCGTTGATATGGTATTCGGCATCGACTACGGCGACAGCGCAGACGCGGCCAAAGAGATCATCCTGGATCTCGCGAACGCAGATGCGCGTGTCATGGCAGATCCCGCCCCTTGGGTGCGGGTTACCAATCTCGGCGACAGTTCGGTCGATCTAACAGCGCGCCTGTGGTGCAAGGCGGCCGACTATTGGGAGCTGAAATTCGCAATGACGCAAGCGGTCAAGGAAGCCTTCGACGACAAGGGGATCTCAATCCCCTATCCCCATAGCGTCGAAATCAAGAAAGAGGCCTGATCCGGCAACAGCCGCCCCGCCAGATCTGTGGGGCGGCTTATTTGTCACATCGGTCAACGCGTGATCGTGCGCGTCATCACCAAAGTCGGCTCCCCACGATAAAGCGCATCGTGGCTGGGCTGATACCCAAGTTTCTTGGCAACTTTTACCGAAGCTGCATTTTCTGGGTCCAGAAGACAGCAGGTACGCTCCCATTGCGTGGCCTCCGCAGCCCATCGATGCATCCGGTCAACCGCCTCTGTTGCCAACCCTTTCCCGTGGGCTGCAGGCATAAGGGCCCAACCAGCCTCCGGTACCGCGCCAATCGGTGGATCAATGTCACGGTGATAATCCGCAAACCCTGCCGCCCCGATATAGCGCCCGTCCTCTTGCAGCGTCACCGCCCAATAGCCAAAGCCAAGGGCCTGCCAGTGACCGATGTAGCGCAACAACCGGGTCCAGGTTTCTTCGCGGCTGGCTGGGCGACCGATTGTGTGACGCACCACCACAGGATCCATCCACAGCGCCAGCAGCGCCTCGAAATCATCCAGCTGGTGCGGTCGCAGACGCAGGCGGTCCGTCGTCAGAGTTGGACCTGTCACGCAGGCAGGCTCCCCTTCAGCACGTAGCGCAGGATTTCGACAACTTGCGCTGGCTCCTTCGCCACGGCCAGTGCGGCCGCATGAACCTCCTTCAAAGCGTGCTGATGCTCATCCTGTGACAGCACGATCAACGACTTACCAAGCGCGGCCGCATAACCGGCATCAAAAGCCGCGTTCCACTGTTTATACTTTTCACCAAATCGCACCACGACGATATCGGCCTCTTCGATCCCCTTGCGGGTCCGGATCGCGTTGATCTTGGCGCCCTTGTGATCATGCCAGAATTTGTTCGGCTCCGCCCCCAGAATGGCAACACCGCAATCGTCGCTGGCGTCATGATCGGTCACGGGGCTGCTGAACTGCACATCCAGATCCTTGGCCCCGGCGATGATCTGATCGCGCCAATCGGTGTGAATTTCACCTGAGAGATATATGCTCAACGTCACGAAATGTCCTTTCCTGCGCCAGCAACGGGCAGGCGCGGCCACGCCGTCGAATCCGCCTCACTGCTAAGGTCGCTCATTGATGGATGCCATTGAACCGGACAGAAAACCCGGTCGGCAAGCAGGCGGAGTATTCACCAGCCGAGGACCTTCGTCCAGCGCCGGGATTAACGACGCCTTGCCACCAAGTAGCGACCGGGGGTGGACGCCGGATAATTTCCGGTCTCAACGATCTCGAACCCTGCCTGTTCAACCGCGCCCTCCAGATCTGCCACGCTGAGGAAACGCACGTTGCTCGGGGCCTGTCCAACCAGCCGCATAAGCGGGATCACGGTCAGGAACATCCAATATTTGAAGCTGCCCCGTGCCTCACCCAGACAGGGCGTCTTGGAGATGAATAACTTGCCACTGGGCAGGCGCTCTGCAACCGACGAAAGCGCAGCGTCCAAATCCGGCACCAGATGCAACAGGTTGAAGGCCATCACGGCGTCAAACGGTCCAGCGGGCAACCCATCATCGGCGCATTGCTCAAACCGAATATTATCGGCTCCCGCCTCGGCAGCCCTGTCGCGGCCAATATCAAGCATGGCATCCGACAGATCGGTTGCGGTGATCCTTCCAACTGCATCTGACAGTGCGATTGCCGTCGACCCGGTCCCACAGCCGATTTCCAACGCATGATCCGCCGCCGTGAGATAGGATCTGGTCCGCTCCAATGTGTATTGATAGGCGGCTTCGTCCCTGATCTTTGATTTGGCGTATCTTGGGGCTATCCGGTTCCAGAAGCGCGCGTCGGCTGTCATCAGTCTTCTCCTTGAATGAGAGTGGTTTACCCATACAGGAACCAGCAATAAATTGCTGAAATTCGCAAGGGTGCTATACATTTCCGCATGGATGATCCGGACTGGAACCACATTCGCGCCTTTTTGGCGACTGCTGAGACAGGCTCTTTGTCTGCAGGGGCGCGCAAACTGGGCCTGACCCAACCAACCCTGTCGCGACAGGTTGCAGCGCTTGAGGCAGACCTCGGAGTTCTGCTGTTCGAACGATTGGGGCGCGGTCTCGCGCTAACCTCGGCCGGACATGACCTGCTGAGCCACAGCCGCAAAATGGGAGAAGCCGCTGAGGCACTGTCGCTCGCCGCCACTGGGCAGGCGCAAGCTATTGAGGGCACGGTCCGAATAACCGCAAGCGACGTGATGTCGGCCTATGTGCTGCCACCGGTTCTCCACCAGCTGAGACAACGCGCGCCACGGCTGACGATTGATGTGGTGGCTGCAAATGACATTCGCGATCTGATGCGGCGCGAGGCGGATATCGCCATCCGCCACGTGCGCCCGGATCAGCCCGAGCTGATTGCCCGTCTGGTCAGAGAGTCACACGCCCATTTCTACGCTGCTTCCAGTTACCTGGAGCGCCGGGGCCGCCCGCAATCAGCCGAAGAGATGTCGCGTCATGATTTTGTGGGATTCGCCGATCTGGAGCGGTCTATTGAATTCATGGCCCCACTCGGCATCCACCTGACAGCGCAGAATTTTAGGATCAAATCCACCAGCGGCCTTGCTTCTTGGGAGTTGGTCAAACAAGGATTTGGCATCTGTCCGATGATGACAGCTGTGGCAGATCCAACGCCCGGGATCGAACGCCTGCTGCCCGGTCTGGATCCGATCACCTTTCCAATCTGGCTGACCACGCATCGGGAGTTGCACACCAGTCGCAGGATCAGGTTGGTCTTTGATCTGCTTGCTGACTTCCTAAGCCATATATAAAAACGCGCCCGGAACTGGGCGCGTTTTCAACGTCATACGGTCGGATCGGACAAATTGCCCTCAGTCCGCTGTTATCCGCGCAATGTGCCGCCGGTCGCCTTTGTGACCTTGGCCACGATCTTGGCGCTGACCGCTTCGATGTCCTTTTCGGTCAGGGTCTTGTCGGTCGGTTGCAACCGCACGGTGATGGCCAGCGATTTGCTGCCCTCCCCCAGACTGCCACCGATGAATTCGTCGAACACACGCACATCGTCAATCAGGACCTTATCCGCGCCAGCCGCTGCGTTGACCAAGGTCAGCGCCTCGACATCATCCGTCACGACAAAGGCAAAGTCACGCTCAACCGCCTGCAGATCGCTTTGGACCAATGCACCCCGGTTGGCGCCGGATTTGCGCGGCATCGGCACCTCATCGGGCCAGATGGTAAAGGCCACGGCGGACCCTTTGATGCCCATTTCGCTCAGCACCTTGGGGTGCAATTCACCAAAGACACCCAGCACCTTCTTCGGGCCGAGACAGATCTTGCCGTGCCGTCCCGGATGCCACCAGGACTGTGCCCCGCGCAGGATCTGAACCTTGGCAGGGGCGCCGATCGCCGCCAGAACCGCCTCAATATCAGCCTTGGCATCAAAGGTGTCGACCGCGCGGCTGGCACCGTGCACATCCTTGGGACCGGTCCGCCCAACCAGCAGGCCAGAAATAAGGTTATGCTGCTCACCCGGCTCGCCGCCGTGGAACGCGGGGCCTGCTTCGAACAACGCCAGATCCATGAAGCCCCGCGCCTGATTGCGCGCCGCAGCCTGCAAGAGACCCGGGAGCAGCGCAGGACGCATATGCGACATCTCCGACGAAATCGGATTGGCCAGCATGGTGGCATCATCGCCACCGCCGAACAGCGCCGCAGAGGCCTTGTCGATGAACGTGTAGCTCACCACCTCATTGTAGCCGAGGCTGGCACAGGTCCGACGTGCAATCTGCTGGCGGCGTTGTTGCGGTGTCATCACCGGCGCTGGCACACCATCGGTGAGCCGCGGCAAAGGCTTGCCTTCCAGCTTTGTCAGAGAGGCAATCCGCGCCACTTCCTCAACCAGATCGGCCTCCCCCATCACATCGGGACGCCAGCTGGGAACATGGGCCATATTGCCTTCCAAGCGGAAGCCGAGCCGCGTCAATGTCTGGCGTTGTTCGGATTCCGGGATATCCATGCCGACCAGCGACTGAACCCGCTCCGGATCCAACTTATAGGCCCGCGCATGGTCTGGCACGGCGCCGGCGGTCACCACATTCGACGGCTCACCACCGCAGAGATCAAGGATCATCCGGGTGGCATGATCCAGCCCATCACGCGTGTATTCAGGGTCAACGCCCCGTTCAAACCGGTAGCGCGCGTCAGAGTTGATCTTGAGCGCACGGCCCGTAGTCGCGATCTGCACATGGTCCCAGAAAGCACTCTCCAGAAATACATCTGTGGTGTCCTCGGTGCAGCCCGTCGCAGCCCCGCCCATGATACCGGCAATGCTTTCTGCGCCATTGTCATCAGAAATTACCATCTGACCCTCGGAGAGGGTGTAATCCTTCTCATCCAGCGCCGTCAGCGTCTCGTCACCAGCGGCGCGGTGAACCCGCAGATTGCCAGCCACTTTTGCTGCATCGAACACATGCAGCGGGCGGTTCTGATCGAAGGTGAAATAGTTGGTGATATCCACCAAGGTCGAGATCGGGCGCAGGCCGATGGCGCTCAGCCGGTCCTGCAGCCACTGCGGGCTTGGGCCGTTCTTGACACCGCGGATCAGGCGGCCGGTGAACAGCGGGCATCCGTCCAATGTATCCTCGGCGATCGCCACCTTGATCGGGCTGTCATAACCGCCCTCAACCGGCTCAATCGTGAGCGGTTTCAGCGTGCCCAGACCGCGCGCGGCCAGATCGCGGGCGATACCGCGCACCCCCAATGCATCCGGGCGGTTCGGAGTGATGGCAATTTCGATAACCGGATCGACCTTGGCCGGGGCATTCTGTGCCAACCAGTCAACAAACCGATCCCCAACCTCTCCCGACGGCAGTTCGATAATACCGTCATGCTCATCCGACAGCTCCAGCTCCCGCTCGGAGGCCATCATGCCAAAGCTCTCGACACCGCGGATCTTGCCAACACCAATGGTGATATCCAGGCCCGGGATATACATGCCGGGTTTACACACCACCACGGTGATGCCCTCACGTGCGTTGGGCGCGCCGCAGATGATCTGCATCTCGCCTTCGTCAGTGTCGACCTTACACACCCGCAGCTTGTCCGCATCGGGGTGTTTCTCAGCATGTTTCACATAGCCCAGGGTAAAGTCCTTGAGCCGGTCGGCGGGGTTGGACACGCCCTCCACCTCAAGACCAAGATCGGTCAGGGTTTCTGTGATCTCCTCGACCGATGCGTCGGTCTCGAGGTGGTCTTTCAGCCAAGAAAGAGTGAATTTCATCGGTCCGGTTTCCTATGGCAAGCCATGCATGTTGCAGCAGGCAATGACAAAGATTGCCCCCATGTGCAAGCCTTGGCGCGGCTCAGGGCCTAAGGATAGCTGGGGGTGAGACCCAAAAGCTCATCCAGCTGCCGCCCGATCCAACCGTGTGGAATGAAATGCCCGCCGGGATGCAGATCAAGCGTGACATCGTGCCCCGCGCAGCTCCAGCTGGTGCGAGAGAAGGTCAGAAAGCTGCGCGCCTGCCAGTCCTTCTGCGGCGCGCCCGCGCCCTCGCAACCAAATGCCCGCCGCCACAGAGCCACCGGATAGGTCACATCCTCCCCCGGCCCCATCGGAAAATCCATAACCTGGTCGGCAAGACCATGTACATGACGCACCTCCTCAGGGGCCTGCGGACAGGTCTCAGTCTGATCGATGCTCCCCGCGACCGCCAAAAGCGCCGCCACATCCGCGCCGCTCTGGCAGACATAGCGCCAGGCCATTGCGGATCCGTAGGAGTAACCGGACACATAGACCTTCTTCTGATCGACAGGATAGCGCTTGTTCACATCGGCCAGCACCGCATCGGCAAAAGGCACGTCTTCGGTGCTTGCAGCCCAGAAGTTCCAGCTCTTGCCGCGACCGTTGGGTGTCACCAGCAGGACCCCCCGCCGCTTTGCCGAGGCCCCCACCCTGTCAGAGCGTTGCGCATGTTTGCCCGTCCGGGACCATCCGTGAAAATGCAGCAAAACCGGTAGAGGCGAGACGCCGTCCCAGCCCTCCGGCTCCAGAACGTGATAAGACCGTTCGCCCAACGCACAGGCCACATCTGCGCCGCAAGGGGCAGCATTGCCCTTCCATGGCCCCATCGCGAGGGCAGAGGTGGCAGTCAGGACGGCAGCAAGGGGCAGAACAAATCGCATCATTTCCCCGACACTAACCAAGGTTAGCGCCTTGTCACGTCACATATTTGTGGGGCGGGAAGAGAGCGGGAACGTTCGCACTCGTGCTCGCTCCCTTAGCAGGCGCGGCTGCTCCCACTTTTATTGTAGGGGCCCCTTCTTTCTACCGAAAGACCGTAGGCCCTGCCCTGCCTGAGGATCGGGAGATGTACCCGAAAACGCAAAACGCCCACCTACGATAGGTGGGCGATGCGCGATCTAAATTGTCTAAATCTTAGCGGCTCAAACCACCGTGCAGCGTCGGCACGTCCAGGCATTGGAACCCATAGTGGCGCAACCAGCGCAGGTCGCTGTCGAAGAAGGCGCGCAGATCGGGGATGCCGTATTTCAGCATCGCAATCCGGTCGATACCCATGCCAAAGGCAAAGCCCTGATAGACATCGGGATCAATCCCGCCGGCCGCAATCACCTTGGGGTGCACCATGCCGGAGCCAAGGATCTCCAGCCAGTCATCGCCCTCCCCGATCTTCAGCGTGCCATCTTTCCAAGAGCAGCGAATATCAACCTCTGCCGACGGCTCTGTGAAGGGGAAATGCGAGGCCCGGAACCGCAGGTCGACGCTGTCCACCTCGAAGTAGGATTTCACGAACTCTTCCAGCACCCACTTCAGGTTGGCCATCGAGATGTCCTTATCGAGGGCGAGGCCTTCGACCTGATGAAACATCGGCGTGTGGGTCTGGTCATAGTCCGCACGGTACACACCACCCGGACAGATGATGCGCAGCGGCGCGCCCATCTTCTCCATCGACCGGATCTGCACCGGCGACGTGTGCGTGCGCAGCACATGCGGCGGGCGGTTGTCGCCTTCCGCACGGTGCATGTAGAAGGTGTCCATCTCGGCGCGGGCCGGATGGTGGCCGGGAATGTTCAGCGCATCGAAATTGTACCAGTCGGTGTCAATGCGCGGACCTTCGGCAACGGAAAACCCCAGCTCGGCAAATATCGCTGTCAGCTCTTCGCTGGCCTGGCTGATCGGATGCAGCGTGCCGTTGCGGGTCGGGCGGGTCGGCAGCGTGACATCCAGCCATTCGGTCCGCAGACGCGCGTCCAGTGCGGCATCCGCAAGCCCTGCTTTTTTCGCAGACAGTGCCGCGTTAATCTCGTCCTTCAGCGCGTTGAGAGCCGGCCCTGCGACCTGACGCTCTTCGGGCGTCATCTTGCCCAGCTCGCGCATCTTAAGGCTCACTTCGCCTTTTTTGCCAACAGCTGCGACCCGGATGGCCTCCAGCGCGTTCTCATCGGCAGCATCGGCGATCTGCCCGAGATATTTTGCTTTAAGATCGTCCATGACGGTCCCCTGAATAATGCTGCCGCTCTGCTATCACAGCAGAGGCTGAAAGCAAGCATTTGCACCGGCTCGCAGCCAATCTGAACGCAATCGCGGCAATCCGGCAGCCCCCCACGCGCACCCAACGCCTGCCGCGACGCCACAGACCGGACGAATATGGGCAAATAGGGGCGCGACATGCAAAACGGGCCGCTCTTTTCAGAACGGCCCGCTTGAAATGATCCTGTGCCTGAACTTAGGCAGCCAGGGCGCCCTGTGCTTGCTTCACGATCGCACCGAAAGCTTCGGGTTCGTGGACAGCCAGATCGGCCAGCACTTTGCGGTCCACTTCGATACCGGCCAGGGTCAGGCCGTTGATGAAGCGGGAGTATGTCAGAGCCTCGTCGTGGCTACGCACAGCTGCGTTGATCCGCTGGATCCACAGTGCGCGGAAATTCCGCTTGCGGTTCTTACGGTCGCGAGTTGCGTATTGGTTTGCCTTGTCAACGGCCTGACGCGCTACCTTAAAGGTATTCTTGCGGCGGCCATAATAGCCTTTTGCGGCCTTGATGACTTTCTTGTGACGGGCGTGAGTTGTGGTACCACCTTTAACGCGGGACATATCTCAGATCTCCTCTTAGCGGTCGTAGGGCATGAAGCCCTTGACGATCTTTGCGTCGGGTGCCGACAGGGTAGTGGTGCCGCGGGCGTCGCGGATGAACTTGCGGGTCCGCTTGATCATGCCGTGGCGCTTGCCGGCCTGACCTGCGAGGACCTTGCCGGTCGCGGTCACTTTGAAGCGCTTTTTAGCGCTCGATTTTGTCTTCATTTTGGGCATTTCCGTCTCCTTCAATGCGGGTTCGGTCTATGCGCGACTCGGCATGCCACTCTGGGCCGGCCACGCGAACAGGGGTGCCGTTTACGCAAGCCGGGCCATAAGGGCAAGCGGATTCTTCATCTGAAACACCAAGATTTCATATTCAGGCCTGACGGGACCCGCTGCGACAATCACCCCGCCACGACGCTTAGGTAAATCGGCCAATCACCCGGAAAATTGCCTTGGGGATATCATCGACCTGGTAGCCCCCGGATTTGGTGCTGAACGCATATAGGAGCAGACCAACCGCCAGGACAAGAAAAACCGCCGACACCCTGGGGGTGCGGCGGTCGCTTGCGGCAGACAAAAGAGCGGGGATTGCCAAAAAGGCGAGCAAGAGCCCAAGCACCAGTGCCAGATCCGTATCCATGCTGCGCGTCCTCATTCGGGTAAGACGCGTTTAGGTTACTCCGGGTCGGTGCTGTAGATCAAACGTTCATCACAGGGCGCCACGCGCAGGATGTTGGTGGTGCCCGGAACGTTGAACGGCACACCGGCGGTGACAACGATCTGATCCGTCTCGCCTGCGAACCCGCCAGACCGCGCGGCGCGGGCGGCGCCAACAACAGCGCCTTTAAACCGGTCCTGATCTGTGGTCACAACACAGTTGCATCCCCAGCTCAGCGCCAGGCGGCGGGCGGTGCGCGCCAATGGTGTAAGCGCAATGATCGGCACACCAGGACGTTCCCGCGCGGTCAATAGCGCAGTCGTGCCGCTCTGGGTGTAGCAACAAATCGCCTTGATCTCGGTCTTCTCCGCGATCTCGCGCGCCGCAGCCACGATGGCATCCGCAACGGTATCGCCCTTGGCAGAACGTGATGCCGCAATGATCTGTACATAGGTCGGATCGACCTCCACCTCTGTCGCGACGTTGTCCATCGTTTGCACAGCCTCGATCGGATACTGGCCCGCCGCTGATTCAGCAGAGAGCATGATGGCGTCTGCGCCTTCATAGATCGCGGTGGCCACGTCGGAGACCTCTGCACGGGTCGGCATCGGGCTTTCGATCATGCTTTCCAGCATCTGGGTGGCCACGATCACAGGTTTTGCGGCCGCACGGCAGCGGCGCACCAGACGTTTCTGGATCGGCGGCACGGCAGAGACAGGCAACTCAACACCCAGATCACCACGTGCAACCATAATCCCGTCGGAGGCATCCAGAATTTCGTCGAAGTTGTCGACGGCGGCTGGTTTTTCGATTTTCGACAGCACCGCCGCGCGGCCATCAGCCAGCCCACGGGCCTCGTAAACATCCTTCGCGCGCTGCACAAAGGAGAGCGCCAGCCAGTCCACGCCCAACCCGCAGACAAATTCCAGATCGCCGCGATCCTTCTCCGAGAGCGCCGCCAGCGGCAGCACCACATCGGGGACGTTCACGCCCTTACGATTTGAGATGGTTCCGCCGGTAGTCACAGTGCAATTGGCGAAATCATTGCCGCAGGTCTCAACCTTGAGGCGGATCTTTCCATCGTTGACCAGAAGATGAGCACCGGCCTGCAGCGCCTCGAAGATTTCAGGATGCGGCAGGCAGACCCGGTTTACGTCACCTTCGGCCTCGTCCAGGTCCAGACGGAAGGACGCGCCCTCAACCAGTTCTTCTGAACCGTTGGCAAACACACCTACCCGCAGCTTCGGCCCCTGAAGGTCGGCGAGAATGGCGATGGAGCTGTCCAGATCGGCCTCGACCTTGCGGATGATCGCATGTTTCGCCGCGATTTCCTCGTGGCTGCCATGGGACATGTTCAGGCGAAACACATCTGCGCCCGCTTCATGCAGCGCGCGAATGGTCTCATAGGTTTCGGATGCCGGCCCAAGGGTGGCAACAATCTTTACATTGCGCGATCTTCTCATGGGGTCATCCTCTTCATCGGCTGGAACGGTGTTATCGCAAACATTGCTGCGGCGCTTATCGCCTAAATCCCATTTTGCCGCAACTCCCCTAACGCTTCATCACCAAATGACGACGGACGGATGACATATGGCGCGTAGTTTTCGAGCACCCCAGCGACCCGCCGATTGATCTACCCCCCCTGCCCGCCCTGTCATCAGTTGCCCAGTCCAGGCGCAGCTGTTAGTCAATCGGGTGTTTTCACAGATGGAGCCCGACATGGACAAGCAAACCCAGATCGAACTCGAAGCAGCCGCTTTTCGCAGGTTGCGACAGCATCTGATGGAAGATCGCACCGACGTTCAGAACATCGACATGATGAACCTTGCCGGTTTCTGCCGCAACTGCCTGTCGCGCTGGTATCAGGAAGCGGCCAATGAGCGCGGCATCGAGATGGGCAAATCAGAAGCCCGCGAAATCTTCTACGGCATGACCATGGATGAGTGGAAGACGACCTATCAGACCGACGCCTCTGCAGAAAAACAAGCCACCTTCAAAACCGCATTTGAAGAAAACGTCGGCAAAGAAAGCTCATAACCGGTCAGCCTACCCTCAAAGATCAGACCTGACGCCAGACAAAGGCCCCAATCGGGGCCTTAGCGTTCTCGCAGGTACAAAACCCGCTGGCTCAGATCACCCCGATCTCGGCAAGCGCCTGTGACAGTTCGGGCGGCAATGGCTTTTCCGCCGTTCGCCCCTTTGGCAGGTCTGGCGGCGTATCCTCCGGCTTCAGGTAGCGCCATCCTTGGAACGGACGACGCAGCGCCACCTGGGTCCGGTGAATTTCCGGCTCCAAAACAATGGCACAGCGCCGGACACCGTCGCCACCGATCACCTCATCCAATCGCAAAATCCGTTGGCGGCATTGGATTTGCCCCTTGATCACCCAGTAGATCGACCCGCCATTGAGGATCTCCGCCTCACGCTTGGGCCACATCCGCGTGACATGGCGCGGCAACCCCTCAGGCAGCTGCTTGCGGTACTCCGCCTGCCAGGCCGCCAGCCCGTCAACGGTTTCAGTCCCAACAGAAAGTTTCACAAGATTGATATAGTTATCCACAAGATGCCCACAGAGTCGTCCAGAGTATGAACCCTATATTGTAGGTCGGACTGGCAGATCGACAAGGTGTTGTGGTATGATGAGGATAAATTTACGCCTCAATGTGATTTCAGCGTTGAGGACCGCAGCGCGGCTGGTGTAGGCAGGCCGCCACCTTAGCCACGACCGACCATAGGGATTCGCCATATGAGCCGTTTTGCCGCCCCGATTGCCGAACAGATCTGGGACATGAAGTACCGTTTCAAACAGGCCGATGGCACCCCCATCGACCAGACAGTTGAGGACAGCTGGCGCCGCATCGCACGCGATCTGGCGCGGGCGGAGAGCGACCCCAAGACCTGGGAAGACAAATTCTATAGTGCGCTTGAGGATTTCCAGTATCTACCCGCTGGCCGCATCACCGCAGGTGCCGGCACCGCGCGGCAGGTAACCCTGTTCAACTGCTTCGTCATGGGCACAGTGCCGGACAGCATGTCGGGGATTTTCGACATGCTGAAAGAGGCCGCGCTGACCATGCAGCAGGGTGGTGGCATTGGTTATGATTTCTCCACCATCCGCCCGCGCGGCGCAGATGTAAAAGGCGTCGCGGCAGACGCCTCCGGGCCGCTGTCTTTCATGGACGTCTGGGACGCAATGTGCCGCACCATCATGTCCGCAGGCTCCCGCCGCGGTGCGATGATGGCGACCATGCGTTGCGATCACCCCGATATCGAAGCCTTCATTACTGCCAAATCCGACCCGGCCCGCCTGCGCATGTTCAACATGTCGGTTCTGGTCACCGATCCTTTCATGGAAGCGGTCAAGGCTGATGGCTCATGGGAATTGATCTTTGACGGCAAGATCTACCAGACCGTGCAAGCGCGCGATCTGTGGAACAAGATCATGCAGGCCACCTATGATTATGCCGAACCGGGTGTGATCTTTATCGACCGCATCAACAAGGCCAACAACCTGTCCTACGTGGAACAGATCGCGGCCACCAATCCCTGCGGTGAACAGCCCCTGCCCCCCTATGGAGCCTGCCTGCTCGGCTCCATCAACCTGGCGCGCCTGGTCAAAAACCCGTTCGAGAAGGAGTCCGAACTGGACCCCGAGGGGCTGAAGAACCTGGTCGCAACTGCCGTGCGGATGATGGACAATGTCGTCGACGTCTCCAAATTCCCGCTGGACGCACAGGCACAGGAGGCCCAGAACAAGCGCCGCATCGGCCTTGGTGTGACGGGTCTGGCGGACGCCCTGTTGATGCTTGGACTGCGCTATGGCTCAGACGAGGCAGCGCGTCAGACCGAAGACTGGCTGCACGCGATCGCCCGCGCGGCCTATCTGGCGTCGGTGGATCTTGCAAAGGAAAAAGGTGCCTTCCCGCTGTTCGATGCGGACGCCTACCTGGCATCGGGCACCATGATGGACATGGATGAGGACGTGCGCGACGCCATCCGCGAGCATGGCATCCGCAACGCACTGCTGACCTCCATCGCCCCCACCGGCACCATCTCGCTTTACGCGGGCAATGTCTCCTCCGGTATCGAACCGGTCTTTGCCTATGCCTACACGCGTAAGGTTCTGCAAAAAGACGGCAGCCGCACCGAGGAAGAGGTCGTCGACTACGCCGTGCAGATGTGGCGCGACAAATTCGGCGACAAAGAGCTGCCCGACTATTTCGTCAACGCCCAGACGCTTTCCCCGTCGGAGCATGTCAAAATGCAGGCTGCGGCGCAGAAATGGATCGACTCATCGATTTCCAAGACCATCAACTGCCCCGAAGACATCTCCTTCGACAGTTTCAAGGATGTCTACATGCAGGCCTGGGATCTGGGCTGCAAAGGCTGCACCACCTACCGCCCGAATGACGTGACCGGCTCTGTGCTCTCCGTGAGTGAAAGCGCAGACACGGCACCAGGTGAAACCGCCGATGCCCCCCATGAGGCCGATATCAGCGAGTCCGGTGCGGCAGAAGTGGTCTATATGTCCGAGCCGCTGGACCGTCCGCAATCGCTGGAAGGTCACACCTACAAGCTGAAGTGGCCGGACAGCGAGCACGCGATCTACCTCACCATCAACGACATTATCATCAACGGCCACCGCCGCCCGTTTGAGGTGTTCATCAACTCCAAAAACATGGAGCACTACGCCTGGACGCTGGCCCTGACCCGGATGATCTCAGCCGTGTTCCGCCGTGGCGGTGATGTGTCCTTTGTCGTGGAAGAGCTGAAAGCGGTCTTTGATCCCCGCGGCGGGGCCTGGGTGCAGGGAAAATACATCCCCTCCATTCTCGCAGCGATCGGCGGCGTGATCGAAACACATATGGTTGCCACCGGTTTTCTCGAAGGCGAAGGGATGGGTCTGAAATCAGATCCAAAAGCGGAGGTTGTCTCCCTCAACGCCCCCCGCGGCAAACCCTGCCCGAGCTGTGGCCAATATGACCTGCAAATGGTCGAAGGCTGCATGACCTGCCGCAGCTGCGGCCACTCCAAATGTGGCTGAGTAAGCGGTTTCTGATGTCGTTCTGCGTGTGAATGTACCGACAGCCAATGTTTGCATTTTTTCGGGGTTCTCAGACATTTTGTGCAAGCAAAGTGTGCACATTGGGGTCTCGGTCGGGGAATGGGCTTGATTGGTGGGTTTTTGGCTCACCTCTCACCGAAACGGCGACATAGACCGCTCTGAGGCGTCGCTCAATCCGCGGTGTAGATCCGTCCTTGAACCAAGGAACTGAACGAGGGCCGCAGTACTCCTGCGGCCCTTCTCGATGGTGCAGTCGGATCTCGCCAGGAAAGCAAGTTGGTGGCGCTAGGCTGTCCAACACTCACCGCCGTCTGGTGCCGTCGCCTGATGAGTTCCGGTGCTGTAAAGCGGAACCGCTAAATCTTACAGGCGGGAACGGAGCGGCAGAGAGCCAGTCGCTGGTTTTCTGAGCATGACAAAACATACCTTTGAGGCATTCGATTAGAATTTCAACTTTGCGGCCGTTGTCCGATCCTCCTACCCAGTAGGGTTCGCCCTCTTCAGTGTGATGCAGGACCGGGGCTCCACTGAGTTCATTCAACAAAGCCCGGAGGTGGCGGAGGACATCCTGCCCATCGTCGAGCTGTTTAGCTTGGAAGATGTCTTCCATTTTCGTCTCACTGATCTTTTCGACCGCGAAACGAAGTGAAACCGGCAAAGCCTCTTGCACGGTCGGTAGCGCATCGCGGAGTCGCCGCTGGCTTGCGATTGCCTCGACCGCTGACTTCTCGATCCCGGCGTCGATACGGGAACAAGTTCAAGGCCATGTAGGACAGCGATAAATTCGAAGCCTGAATAGGTCAGCGTATCGGTCGCGTCACCTGCATCGCCAAGCATATTAAAGATAAGATCGACAAGACCGTCGGCGGCAGTTTGTAGAACGCCGAGTGTTGGCTGCCCTCCGAGAGCGCGGGCGAATATGTCGCGACCAGCTTCGCCGATAATTGGGCCTCTCTTATCAGGCACTCTGTAAGTATTTGTTTCAGTTGCGAGGGCCACACCAGCCTGTTCCGCAGAGATCCGATGGGCCGACAGCTTAGTACCCGGAGCCAGTTACCATTCGATAGGAAGCATGTCGGCCAAACGCACGTAGTCGGGTGTCTTCATTATCACACTGTATCTAGTACAATTGAAAAATTGTCATGTTCATTTCGTCATGGCATTTCGATCTCAAGTCAATCTGCGAGGTCCACCCATGTCCAAGGTGATCCCGGTTTCTATTCTCGCCCTTGGTCTGTTTGCGGTGACATTTGCCGTGAATCTTCAGGCCCCGCTCTACGATTCCTATGCGACGGAAAGTGAGGTGGGCGCGACAGCTGTAACGGTTGCATTTGCAGCCTATGTCGGGGGTCTTATGCCAACGCTCTTGCTGCTCGGCGGCCTATCAGACCGGATCGGGCGGCGGTTTCCGATTGCCTTGGCACTGATCCTTGGCACCGTTGCGACAGCGCTTCTCGTGCAAGCCCCAAGCTGGATCAGTCTGGTGATCGCACGTTTCATGCTCGGGATCGGCACCGGCCTCGCAACAACATCCGGAACCGCCTATATGACTGAAATCCTGGGCGCAGATCGCGCTAGGAACGCGGCTGTCATTGTGACCTCGGCTACGTCTCTTGGTTTTGGCGGCGGCGCTCTGGCAACCGGTATTAGTCTCGGCCTGCAAGGTCATACTCTCTTACCAGTCAGCTACATTGCGCTTTTCGTAGCGGCCCCGGTCCTGGCATTGATTGCCCTGACCCTGCCTCGTGTCGACAAGCCGAGGCCGGTTTCGATTGTGCGTCTGCCGGTGTTCCCTACGGGAACGTGGGTCTTCGGGGCCGCGATGGCCCTGGCATGGTCCACCACTGGCATGACCATCGCTGTCGTTCCACTGGAACTGGCTGAAAACAATCTCGGAGGATGGACCGGTCTCGTCATTTTTCTGGCTATCTTCGTAGGGTTCTTGTGCCAGCCGATCGCCCGGCGTATGTCCAACGCGCGCGCCCTCGCTATAGGTTTCATTCTGATCCCGCTTGGTTTTCTGGTTCTTCTTGCCGGTGTCTGGCTAAAGGTACTGGCATTTGTTCTTCTTGGCACCTGCATCACCAGCGCAGCGAGCTACGGTTTCACCTATCTCGCCTCATTGGCAGAGGTTTCCTTGCGTGCGCCAGATGATCGGGCGCGCGCAACGGCCGGGCTATTTATCTACGCCTACTTCGGCTTCTCACTTCCCGTAATCGCCAGCGGAGCACTTGCGGATATGCTCGGCCTTCAATCTGCGATGGTGGTATTTGCGATAGCGCAGGTCACTGTTACAGGGATCATCGTCCTGGTATGGAGCCAGCGTTCAGCCCCGTCAGAGGCTGCAATAAACGCCGGTTGAAAGCGCGATGGCGGACCAATTTACCGACATCGCCACTGACCCACAGCACTTTACCAGAAGAGATCACAACTTCAGGCGATCTTGCTCCGGAAACTCCCATGGGTCATCCAAGGTCACAAGACCATAGCGGTCTCCGTCATGCCCTGTTGCGGGGCTAAAAGTCGTTCGCTTTCTTAATAGGTGATGTTGGCACAAGAACAGTTTGCCTCAGTGCGCGCTGCATCTTCCTGAGCTGTCGTTCTTCCTGTTCCGGCGTCGGTTTCTCGAACACAGCCACGTCAAACCCGACACCCCGCGCGATACTGCGCAGAGTTTGAACCTTCGTGAATGCCACCCACTCTCTACTTTCTGAATTGTACGGACAGTTAACCCGGCCGCATCTGCCAGGTTCTCCTGCGTTGAACCAATCATCCTACGCAAGAACCGGCATTGGCAGGCCATATATGCGGTATCTCGTTCCATAGTTTCCATCAAAACACTCCATTTTGCTGATGGAAAGACAATCTCAAAAACAACCGCGCGCGTCCCCGAACACAACCCCGAACGCTGTATGAGCTGCCACTTAGACAAATATCCGAAACATGTCTGACCAACGCGCGTCTGAACTCAGAACGGTGGCGGCCGCATTCTGACGGGGCTCGACTTTACGATCGCCGTGTTCGTTGTTGCCATCCGCCCGAAGGTTTCAAGAAGTGGATCCAGTTCTCCAATGTCTTTCAGCAGTACGCGGGCCACAAACCCGTCCTCACCCGTAACCTTGTCGCATTGCACGATCCGATCCGTATTCTGAATCTGTTGCTCCAGCACATGGCGCTTTCCCGGTAACGGTCGAAACCGCACAACAGCATCAAGAGTATACCCCAAGGCAGCCGACGAAATATCAATCGAGAACACTTGCACAATACCCCTGTCCTGCAATCGCCGGACACGATCACGGATTGTTGGGGACGAGACCCCCACATCAGCGGCGAGGTCTTTCCAGCTAATCCGCGCATCACTCACCAAAGCTGTGAGAATGGCGCGATCAAGGTCATCTAGAGTATTTTCCATACCAATGCAAATACCCCAAAACCCCTCACTTTCCACGATTAAAATCAGCTAAGTACTTTTATTTCAGCAAGCACATCTCTGCATTCACGCTCTATTTTTGCATATCAACGACCTCAAAATGTGAGAGAGACAATGAACTGGGCACTTTGGGTTTCCTTTGCAACTATCTCGGCCGTGAACATCGTCACACCAGGTCCGGCGAACCTGAATACCGTGCGGCGCGCGATACAGTTGGGCATCTACCAGGTTGCGCCCACGATTCTTGGCAATGCTTTGGGCCTTGCCGTAGGTGGTGCTATCTGTGCAGCAGGCATAACGTCCTTTGTGATGGCGTCAGACTTGCTCTGGTCCTTTTTTCAGTGGGCGGGAGTAGCGTATCTGGCCTGGCTTGGCGCCAGACTATTGATTAGGACAGAAACCCTATCTCTACACTCTCTGACCGACGCAGCAGTTCCAGCTTGCACTCTATTTTTTGAGGCATTTCTACTGGCAGCCACCAATCCCAAAGCATTGCTATTTTATATGGCGCTGTTCCCTCAGATTCTGGAACCGGAGCGGGGAATGGCGTCACAAGCGAGTATTCTCATCCTGACCTATTGTGGCCTGTCCATCCTGTCGCTCACCACCTATTCGGCACTCGCACATGCTTTCAGGAGCCGGTTCATGACACAGGCGCGATATAACAGGTTCCGACAAGGCTCTGGCGTCCTTCTAATCGGGTTTGCGGCCAAACTGTTAATGAACATGCGATAGCGCAATGAAGCTTGTCTTACTTATCCTGCTCGGCTGTCTTTGGAGCGTGCGCCTCGCCGCCATGAAATCAGCCGGGCAATCGGGGCTTCCACCGCTTGTGGTTGCCCCAGTTTCGATCCTTGGAATAGCCTTTTTCTATTCGGCTGTAGCAACGGCATGCCGCAAATGGCCTCCACTTAGACCAGAGGCTGCAGGGTTCTACGTTCTCAGCGGATTCCTCGGATTTGTACTGCCATTTTCATTGGAGGTTTTTGTCGCACCAAAACTCCCCTTGTTCATCTTCGTCGTGATCATTTCCACAATGCCCATTTTCACAACCATCCTCGCCGTTCTTGCTGGTGTGGAATCCGTGAACTTGAAGGGGGTAGCCGCTGTATTGTTGGGCTTTGGTGCTGCGATTATGATCGTTTGGGACACAGCAGAATTGTCGACTGATCCAGTTTCCTGGGATTGGTTTCTGGCTGCCTTCGCAGTCCCCACCCTCTATGCTGTCAATACGGTATTTGTTGCATCTCGTTGGCCGAAACGGGTCGACGCGATAAGCGTGGCGCATGGGCAAGCACTTGTCGTTGCGATGGCCACATTGGCAGGAAGTATAATTTCCGGAAGTATCCTTGAGTGGCATCTTGTCACCGGCAACATTCCCGCTATCGGCTTGATCGGCGTTGGTGAAGGGCTTGCGCTACTGGTTTATCTGAATCTGACGCGAGACTATGGACCATCGCTGGTGTCCTTGGCAAACTTCATCTCACTCTTCTTTGCTGCGATAATCGGAGCCGTATTCTTCGACGATGGTCTCACCTGGCTTTCGGCTCTGGCGGGGGTTTTGCTTGTTACGGCACTGACCTTACGCAATCAGGAGAATCGAAGCGGAACCTGATCCGCTGCATTCAATCAGCCGACAGTCCCCGCATCACAATCATAGCGCCTGCAACTGTGCCGACGACGATAGGTTCAACGAGATAATGAAAAGACCGCCCGTGACGAAGCTGCTGAATTGGCTGAAAGCAGATATTAGCTAGCCCGTCGGCACGAATAACTGCCCAGCATCGCTGTAAAGCCGATATTCAAGCAGGGCGTAGCATCGGTCAAAGCGGGCCCCCTTTCGCTGCTCGCTACAGTCTGTATTAATGACTGCCATCGCGTGCTGCGTGGTCTGGAAAAGAAGCCCGGCGAGTTATTGGTGCGTCTTTGCATCAGTCTGCGAACGTATGAAAGTCGTTGTCATGGCCAATGCTGCATCTTTGTCTTTACCAACTTGTTTCAAACAGGCTGAACCACTGAGCGACAATCTGAGATTCATAGCTGTAGATGTCGAGACTGCCGGGTACGATATTGCGAGCATCTGTCAAATTGGCCTCGCTTGTGTTGGATTTGACAACTCAATCGCAACTTATAGTGCCTATATTGATCCCGGCACTCCCTTTGCTAAAGGCAATACGCGACTGCATGGGATTGATGCTTCAACTGTCAAAAGCGCCCCCAAATTTGCAGAAGTATTGCCAAGCCTACGTCCGGTTCTTGAGGCATACCCGCTTATTCAACACAGCCGATACGATGAGAAAGCCTTTGACGCGGCGTGTCGGCTTGCGGGATTTCAAGTGTTGAAGTCAACATGGTCAGACAGCGTTGCGATCGCTCGCCAAGCTTGGCCGGAATTACGCGGCCATGGTGGGCATGGTCTGGCCAATCTCAAAAAGGTGTTAGGGCTTCAATTCGAGCACCATGATGCTGAAGAGGATGCACGTGCTGCGGCTGAAGTTACATTGAAAGCAGAGGCATCAATGGGGCGAAAAATCAGGATGCTGAGTGGTTCACAGCAGTTGACCTTTGACTTTCAGTAATGCGGGAGGGCGACTTCACGGGTCGCAAGACAATAAAATAGGCATTAGCGTAAGCTAAAGGCTCCATTTTCAAAAAACCGCACTCAGGTTCAACCTACATGCTATGTGTATTTTCAAACACCAAAGAGTAATCCTTGAAGATGGGCTTTGGTTAAAAATTTGATTTACATAATATGAACAATTTTAAAATGGGAAAACTATGGATCATTTTACTTCTATGAGGTCAGCAATAGCGCAAATCTTCGGAGGCCAATTACCCTTCTGACACGAGTTGATGACCACCGGTCGCGCTACGGCCTGTGGTTTATTTTAAAACAATGACTTAAGTTAAAACTGCCGTTTGCCTACTGAAGCGACTGGTTCGCATGAACAAGGACCCGATGTTAAGCCAGTCTAATGGCCGTAGTTGCGCAACGCCTGACCGGCACCTTTGGGGCACCCGGCTCTAAAAGCGAGAGCCTTAACGATCGACGTGGTACAAAGAACAAGGGCATTTCTGCTATCCGACGGCCTATTTATAGGCGAGTGCAAGGGTTTCCGTCGTAGCCAGGGATTGGCAGGTTAGCACCTCGCCCCTTGCAATATCCCCGTCTTCAAGTGCCGCACGTGCACGCATATGGACCCTGCCTTGTGTGAGCTTGGCACAGCACGCACCGCAGACACCTGACTGACAAGAGAATGGCGGCTTGAGCCCCGCCCCCTTGATAGCATCGAGCAGTGTTTGCCCCTTTGAGATATTGACTTGGTGGACCAAGCCACCCAGGGTTACGCTTGCTTTTGCGGCTATGCCTATGGTGCTTGTGTCGTGATCATCAATACCGCCATAGCTTTCCATGTGAATGCGGCTGACAGGGACATCGAGCGACATAAGCGCCTCTCTCACTCCATTATTCATCTCCCCAGGGCCGCAGACATAATACTGTGTATCCTGCGCATAGGGTGGGTTCTCGGCGATCATTGCTTCAATGGCCGCTTTGTTCACAATGCCCTTGCGCCAATACTGAGCATTTGACCACCAGCCCGGCTTAGAAAAGACATGGTGAACGGACATACGCTCGGAATTTGCCTCCCAAAGGCGATTCAGCTCATCCTCGAGCAAAATGCTCTTTTCATTGCGATTGCCATATACCACATGCGCGAAGGAGCCAGGCTCTTCAGCCATAACCGAACTCAACATCGAATACAGTGGGGTAAAACCAGATCCAGCGCCAAAAAAATAATGCGTGCGCCGCGATGTTGCGCTGGGGTCGAGGTGAAATCTGCCGAAAGGAGGCATTACGTCGATAATGTCTCCTGCTGAAACGGTGTCGTTGATGTGATTACTGACCACGCCGCCCTTGACCCGTTTGACAGTGATCCGCAAAGGATCTCCGGTGAAAGGTGAGGAGGATATCGAATAGCTTCGACGTTGCTCCTGGCCATCCACCGTGACGCGCAACGAGAGATGTTGCCCGGGTCTCCAACCGAATACTCTACGCAGAGGCGATGGCACATCAAACATCACTGTTTAGGCCATACCATCAATCTCTTCGCGTGTCTCGAGAACGGTCAGCGGATGAAAACTGCGCGCAGTCATTTGTCTCTTCCCAACCATTCAAGGACGACTTTCTGATGTTCGACAATAGGGGTTTCACCAGTGGCAACAGGACCGGTCTCAAAATAGGGAGACTTCAGTGACTTTTGCTGTTGCTCACAGGCATAGACGTCCTCGCCGGTGAAGTCTCCCGCAACCATCGGGTCATCGTCGTTCATTGCGTCATGGCTCTCATATTTGCCGCTGAGCCCAAATTTCGTCCAGAAGTTCGATGATCTCATTGACTGCTTGGTGAACTCCCAGCCAGAACTGTTGGAGACACGCCCACGGTTGATAACGCGGGTCAGCTCAGGCTCCAGTGGTTCGATAATGAAGATGTTCCAGCCATCCTCCGAACCCGCAAGCCCGATACCGGGGAACAGCATCGGAACCCAAGCACCATTGGCACCTTCAGGAATGACACGAGGCGCAATCAGTTTGCTTTCCTGATTTTCCAGGAATTCTTCAACCGGTGGTTCCCAAAACATATAGTGCGGACCCTCCCAGTGATACTTGGCCGCCTTGTGATCATACATCTGTAGCGTGTTCGAATGCAGATGGCTCAAGTGATAGACATCAATGTAATTCTCAACGACGACCTTCCAGTTCGCTTTGATCTCGTAGCTACTCTTTAGCTCGCCATATTCAATCAGCTCTCCCGGCACGTGCGGGCCAATGTGCGGTTCAACCGGACCAAACCAGTCAGCAATGGAAGGCGCATTCGGATCAGGATGCACAAAGATCATCGACTTCCAGATGTCGACCTTGGCTGGTTTCAGTCCAAGGCAGGATTTATCGATCTGTCCGAATTCCTCCTTTTCTTCAGGGACTGAAATCAGGTTGCCTTCTAGATCGTAGGTCCAGTCGTGATAGGGGCAGGTAAGTGCCTTTTGTGTTTTACCTACAGCACGGATGAGTTGCGTACCGCGATGGCGGCAAATGTTGTGAAACGCCCGCAGGCGACGGTCACGCCCCATGACAATAAAGATGTTGTTCAACCCGGCTTGGACGGTGATGTATTGACCCGGCTTACTAACGTCTTCCAAGAACCCCGCGTAACGCCAGGTTTTTGAGAAGATGTCGCGCATTTCACGATGGAACCAATGCTGCGATGTATAGGCTTCTACGGGCAGCAGATGAAGCATGTTGGACATGTAGGCACCTCCTCAGGGCATGTGTCAGGATTGAACCGGAAAGAGATCAAGCGCAACGAGCATGAGTCCCAATACGATCCAGGCAATCTGGATCAACCAGAACAGCACGGGTTCCCCGTCCCGGTTCACATCCGAAAGTAAAAAGGCGCGGCCCGAATAGAAATTTTGAATTGTCCAATAGACGAACAATAGCCCTCATGGGGATTGGTAGCCCATGACCGTTGAGACCATCAGGATTACAAAGGTGATATAGTTCAGAAGGCGCATACGGGTCATGAATAGTCCTCTAACTCTCGGACCAGCTTCACAGCGAGACCGCGTGCGGTCTCAGACCAGGTCGCAGGCATCTCCAATGGGCGTAGTGACGACACGTTGTAGTAGAGCGCAATAACACCGTGGGCGCACGCGTCCACCGCGCCAGCCCCGGCCTGTGGATAAGCACCTCTAAGAGCGCCAGCCACGGCGGCCTCAAAATTAAGCACTGAGGCCCGACAAGCATCGCGCAATTCGACTTCCTCACTAGCTTTTGCCGTTAGCGCCGCAAGAGCAAGGACCATGTCCGGTGACGTTCCACAGGTATCGTCAAAAAGTAATTCGACCAATGCTGTGCCGGGATCGGCTTTTGGCAGTACCTCTACCAGCGCGTCGGTCTGACTATCGAAGCTGTCCAATACATAGGCCTGCAAGGCCAGGGTCATTTCGCTACGATTACCGAGATGGTAACGGACTAAGGGGCGAGTCAGACCAGCCTCGGTTGCGACTTGGGCGAGAGATGCGCCTTCTAGACCATAACGCGCCACGCAACGCACCAATGCCTGCATAACTTGCTCATAGCGCTCATCGCGGTTCGACGGACGGCCCATCACTAGGCGCCACCTGTCTCTACACTGGAAGGAAAGATCGCGCGCCCAGAGGGGTTAGCCGAATAAGTTTTGTCTGTACTCATCGCAGTTAATTTCCTGTCACTTTTGACAAGGTATGAAGCAATGAACTTAACTTGTCAATACTGACAAGTTAAGTCACGTAACGGCCATCCACACACCAATCCCTGCGCCCCATTACAGTGAGACGAAATCGATCCTCTTATAGTTGACTGGTTAACTGCCCCAAGTGGCTGCTTCCTAGGCGTCCGGGCTGTCGCAACACCTACTGCTGTGAAGCTGTCTTGTGGCCTAGGATCCAACGGATTTTCTAGTCACTTACGGAAGCCAAGAGGCCTGCGTACATAGCTCTACGGATGATCTGGTGACGATGGCCCTAGGTGGCAGACTTATCTTTTACCCTTGAACAGCTGCCAGAATTCGAGCGCAAATTGGCAGAAGAAGAGACAAGGTCGCCTCGCAAACAGCAAGAGGTAGGAGGTGGCCACGGATCTTCGGTAAGACACGTTCGTTGTACAACAAGGTTGTGAACAACAGAGAAATTGCATCGGCGAGATCTGGTATTCAGCTCCCTCATTCACGTGGAGAACACTTAAGATCGCTTGCGGTGTGGTCGGCAAACCGCATATCATCAACGGAACGTCGAGTGGCACTATTATTGCCAGGCATCAGCTTAGCTAGAACCGTCGCTGAATGTGCCACCCTCTCAACCAACAGGCGGCGTTCGACAGATCTTGGATCAGCTCGGGACTGACCGCCGACACCTCCACCACCCCGCTTAGTCGCTGGGTGGCCTTAGAACATTCAGCCGGCCTGACTCCTGACTTGGTGGCCTTCGCCAGCCGTAAACGTAGTGAACGCAGGCTCGCTCAAGCGCCCTCACTCACACTGCACGAGCGGGCCATTGAGGGGTTGACCCTAATGGCCCGTTGATATCCATCTCCTAGGCCGCTGCAGTTGCTTCGATTTCGAACAGCAGCCCTGGTATCGCCAGTCTGCTCACCCCTAGAAGCGTCATTGGCGGGGCATTTTGATGTATGCCAAAACGCATCCCCATGACATCAAAATTCGTCAGAGCCTCATCTACATCCGTCGCGTAGACGCCAAGACGGATGATATTACTGAGATCCATCCCCGCCTTCTCCAGCACCGCCTCAAGGTTGTCCAATGCCAAACCAATCTGGGCGCGCATGTCGTCGAGGTGCTGCGGATTGCCTTCGCCATCTACAGCCGTCTGGCCCGCACAGATGACTTGCCGTGTTACGCCTTCGACCACTTCAGCTTGGTTATAGCCCAACTTCAGGGACCAATCCCATGGGTTCACAGCTGTACGTTCCATCTTTCGAATCTCCTCTCATGTTGCTGGAAACTTTGTAGGCTAAAATGGTGCCAAAATTTGTCACCAATTGTGGTAGGGTCGCAGTATGAGATTTCGACTCAGACATGATGCCATCGTCCGCACCCTTCGACGCAACGGCGCTACAACCGTTGACGAACTTGCTGATGAAGTGGGAGCGTCACGCCGCACGGTGTTACGCGACATCAGCGTTCTGCGCGATGAAGGTTATGTCATTCAGTCCGATGTTGGGCGCGGCGGTGGCTTGAGGCTTGATCCGCAATCCATGCAAACCACCGCTCGACTTTCCGTTCCTGAAGTCTTTGCGCTCCTGATAAGCGTTTCCGCAATGCGTGCAGCAGGCAATTTGCCGTTCTCTGACTTAGCCGATGTCGGCCTCGCCAAAATCGAAAAGGCAGTGCCATCTGACAAGGTCAGAGATCTGCGCGCTTTTTTGGACTGCCTCCACATTGGTCAGCTGTCGCCGCTGCAGGATGTCTCGGACATTGGCAAAATGGATCCTGATCTCTTGGCAGCCTTCGAAACCGGGTTCCTTCAGCGACAGTCCCTGCGCTTCCACTATAGCGACGCGAAGGGCCGCAAGACCTTACGCGAGGTAGAGCCGCAGGCCATGCTCATCCTTCAGCCACTATGGTATCTGGTGGCTTGGGATCCGATGCGTGAGGATTTTCGGCACTTTCGCATGGACCGGATCAGCCATCCGGTTGCTGTAGAAGGCACGACTTTCCGTCGCCGCCGCGTACCATTTGAAGATGACATCTGCCCATTCAACAAGCTCACCCGCTGAGGATCTTCGAAACGGCTATCAGTACCAGCAGCGACATCCGTGTTTCTGATCGAGTGCCGTGCAGATGGCGAAGAACGGTTCTGTATTGACGAGCGCTGACGCTGCTTGCCAATAGCTATCAGGAGCCTCTGCCTCCCACGTTCGACAGAACGCTTCAAACTTTCGGTTCAGATTGCAATGGGTACTCCTCACCCCCCTCAAACCTTGGGCCACCCAAATCTTATTGAGGTGCTCGCACTGCGCAAACCGATCTTAAGGCCAGCCTGCACTCACTGATGAACTGAAGGCTGCTAAACATACTCGTCGGCTTGAGGAGCCGATGCCGCACCTAGAAGCGAACCGCACGGCGCAAATCGCTAAAGCCGAGCGCACAAACACCTGCCCTAGTGTCAGCCTGGCCGCCAGCTTGTCATAGTACAAAATTTCAGGTTCAGTACGAGCGGCCCAGTCTTTGGCCTCTTGCTTTGGCGGCCATACCTTTGACTTTCGGACACCATTGCGGGCAACCTCGGTCCGATATTCCGATTGCAGCTTACGAGTAGACCCCGTGCATAACGCGCCGTGCGGAAGATAGGCGTAAACGACTACACATTCCAGAACCTTACGGGCAGTCACGCAGTCCTTTGAAACCCGCAACTAACTTGTTTTGTAGGGATAATTATTCAAACGCGTTCGATCCGGCTTGAATGTTGGTGCGGTCGAGAAGACTCGAACTTCCACGGGTGTTACCCCACAGCGACCTCAACGCTGCGCGTCTACCAATTCCGCCACGACCGCACTGTCTTGACTTGGTGTAGCGGCGTATAGACGAGCATGGCGCAGTTGTGAAGATGCAAAATGATCATTTTGCAGGGTTTTCTATTGCCTCCAAAATGTAACGGGGGCGAATGTGTATCCCGCCCCCGACACGCGCGGTCCTAGCGCTAAAAAAACTCAGTCAGTTGAGAAGCTTGGCAGGGCAGCGGCAGCGCTGGAGGCCGGAACCGGCTGCGCCAGCCCACCGGTCAGCCCGGCTGACGCTGCCTTGATCAGCGCCAGACGTTCCGGCTGACCTGGAGCGAAAACAGGGTCGACCCCCGCCTCCAGGGCTGCAATGGCTGTCTGGTACCAGCCCTGTGCCTGTTCCGGTGATTTTGCCACACCGAAGCCCTGAGCCAGATGGTGACCGACCAACTCAGCGTAGGGACGTTGCCCGACACCCACCATGATCAAGGCCGCGCCGAGCGCCACCTCCATGTTGTCCCGGCGATACCCGGAGAATAGGCAGATACCCGCGGTATTGGAGAGCTGTTCGATCGACATATTCGACTGCAAGACGAATTTCTGCAGATCGGAGACCAGCGCGTCGCTGCCTGTGCTCCCCAGCTTGGCCAGATAGGGCTGCACCACCGGACCAAAGGCGTCGCATTGACTGTCGACTTGCGCCTGGCTCACGCCCTGCACCTTGGCAACGAGCGCTTCGCCGGAGTTGATCGCGTAAGAGCGTGTCAGGCAGAACTGCTCACCCAGCGCCAATTCGGGATCGCGCAGATTGGACACGGTCATGTAGCCGCCGTTGGAGCTGGTGAGCAGGCTGACTTTGCTGCAATGGCTGGTCAGCGAGGCCGTATTGGCCGCTGGTGCCGGTTGCTGGAACAGCTGAAGTGCCGCGAGACCACCACCGGCAGGAGCAGGAGCAGGAGCCACGGCTTGCGGTGCGGAGGCGAGCACCGTGCCGCCCACGCCACCACCTGGTGCAGGCGCAGGTGCTGGTGCAGGCGTCGGCGCCGCTGCTTGGACAGTGCCGGACCCTGGTTCATCACTCATCCGGCACACGCCCTGATGACAGGAGAAATTCGCGGTGGTGACCCCGCGCGCCATGAAGTCATTGCGCTGATACCCCTGCGGGGTTGAGGCGAACACCATGACAGAACAATGCGACGCCCCGCACCAGAAGGAACTGCCAGACACCGAAGTGTCGATCATATAGTCGTTCTTGCCGTCCCCATTCAGATCTGCCAACTGCATAAATCCGGATCGCTGCAGCAATTGCTCGGCGCTGGGATCAGCGCTGGCAGCGATTTCATCCACCGCCTCGCTAACCTCGAAGGGCAACCCCCCATAGCTGCCATAGCCGCCAGCGTTGGCACTGCGAGTGCCGGTGGCCTCATCTCGCCAGATGCGCAGAAGACCGCGCACACCATTCGGCCCCTGCATGGCCTTGATTACCTGCGGACCACCGATTTGCGCCCGACTGTAAGACGACACCAGAAAATCGCGTTCATATTGGGTCAACTGGCCCGTCGCAGGGAATCCCATATGTCCCTGATATTGGGCCACAGCGGCGCGGGATTTCCGCCCCATCACACCGTCAGGAGAGCCCGCCGGGAAGCCGAAATAATTGAGTGCAGTCTGCGTTTCACGGTTCTGCGCGCGCGCGGGCGAATAGGTGCGCTTACGTGTAACAGGTTGTTTGCGCGCTCGGTTTTTATGGGCCTCATTGACAATGACGCCACCAATGATGCTGCCGACCAGCGCCGCACCAAGATTATCCGCGACTGCGGGTGCTGCCCCTGAGGTTGCCAGAACTGATGCGACTAATGTGGTTTTAACTGATTTTGAGAACATATTACGCGCCCCCCTATTGATGAAAACATGCAATCAAGGTAGCGCACCACCCGCAGCGCAGGCCAGAAAATTCGGCGCACAGCCCTATACTGGTTACCAAAGTCGTAACAAAGGACACCTTCGATGGTTGAATGGATCACCACCTCAGGTCTGACCGGCTATGACGAAGCCGTCACCTTTATGGAAGACCGCGCCGCCGGGATCGCCGCTGGAACTCAGGAGGAATGCATCTGGCTGGTCGAGCACCCTCCGCTTTACACTGCAGGCACCTCAGCTCAGCCCGAAGATCTGACAGACCCTGATCGCTTTCCTGTCTATCCGAGCAAGCGCGGCGGGCAATATACCTATCACGGGCCGGGGCAGCGCGTGGTCTATGTCATGCTGGATGTCGCCAAGCGTGGCCGGGATGTGCGGTGCTTCGTGCGCCAGCTGGAACGCTGGGTGATCCTGGCGCTTGATCGCTTCAATGTGACCGGTCATATCCGCGATGGTCGGGTTGGTGTCTGGGTTGAACGTGATGACAAGCCGCTGCGGCCTAATGGTGAGAAGACCGAGGACAAAATCGCTGCTATCGGCATCCGCCTGCGCAAATGGGTCAGCTTCCACGGCATCTCGATCAACGTCGAACCGGATCTCAGCCATTTTGACGGTATTGTGCCCTGTGGCATCACAGAGTTTGGCGTTACCAGCCTGGTGGATCTGGGCCTGCCAGTGACCATGACCGACGTCGATGTTGCGCTGAAACAATGTTTCGATGTGGCATTCGCGACCACTGATACCTGCTCCAAGAGCTAAAGCAGCTTTCTGGGCCGCCAAGCTTTGAACACTCATAAGGTGATGCGCTGACGCAGCTCCTCGATCGCTGCAAATACCAGCTCAGGCTGTGTATAGAGAAGCATGGTCCCTGCCCGTTTGCAGACTCGAATCTGCAAGTCTTTGCTGCCGGGACCCAACGCTGCCTGCAATCGTCCCGCAGGAGTTACCGTATCCTCACCACCATGCAGATAGATGGTCGGCGCCGCTTTGGTACAGTGACGGGTGTCGCGTGGGCGCGCCACCAACCGCAGATCGGTCTCATATCCGCCGCGACCATGTTGCATCATCATCCTGTGGCTCTGCTCCAACACAGCGCTCAGCCGTGGGTCCGCCAGCAATCTCCGGTCAGCACTATCTTTTGCAATCTGCCGTGAAACCAGAACCTGGGATCCTTTTTGGCGTACCGACCGGGACCAGCTGCGCACGACCAGCGGCAGAACGGCACTGGCATGAACCGCACTCAGCGCCATGGCACGCTGATGTCCACGCAACGCGCCCGCCTGCCCCATACTCGGCAGCGGCAGCGTCGCGCCCACCCCAACAACTCCGCCCAGACGATCCCGCAGGCGGCGCCCCGCGGCGGCCGCAAACATGCATCCACTGCGATGTCCCAGAAGGATTGGCCGCTCCAGCCCCTCAGTATCAATCAATGCTTCTAGCTGTGTTACGAATAGATCGACAGGATCAGCCTGCCACGGCAACCGATCAGAGGCCCCATATCCGCAGCGCAATGGCGCAAGGACCCGTAAACCGCGTGCACGCAGCTCCGGTTGCAGTCGTTGCAACCCCGCGATACCGTCAAATATCCCGTGAACAAACACCACTGCCTGTCCACGGGCTGCACCAAAACACAGATAATGCGAGCTCAGTCCACAAGACAGGGAGAGGCGTTTCTGCGGCGGTGAAACACTGGCCGCCGCAATTTCATAGTCTTCTACTGTCTGAGAGATCAGATAAGCCAGAAATCGTAACATGTCCGGGCAATTCGGAGCGGCCGTTTTGGTCAGCATACCTGCCAGAACAGCCAACTCAGGACTACGCTGCCCACCCGTTCCGGTCCGCAGGTCAACCCAATCGTCACCGGTCAACAGGCGCCGCAACAGCAACATGTCTTCTCGACTGAAACCAAAGCGCTCTGCCACCAAAGTCGCAGCCGGTTCGGACCAGGCGGATTGCACCTGCTCCACCAAATATGCAGGAGCGGCCACATCATCCGCCTCAACAGGTCGAGAAGGCAGGTCCGCCGCCCCCGCTCCCATCCGACCAGAAACTGCAAAGCCCTCGCTCGCCTCAGCTACCGCTGTTCGTCCACTAAGGGATTGACACATCAGCAACTGCCCCCCCGTCGCCCGCACAAATACAAGTGAGGGGCGGCGCGCGCTGACTTCAAATAGGTCCTGCCACTTGCGCAGGTCAACATCCGCGATTTGCAATTTCTGTGAAATCAGCGGATCGGTCACACGACCACTTTTGGGCCACCGCCCACCAGAAGCCAGAACTTCGGATTCACATGACACCAGAGTCCAGTTGCGACCATTGCAAGGCAATACGGTCTGCAGCTCAGGCCAAAATCCATGATTCTGCGCCGCAGCAAGTCGACTTCTGAGATAAATCGCCCTATCGAAATGACGCCCAATCAGCATCGGGCCTGAGCCCCCCCCCTCTGAAGAGGGAACCGAGCAGAGATGAATATCGCTTTCGGATGTTGCCGGGCCGCTCCAAATCCCCGTGGCAGCATTAAACCTGCTGGCCTGGCCAGCGCCAGGAACTGCCCGGGCCGCCAATTCTGAAACACCATCATAGCTTGCCCGGTTCAATCGGTCACGCCAAGCCTCAGCATTGGCCGCGCCCAGAACCGAGGCGTACACTGCGGCCGCCACCGTTTCGTCTGACAGGCCGTTTGAAGCGCCACTATCCTCTGCCGTCCTACCCACGGCCCCTCCTCAGCAACATACACAGGCAAAAACGCCCGTCACTTTGCAATCCCGCGGCAATCAAATGCACGCGGTGCGAGCCCAATCAGCCCTTACACTTACGAGGGCAGTCACCCTGCCCAGGTTCTGTCTATTTTCTCCATCGGCCTGATACTCCGACAGTGACGAGAATGGTCACGCCGCATTATTGAACGCCACCGACTTCAGGCCGCACCAGTTATGCGCCGCGCCACTCCCCTGACGCGGCCAACCCAAGTTTTTTCAAGGACTGCGTGAAAATTTCGGCGACCCTAGGATAAACGGGTCACACATATCAATCCTTTTTTCGCCTCAGGGTAGAATAAGTCACCCAAGACAGACGCAGGTCGCGCAATAACACCCACAGGCGCAAGACCGCCCGCAATCGCCTTTTCCCTTAGATAGATGCCAACGCAGCCCGCATTTTCTCGGCATGGGCTGAGAGGACGCCCGGTTCAGCCATCTGCCCCGGCGGGCGCAGAGCGTCGCCACTTCGGCGCGGAAGGATGTGAAAATGGAGATGAAAAACCTCCTGTCCGCCTTCAGCCTCATTGAACTGCTGTACCGTGACCCCTTGCGCATCGAACGCGCGCATCGCGACGTGGCTCATCTTCTGCGCCGTGGCCATCACGGCGGCCAGCTGCTCGGCAGATGCATCCAGCAGATTGCGGCACGGCGTCTTGGGGATGACCAGCATATGACCGTCAGATCGCGGCATGATATCCATAAAGACGAAGGTCGCCTCATCCTCATACACTTTGTAGGAGGGAAGCTCTCCGCGCAGAATTTTCGCGAAGATATTGTTTGGATCGTATTGCGCCACTATCTGCACTCCGTGAGGTCGTCGGACAGACTTTCGCGCCACCGGCGATCGGGGTCAAGCATGCCACGGCATCTTGATTGACAAAACAGTATCGCTTTGCGGTATTGGCGATGAATGCCGCGGGCGCCAAAACGAAGTCCCGCCCTCGACCGTGACACCCGCCGGGAGTCCGCGCAGCCCAAAACGGGACTGCCCGCGACAATTATTCTTGATCCATATCAAACTCCGCCATTGAAGGCCTGTTGCGGGCGAACTAAAACGCAAGATGAGTCTAGGCCCACCTATACGGTTTTTTGGGCCTATCGTTATGCAACAGGAGGCACCTTAATGGCAGATGCAGCCATTCATGGTCACGGCCACGAAGACGAGCGCGGTTTCTTTACCCGCTGGTTCATGAGCACGAACCATAAGGATATCGGCATTCTCTACCTGATCGTTTCGGCGATCGTTGGTTTCATCTCCGTCGCGTTCACCGTTTACATGCGGCTTGAACTGATGGATCCCGGCGTTCAGTACATGTGCCTCGAAGGCGCACGTCTTTTTGCAGATGCGTCTGCGGAATGTACCCCCAACGGGCACCTCTGGAACGTTCTGATCACTGGCCACGGCATCCTGATGATGTTCTTCGTGGTTATTCCTGCCCTGTTCGGCGGGTTCGGCAACTACTTCATGCCGCTGCAGATCGGCGCGCCGGACATGGCGTTCCCGCGGATGAACAACCTGTCGTTCTGGATGTATGTCGCAGGCACCTCGCTGGCAGTTGCCTCGGTTCTGGCACCTGGCGGCAATGATCAGGCTGGTTCCGGTGTTGGCTGGGTGCTCTACCCGCCGCTGTCCACCAACGAAGGCGGCTTCTCCATGGACCTGGCGATCTTCGCCGTTCACGTCTCTGGTGCGTCTTCGATTCTGGGTGCGATCAACATGATTACCACCTTCTTGAACATGCGCGCGCCGGGCATGACCCTGTTCAAGGTGCCGCTGTTCAGCTGGTCGATCTTCGTCACCTCCTGGCTGATCCTCTTGTCCCTGCCGGTTCTGGCGGGCGCGATCACCATGCTGCTGATGGACCGTAACTTCGGCTTCACCTTCTTTGATCCTGCCGGCGGCGGCGACCCGATCCTGTATCAGCACATCCTGTGGTTCTTTGGCCACCCGGAAGTGTACATCGTGATCCTGCCGGGCTTTGGCATCATCTCTCACGTGATCGCGACCTTCGCGCGCAAGCCGGTCTTTGGCTACCTGCCGATGGTCTGGGCGATCATCGCGATTGGTGTTCTGGGCTTCGTCGTTTGGGCGCACCACATGTACACCGTCGGCATGTCGCTGAACCAGCAGGCCTACTTCATGCTGGCCACAATGGTCATCGCGGTTCCAACGGGCGTGAAGGTGTTCTCCTGGATCGCCACCATGTGGGGCGGCTCCATTGAGTTCAAAGCCCCCATGATGTTCGCCTTCGGCTTCCTGTTCCTGTTCACCGTTGGTGGTGTGACCGGTGTGGTTCTGTCGCAGGCCTCTGTGGACCGTGCCTATCACGACACCTACTATGTGGTTGCGCACTTCCACTACGTGATGAGCTTGGGCGCAGTGTTCGCGATCTTCTCCGGCATCTATTTCTACTTCGGCAAGATGACCGGTCGTCAGTACAACGAGCTGGGCGCCCAGATCCACTTCTGGATGTTCTTCATCGGCGCCAACCTGACCTTCTTCCCCCAGCACTTCCTGGGTCGTCAGGGCATGCCGCGCCGCTACATCGACTATCCGGAAGGGTTCGCCTACTGGAACAAGATCTCGTCCTATGGCGCGTTCCTCTCCTTTGCCTCCTTCCTGCTGTTCTTCGGTGTTGTGATCTACTCGCTGCTGCGTGGCGCTCGTATCACCCAGAACAACTACTGGAACGAATATGCCGACACGCTGGAGTGGACCCTGCCCTCTCCACCGCCGGAGCACACCTTCGAAATCCTGCCCAAGCAGGAAGACTGGGATCGCTCCCATTCGCACTAAGGTGCAGTTGAGTTGAAACACAGACAGGCCCCGAAGCACCCGCTTCGGGGCCTTCTTCTTTGTATCAGCAGGTCTTGGCACATCTGTGAACTTGTCTGCCGCCAGAGTGCTGGACAGCCCTCACCGAGACGCTAAATTCACGCCATGCCCTACCAATGGATCACCACCCGGACCGACAGCTATCAGGAGCTGCATCTTTGGCCGCATCAATCGCTGCCACCGGAGGGGTATGTGCGTTTTCTCGGCGTACTCGCCGCGCTGATCACCATTCCAATGATCCCGCTTTTGGGCAGCGCTGCACTCTGGGGGGTACTGCCCTTTGTGACGGCCACGCTCTTTGCCGTCAAATGGGCGCTGGACCGCAGCCGCCGCGACCGCCACGTGCTGGAGGTGCTGACGCTGGACCCCAGCGAAGCGCATCTGGAACGCATCAATCCAACAGGCGCGCGCCAGAATTGGAGTTACAATCGTTATTGGACAGAGGTCGAGCTGCACACCGATGATGGCCCGGTGCCCAACTATGTCACCCTGCGCGGCAGCGGTCGCGAGGTCGAAATTGGTGCCTTCCTGTCAGAGGATGAGCGCAAGGCGCTCTATGATGAACTACGAACCGCATTTCGCAAGGCATGACGCCCCCCTTGACGTGCCGCCCTTTGACATAGACCCCCAGCCCGGCTATGGCTGTCTTATGACCAATGCGAGCCTGATCTTTTCGACCGTCTATTATCCGCTGTTTCCATAACGGCGGACGCATTCTCATTTCTTTGATGTTTACCCCGCCGCGATCCGGCGGTCTGAGACATCATCTCCCATCCTTTCCATCGGCATCGCGGCACAGACCGGAGCCCGATTTCGATGCCCCAACCTCCTCTATTCTCCCGTGTTGGCCTCATTGGCTTTGGCGCATTTGGGCAGTTAATCGCCCGTCAGCTGTCACCCCTGGTGCCAATCTGCGTCTATGATCCGGTACAGACCGATGAGAGGCCACGCCACCCATCTCTCCGGTTTGGCTCACTTGCGGAAACCGCCGCCTGCCCCCTGGTGATCCTGGCCGTACCTGTCAGCGCGATGGAGCCGCTGTGTCACGCGCTCGCGCCGCTGGTTCGGCCCGGCACATGGGTGCTGGATGTCGGATCAGTGAAAATGGCGCCGGCCGATGTGATGCAACGGATCTTGCCGTCAGAGGTCAATCTGCTTGGCACCCATCCGCTCTTTGGTCCCGAAAGCACCCGGCAGGGACTCGAGGGTCAGAAAATCGCCCTCTGCCCCCTGCGCGGCGGTCGCCCATTACGCTTGGCAGCAATGTTGCGGCATATCTTCCAGCTTGAGGTGATCTGGACCACACCCGAAGCGCATGACCGTGAATTGGCGACGGTACAGGGGCTCACCCATCTGATCGCTCAGGCCCTCAATCAGGTCGCGCCGGAGACACTTCGGATGACCACCACCAGTTTCGAGCTGATGCAGCAGGCCAGCCGCATGGTGACCGGGGATGCCCCCGGCGTGCTGGAGGCGATCCTGCGCGACAATCCGTTTGCAGCAGACATACAGGACAGCTTCCTGAAGCACGCCGCCGATCTGTGCCGTAACCCCGTTATGCCGCGCACACAAAAAAGCCCGCCAAACGCGGCGGGCTTCTGATCTCTGCAACGTTATCCGCCCGTCAGAGGCAGGTCAGCAATCGCCCCCTTGGCACAGCTGATCCTTGACCAGCGGGCCAACCTTGCCGAAATCCATCTGGCCGGTGTATTTGCCCTTCAGCGCGCCCATCACCTTACCCATATCCCGGATCGACTGGGCGCCAGTATCGGCAACGGCGGTCTTTACCGCTTCGGCGACTTCTTCGTCGCTCAGCTGCTTGGGCAGGAATTCTTCGATGATGGCAATCTCACCCAGCTCGCGCTCTGCCAGATCCAGCCGCCCACCCTCTTCATAGGCGCGCGCACTCTCCTTGCGCTGCTTGGTCATCTTACCAAGAATGGCGAGGATTTCAGCATCACCGATCCCCCCCGCTTCGCCATCCACCCGCTCGGCAATTTCGCGGTCCTTGATCGCGGCATTGATCAGACGCAGGGTTGCCAGTCGGGCTGCTGCGCGGTCCTTCATGGCCTGTTTCAGGGCCATATTGACCCGAGTTCGCGTATCCATTTATCTGTCCATTCCCACGGAGTCGGAAACCGGATCTTTACCTAAAGTGGTAGGACAATTCAAGTTGCGGCCCTTCGAATGACGTTGGGGCACTCCCCAGCGGCCATCAAAGGCCTTAGCCAAGCAAGAAGACCAGCTGTACAGGGTCAGAACACGGCCGTAACACGCCTAGGCAGGCTTGACGCCTTGCGGCCCTCCCCTTAAAAGCCCATGAATTTTGCCCAGATTGGAGAGTCGCGCCATGGCCGATACCGTCACGCCCAAACCCACAGCATGTTTGGCGCTCGCAGATGGCACCATCTTTTACGGAAACGGCTTCGGAGCATATGGCGAAACAGTTGCAGAACTGTGCTTCAACACCGCCATGACCGGCTATCAGGAAATCATGACCGACCCCTCCTATGCGGGGCAGATCGTGACCTTCACCTTCCCCCATATCGGCAACACCGGCGTCACCCCGGAAGATGACGAAACCGCCGACCCGGTCGCCGCGGGCATGGTTGTGAAATGGGATCCGACCCTGGCCTCCAACTGGCGCGCCACCGAAGAGCTGAAGGACTGGCTGACCCGGACCAATCGCATTGCCATCGGCGGCGTTGATACCCGTCGTCTGACCCGTGCAATCCGCCAGCTCGGCGCGCCGCATGTGGCGCTGGCCCATGATCCTGACGGCAACTTCGACATCGAAGCCCTGGTCGCCAAGGCCCGCGAATGGTCCGGTCTGGAAGGTCTGGATCTGGCCAAGGACGTAACCTGCACCCAAAGCTACCGTTGGGACGAGATGCGGTGGGCCTGGCCTGAGGGCTACACCCGGCAGGAAGATCCCAAGCACAAAGTCGTCGCCATAGACTATGGCGCGAAACGCAACATTCTGCGGTGCCTCGCGTCTGCGGGCTGCGACGTCACCGTGCTGCCTGCCTCCGCCACCGCTGAAGACGTGCTGGCGCATAGCCCTGATGGCGTCTTCCTGTCCAACGGTCCGGGCGATCCAGCCGCCACCGGCGAATATGCCGTGCCAATGATCAAGGAAATCCTCGACACAACCGATCTGCCGATGTTCGGGATCTGCCTCGGCCATCAGATGCTGGCGCTGGCGCTCGGCGGTAAGACCGTCAAAATGAACCACGGCCACCACGGTGCCAACCACCCGGTGAAAGAGAACGCCACCGGCAAAGTCGAAATCACCTCGATGAACCATGGCTTCGCCGTAGATGGTCAGAGCCTGCCCGACGGCGTTGAGGAGACCCATGTCTCATTGTTTGACGGGTCCAACTGCGGCATTCGCATCTCGGATCGTCCGGTCTACTCCGTCCAGCATCACCCGGAGGCCAGCCCCGGCCCGCAGGACAGCTTCTATCTGTTTGAGCGTTTCGCCGAGGCAATGGCAGCGCGTAAATCCGCGTAAATCGGCACGGCTTTAGATAAGCCTGCGCAAAAAGCACCGATCCATGGCGAGCTTTTGCCATGGATAACAGGGATTTGGGCAATCGCCCTGCCAAGAAATCCCTTGTTCGAATCCATAACCGCATAAACTGTATGGTTATGGCTGAACACAACCTAAGACTGATTGAAGCTGCGCGACCCCTTATCCGGCGAGAACGCCAGACGTCGTTTGAGCGGCGTCTCGTTGAACATCACGCCGTCAGCAAGGACCACCTGATGCGGGCGCTGGTTCTGCGCCAGCATCAGCGTGTTCCGATTGATCACATCCTTGTATCGGAAGGATGGGCCAGTCGGGAGCAGGTTCTGGATGCGCTGTCGTCCGAGCATGGAATGCAACGGGTTGATCTGGGTGGTCACCGCCCCCAGGCGCGTCTGCTCGCGCGCAAACCCGCCCGGTTCTGGCTGCGTCGCTGTGCGCTGCCATATATGCAACTGGGGCAGACACTTGTGGTGGCGATTGCGCATCCGGCCGGTCTGGCTGAGCTGCAACGCGATCTTGCGGGTAGTTTTGGCGATATCCGACCCGTCATCGCCAGCGAGGCCCAGATCACCGAATTGCTGAGCGCTCATTTTCGCGACGATCTCGCCCGCGATGCCAGCGCCTGCGTGCCGCTGGCCTACAGCTGCCGCACCCTTGGCCAGCCGAACTGGCTCGGTCTGCCGCTCATCATCGGACTGGCGGCCCTCGCACTTGTCACCATCATTCCGCGGGCGATTTTCACCCTGCTCTGCGGCCTAGCTCTTGGGACGCTACTGCTGTTTGTGCTGCTGAAATGCGCTGGTTTTCTGTCCCACCTTCAGGATCGACGCAGGCAGCGCCTGCATCAAAGGACCCGATCACAGCCCAAAACACCGCTCCTCTCCGTTCAGGCACTGGGGGGGGCGACGACGCAGCGACGCCTGCCGCGGATCTCCGTTCTGGTGCCCCTCTACAAGGAGGCGGAGATTGGTCGCGCCTTATTGCGACGCCTGTGTAAACTCACCTATCCGCGAAGTTTGCTGGAGATTCTGCTGGTACTGGAAGAGGATGACGAGGTTACACGCAATGCCATCCGCTGCGCCGATCTGCCGGATTGGTTCCGGGTGATCGAGGTACCCGCCCACGGCGGTCTCACCACCAAACCGCGGGCCATGAACTACGCCTTGAACTATTGCCGGGGTGAGATTATCGGCGTTTGGGACGCCGAGGATGCACCAGACCCTGACCAACTGGAGCAGGTTGCGCACGCCTTTGCACAAGGCGACAATGATCTGGCCTGCCTGCAGGGCGCGCTAGATTACTACAACCCCGGTCAGAACTGGATATCGCGCTGCTTCACGCTTGAATACGCCAGCTGGTTCCGCATCGTACTGCCGGGCATCGCGCGCCTCGGTCTGGTAGTGCCCTTGGGCGGCACCACACTTTTCATTCGCCGCGACATACTTGAGCAACTGGGCGGTTGGGACGCCCATAACGTGACCGAGGATGCTGATCTTGGCGTCCGACTCTGCCGTCTTGGCTATCGCACGGAGATGCTCCCCACCACCACCTATGAGGAGGCAAACTGCCGCCCCTGGCCATGGGTCAAGCAACGATCACGCTGGCTGAAAGGCTTCATGGTCACCTATCTGGTCCATATGCGCCGCCCCGCTGTCCTGGCGCGGCAACTGGGCTGGCGGCAATTTCTTGGCTTGCAGGCCTTCTTCCTCGGCACGGTCGGTCAGTTCCTGCTGGCCCCCTGCCTCTGGACCTTCTGGCTGATCACCCTGGGGTTCGACCATCCCAGCACGCCACTGCTGCCTGCCGGGGCGCCCTACCTCGCTGCTGCCGTATTGGTGTTCTTTGAATTGCTGGGCATCACGATCGGGATCACCGCCGCCTTCGCCAGCGGACGGCGCTGGCTGGCGCTTTGGGCGCCCAGCATGATCCTGTATTTCCCGATGGGTGTGATCGCCGTTTACAAGGCGCTTTATGAGCTGATCTTCAAACCGTTTTTCTGGGACAAGACCGCGCATGGGCAGTCACGGAAATCCCGCAAAACACCGCTCCCCCGAACATAGAGTGAGGGCAGCGGGCGCCCTACCCCTTGCTGCGATCGCCAGCGTCCTGTTTCAACCGTGTCATGAAGGCCACCGAAATATGATCCTTCAGCGCCCGGCCGGCGGCCTCTTCGTCGCGCCGCTCAATGGCGTTCACAATGCTCTTATGCTCCGCCTGCGCGATCCGGCCCCGCCCCTCCGCAGCGAGTGATGTGGTTGCCATCAGCGCCATGGTGCGATGCACGAGGTTCAGCTGCTGCACCAGATACCGATTGTGGGAGGCCAGATGGATCTGCTCATGAAAGCGACGGTTCGCCTTGGCCAGCTCCGTCGGATTGTCGACAAAGGCATCATCCGAGGCGACCATCTCCTGCAGCACCCGGATCTCTTCTTCGGTGGCATGCCGCGCCGCAAGGCTGGCGGCCAGCCCTTCCAGCTCACGCCGCACCACATAAAGTTCCGCCATCTGGTTATGGTCCAGCGAGGCAACAATCAGCGACCGCCCGTCACGTTCCAGCAGCGACTGCGTCTCCAGCCGCTGCAAGGCCTCGCGGATCGGGGTGCGTGACACACCAAATCGTTCCGCAAGGTCGCTTTCGACCAGACGGTCACCCGGGCGATAGACCCCGACATCAATGGCTTCAAGGATCAGCGCATAAGCGTCGGTCTGGCTGGTACTGCGAGGAAGGCTCATGTCGATCCTTGGATTGTTGCTCCCCGATGTCTACAGGCCTCGCCGCCGTGCAATCAACCCCGCCCCGGCCAAGCGGTTAAGATCGCGCGGTGTATTCCAGTCAAGGATCGCGTTTCGACCACATCTATTCCACCGGCGATGCTTGCAATCGCATAGGTCGCAGCCTAGGTCCCTCGCCATGGTATCGCAATCTTTCTCTCACGTCCGCCACTGGGTGTTCGACCTCGACAACACCCTCTATCACCCGTCTGCCCGGCTGTTTGACCAGATTGAGGTCAAGATGACGGATTATGTCATGTCCGCCCTTGGCGTTGACCAGCAAATGGCCAACAAGCTGCGCGACGACTATTGGCGCGAGCATGGCACCACCCTTGCGGGGTTGATGGCACATCATGATCTGGATCCAGATCCGTTCCTGCTGGAGGTCCACGATATCAATTTCGATCAGCTGGAGCCGGACGCTCTGCTGGCTGAGCGGATCAAGACCCTGCCCGGCAAACGGATCATCTATACCAATGGCACCGCGCCTTATGCCGAGCAGGTGCTGGCCGCGCGAGGGCTTGAGGGCTGTTTTGACGAAATCTACGGCGTTGAACACGCCAACTATCGTCCCAAGCCGGAGCGCCAGGCTTTTGACATCATCTTTGCCAAGGCCGGCATCGACACAGCAAAGGCCGCGATGTTTGAGGACGATCCACGCAACCTGCTGGCCCCGCATAAACTTGGCATGCGGACCGTCCATGTCGCGCCCGAGGCAGCACCCGGCGCGCATATCCACCATCATACCGATGATCTAACCGGGTTTCTCGGCCTGCTCTGAGCACCGGTGCCACCACCCGCAGCCCCGGCTGCGCATCCTGTCGCCCCCCTGTGGCGCGCCGCCGCACCGCTCTTTTGCCGGGGCTGATAAGGTATATATGGCTGGCATCTTTGATGCGCGTCCGTGGCGTCCTGCTGCCACGGTCCGCGCGGATTGCTCAGACCGAGGATGCCGCCCGATGAACGACATGACTTTTGACCACGCCCAGCAGCAAATTGCCCCAACGGTGGCCGCCCCCGCTGCTCCATCCCCTGTGACGCACTCTGACAGCCGCGATCAGGCCAATGCGACAAAGGCCCTGCTGGCCATTCTGCTCTATGTGCTGCTCTGGGGGCTGGCCGTCGCCATCTGGGGCCTGCCGGCGCTGTTCCTGCCTGCGGTCGCCAAAACAGCGATCATGTTCGTGATCCTGGTAAGCATCACTCGCGGCTAGATCTGCGCAGACGCAGTCAACGGCGTCGCCAAAAAGGACAGTATGTCGCTTGTCATTCCGATCATCACCGGCCTATCTCAGAAACAGAGATGAAAGGCAGGTTCCATGGCTGACAGTTGCGACATTCTGATTTCCGGTGGTGGTATCGCTGGGCTGACCGCTGCGGCGACACTGGGGGCTGCCGGGTTCAAGGTGATCTGCGTCGACCCGACGCCGCCCGTGACGCTGCGCGACGATGCCGGGGCCGATCTGCGCACCACCGCGATCCTGCAACCGGCCAAGGCACTACTGCAAGAGGCGGGGATCTGGGCACGGCTCGACTGCCACGCCGCCCCGCTGGAGATTATGCGGATCATTGATGCAGGCGGTGCTGAGCCCGTGGCCCGTGTCACCAAGGATTTCAAATCTGCCGACATCTCTGATCAACCGTTTGGCTGGAACCTGCCCAACTGGCTCCTGCGCCGCGAACTTCTGGCGCGCCTTGATGACCTCGATACCGTGGATTTCCGCCCCGGTCTTGGTACCAGTAACCTGTTCACGCGCACAAACGCCGCACAGGTCACCCTGAGTGACGGCACCTGCGTCACCGCCCGCCTGGTGCTGGCCTGTGATGGGCGCGACAGCCCGATGCGACGCGCGGTGGGCATCTCCGTGCGAACAACCCGTTACGGGCAGAAAGCGCTGGCGTTTGCCGTTACACACGCGCAGCCACATCAGAACGTCTCGACCGAAATCCACCGCTCCGGCGGGCCGTTCACACTGGTGCCGCTGCCGGATCACAACGGCCAGCCCTCGTCCGCCATTGTCTGGATGGAACGCGGCCCACGGGCGCAGGCGCTGCAGCGCATGGATGTGGACGCTTTCGAGGCTGAAATGAACCGGCGCAGCTGCGGCGTTCTGGGGCAGCTGCGGCTTGCCTCCCGCCGCAGCATCTGGCCCATCATCAGCCAATCAGCCGCCCGCATGAATGGCGAACGCCTGGCCCTGATGGCAGAGGCCGCCCATGTGGTGCCGCCCATTGGTGCGCAGGGTCTGAACATGTCGCTGGGCGATCTGCGCGTGCTGCTGGATTTGGCGCAGGCCCGTCCCGAAGGGCTGGGTGATGCTGCCATGCTCGACAGCTACCACAAGGCCCGCCACAGCGATATTCTGATGCGGGTGAAGGGGATCGACCTGTTGAACCGGACCTCCATGCTGACCCCGCGTCCGTTGCGCGATCTGCGCGCCTATGGGCTCAATGCGCTCTACTCCATGGCACCGGTGCGCAAAACGCTCATGCAGATGGGGCTGGGTGTCAAATAAGATGCAGGTTCTTCGGCGTGTGATCACAGGACATTGGCAGCTGATCTGCCTGACGCTGGTGATCGTGCTGCTCTGGTCCACGCCAGCTGTGCTGCCACTGCGTATCCTGACCGTCTTCCTGCATGAAACATCTCATGCCATTGTCACCCTTGCCACCGGCGGTGAGGGTCTCAATCTCACCGTAGACCCCTATGAGGGCGGCAGCGTGACCGCGCGGGGTGGCAACCGCTTTCTGATGCTGTCAGCCGGGTATACCGGTTCGCTGCTCATTGGGGCTGCGTTGTTTGTCATCGCCCTGCGCACCGATTGGGATCGGAGAATCCTCGCCCTGTTTGGGGCACTCACGCTGCTTGTTGCGGCCATCTATATCCGTGATCTCTTCGCGCTGGTCTTCACCCTGACGACAGGCGTGTTGATGTTGGCCACCGCGCGCTATCTCAGCCTTGCCGTCAATGACCTGATCCTGCGGATTATCGGCATCAGCAGCATGATCTATGCGCCGCTTGATATCTGGGACGATACAATCGCGCGCTCTTACCTGCGCTCCGACGCCCGTATGATGGCGGAGGAAATTGGCGGGACGACCGTCATTTGGGGTGGTCTCTGGCTGGTGATCAGCCTCGCAGTGATCGGCCTGACGCTTCGATACGGGCTTGGTCGATCCAGCAATATCTCCCTGCCCCGCAGCCTCTAGGCTAGCCCAGCGGACCGGGCCTGCGTTCCTCGCTCAGCAGGACGTTTGCATCGACGCTGCCCACGCCGGGCAGGGTCATCACCCGCCGCCGCAGCACCCGCTCAAAATCGGCAATATCGCGGGCAGTGACCCGCAGGCGGTAATCATACATGCCCAGAATATGCTCCACCGTCTGCACCTCGGGAATGGCGGACACCGCGCGTTCGAAATCTTCCAGCGACACGCGCCCCTTGGTGGCCAGCTTGATGCCCAGAAAAACCGTCACACCAAACCCCAGCTTGCCTGCATCCAGTTCCAGTTTGCGCCCGGTGATGATGCCGGCCTCCTGCAACCGGCGAATGCGCCGCCACGTGGCTGGCTGGCTGAGCCCCAGCTCGCGCCCCAAAGCCCCCGCAGACTGCGTCGCATCCTGCCCAAGAGCGCGCAACAGCGCGTGATCAATCTCATCCAGCGCCATCATATCGGCAGCGCCTCGTCCGATTTGATCCGCGCCACATGCATAAGTGCCTCGATATCGGTGATATGCGGCAGGGTCAGGATCGCAGCGCGGTAAATCTGCTGGTAATGCGGCATGTCCCGCGCAATCACCGAAAGCCGCACATCCACCTGCCCCAGAAAGGTCTGGATCTCCAACACCTCAGGAATCTCGCGTGCGGCGGGGATAAACTCGTCAAAGGCCCGTGAATTGGTCTTGTCCAGCGTGATCCGCAGGGAGACTTCGACCTCATAACCCAAGGCACGCCAGTCAATCACCGCACGCTGCCCCAGCAGGATCCCATTCTCGCGCAGCTTCTCCAGCCGCCGGGACAGCCGCGAGGCCGTAAGGCCGAGGCGGTCCCCCAAATCCGGCAGCGATTGCTCCGGGTCCGCCTGCAGGTGGCGAAGTATGCGTCGGTCAAGGTCTTCAAGCATGAAAGCTATGCTATATCATTTTTTGGCGAATAACTATTGCAGATTTCGGGTGATTTTCACTCACATCAGGGCTACCTCGCCTGCCAACACGCCCTATGATGCCCTCAAACACGAAACAAAAGGACGATGATCATGCGTGTATACTATGACCGCGACTGCGACGTTAACCTGATCAAAGACAAGAAAGTGGCCATTCTGGGCTACGGCTCCCAAGGTCACGCCCACGCGCTGAACCTGCGCGACAGCGGTGCAAAAAACCTCGTCGTTGCTCTGCGCGAAGGCTCCCCCTCCGCCAAGAAAGCCGAAGGCGAAGGCCTGCAGGTCATGGGTATCGCCGAAGCGGCAGCTTGGTGTGACGTGATCATGTTCACCATGCCCGACGAACTGCAGGCAGAGACCTACAAGAAATACGTCCATGACAACATCAAGCCGGGTGCGGCCATCGCATTCGCCCACGGCCTGAACGTCCACTTCGGCCTGATTGAGCCGAAAGAAGGCGTCGACGTCATCATGATGGCCCCCAAAGGCCCCGGCCACACCGTGCGCGGCGAATACACCAAAGGCGGCGGCGTGCCCTGCCTCGTGGCTGTTGACACCGACGCCACCGGCAAGGCGCTGGAAATCGGTCTGTCCTACTGCTCCGCCATCGGCGGTGGCCGCTCCGGCATCATCGAAACCAATTTCCGTGAAGAATGCGAAACCGACCTCTTCGGTGAGCAGGCCGTTCTCTGCGGCGGCCTGGTTGAGCTGATCCGCTGTGGTTTCGAGACCCTGGTCGAAGCCGGCTATGCCCCGGAAATGGCCTATTTCGAGTGCCTGCACGAAGTGAAGCTGATCGTTGACCTGATCTATGAAGGCGGCATCGCCAACATGGACTACTCGATCTCCAACACTGCCGAGTACGGCCAGTACGTCACCGGTCCGCGCATCCTGAAGTATGACGAAACCAAAGCCCGCATGAAAGCGGTTCTGGACGACATCCAGCAGGGTAAATTCGTGCGCGACTTCATGCTGGAAAACCAGGTTGGTCAGCCCACCCTGAAAGCCTCCCGCCGTGCCAATGACGAGCACCTGATCGAAGAAACCGGCGCCAAGCTGCGCGGCATGATGCCGTGGATCTCGGCCGGCAAGATGGTCGACAAAGAAAAGAACTAAGGCGCCCGCGGTACCCTCCGCAGCCTTTTCCTCTGCTGGGCGCTCCGATTTGGGGCGCCCTTTTTATTCAGAAAGTCATTTTCCAATCCTGCCGCCCGGCCGATAGGCCGGGCAGCGACCGACCCTCCCCACGGGAGGGCGCTTCGCCCCTCCCAGGGTCAGGCGCCGCCCTCCCCGACTTGTCAGCAGCAGCGCAGTTTTCCGGCAAACCGGCAAGCTGCCAGTGATTGAGGTTTTGTGATGAGCGACTCCCCCGGCACTACCAATTGGGCCAAGCTTCTGTTTCTTGGCGTGATCTGGGGCGCCTCCTTCATGGCGGTGTCGCTGGCACTGCGCGGCTTCCCGCCCATGACCATCGCCGCGCTCAGAATCCTGATCGGCGCGCTGTGTCTGCTCGCTGTCATCAGGGCCATGGGCATCGCCCTGCCCTCGCTGCGCACGTCTGATGGCCGGATTATCTGGGCCTGCGCTTTCGGCATGGGGTTCTTCAGCAACGCCCTACCCTTCACCCTGCTCAGCTGGGGGCAAACTTACGTGGCCAGCGGCTTTGCCGGGGTGTGCATGGCTGTGGTGCCATTGTTTGTGCTGCCGCTGGCGCATCTTCTGGTGCCCGGCGAATATATGACCCTGCGTCGTACCATCAGCTTCCTGATCGGCTTTGCCGGCGTGGTGGTGCTGATTGGCCTTGATGCCTTTCGCTCTGCTGGCACAGATTTTGAATCCCTTGCCCGGCTGGCCTGCCTCGGCGCGTCGCTGTGCTACGCCATCGGCTCAATCATCACCCGGCTCTGTCCGCAGGTGAACATGCTGTCCCTCTCCGCTGCGGCTCTCCTGTGCGGTGCTGCAATGATGACCCCCGCCGCGCTCTGGGCCGAAGGTGTGCCAGAGCTGCCCGCCATGCAGCCGCTCGCCGCCGTGATCTACCTCGGCCTGTTGCCCACCGCCCTTGCTCAGGTGCTGCTGGTTCAGGTCGCGCGCAGCGCAGGTCCGGCGTTCCTCTCAACCGTGAACTACCAGGTGCCCGTCTGGTCGGTGGTCTTCGGCGCGGCCCTCTTGGGTGAAACCCTGCCGCCCCAGCTCTTTGCCGCCTTGGCGCTGATCCTCGGAGGTCTTCTTCTCAGCCGCAACCGCCGTGCGCGCGGCCTGCCCGTGAAACCACTTCGATAGATAACAAAGCAATTTCCATTGACCCCACCTGCCCGGCGGGGTCTTGTCGCGCGGTGAACCGGCGGAGGACCCCATGCCCAACATCGCACCGCGCTATTGGCTGATGATCGCCGTCCTCGGCTTTGTCTGGGGCGGGACATTCCTGCTGATCAAGCTTGCGCTAGAGGGCACGACCCCATTCTGGCTGGCGGCCAGCCGCATCTGTTTTGCCGCCCTATTGCTGACCGCGATCTGGGGTGTGCGCGGCTTCAAACTGTTCAAATCCGAGGCAAACTGGCCCTCGCTGACCCTCATCGGCATCCTCAGCACCGCCCTGCCCTTCATGCTCATCTCATGGGGACAGCAGCATGTCTCCTCTGGCTTCACTGGCGTCAGCATGGCCGCCATTCCGCTGATGGTGCTGCCGCTGGCGCATGTCTTTATCCCGGGTGAGCAAATGACCCTGCGCCGCGTGATCGGGTTTGCCATCGGCTTTGCCGGGGTGGCGGTCCTGCTGGGCAGCACCGCGTTTGAAAGCAGCGGCGCAGCGCTTGAAGGCTATGGTCGCGCCGCCTGTCTTGCGGCGGCCGCCTGCTACTCGGTCAGCTCCATCCTGACACGTCGGCTGCCGCCGGTGGATCCATTGGGGCTGGCGGCCATCCTGCTGCTCATCGGGTCCGCGCTCATTATCCCCGTCGCCTGGCTGGCTGAGGGGCCGCCGGTGATCCCTGACACCCGCACGCTGTTTATCGCAGCAGTCCTCGGCTTGATCCCGACCGCCGCCGCAAACCTCTTGCGCGTGATCGTGGTCCGCGAGGCGGGACCCACCTTCATGACACTGACGAATTATCAGGTGCCCGTCTGGGCCGTGGTGCTGGGCGCAGTCTTTCTGGGCGAAGAGTTGCCGCCCGCGATGCTGATCGCGCTGCTGCTGATCCTCAGCGGCCTGTGCATCAGCCAGTTTGGCGCCCTGACACGGCTATTCGGGCGCACAGGAAGATAGTCCACGAGATGGAAA